>NZ_JPOE01000005.1:1245851-1557314 GCF_000733775.1 Thiomonas sp. FB-Cd | reverse complement strand
TAGACCAGGTCAATCTTCGCGCGCAGCGCCTTGACATGTTGCGCGTCTACGGTAAGGCCCATCTGCCCTCGAGCCAGGAACGATGTCCCCCATCTTCGATCCATGCACGCACCGTGCTTTGCACGTCAACGCGCCGGGTTTCGCTGGCCTCTCGCCGGCGCCGAATGTCTGAGGCTGCCCCTGAAACAGCAATGGGATCGATGTCGAAACCACCCCAAGCGGACCCTGTCATGCCCAGCCTCTTAGCGCGCTGAAACCCGCCTCGCACACGAGTTTTTCCAACGTTGGGCGCAAGGTCTCGGTCACCACCCGCGCAGGCAGAGCGCTATACCGTCCCCACGGCTCAGCGCCTCGCTGCCAGTGCCCCATGAAAGCTTCGATCATCTCGCCTGGCACGCCCTCCTGTGCGAGGCGCGTCCGCAGCCAGTGGCGACTTGAATTCAGCGGCAGACCGTAGCCCGTTAGAAGCTTGAATTGCTGCCGCATCTCCGCAGTGGGGCGCTCGATCACCTGGACATGCGAGCCTTGCGCAAAAGGTAGAACAACACCGGAGGCAGGCTATCGCATGAGTGTGAGAGCAACTTCGCCCAAGTCGCGCGCCAGTGCTTCGCGTAAAGCTGGAGCTGCCGGGAAAGGGTGGGGCAAAGCGGCGCGATTCGTGTGGCCGTGCTGGCCACATCATCCTTGTCGCTCAGCAGCACGACCATGTTCTTCGTGTCGATGCGCTCCCAATTGGGCAACGGTTGTCCCACGTCACGCATCCCAAGGGCAAAACGAAGCATCGCATGCACATACTGCGTGTAGGCGTTGTGCAATTTCAAGCGGCATCGCTGGCCATCGGCATGCCCCGTTGCAAATCCAGTTCCTTCCGCAGTGACCGAACCATGCGATGGATCACTTCGAGTCGGGGCACAACCCGTGCACCAACGACTGTGGTCACCGCTTTACCGATCTGCGCCCGGATTTCTCTGTCCTCGGCGATGGCATAGGAATGGGGAGCGCCGCCCGACTCAATTCGGCCAACCTCTGCCGCTGTTCAGCGCGAAGCCATTGCGCGGCCTCGTCTGCACTGACGCAGAGGTAATGCAAACCGGTGTCGGCAAGTTGATGCGGCCTCCCCGTCAACAAACTGGCGAGTGCATGGTCGCGACGGTGCTCAACGATGCATCTGAACATCCACGTCTCGACCATCGCCAAGGTGAGGCGACCGTGCTCCTGCTTTGCGTGCTCGCGTACCCAACTCCGCGCTGCTTCGATCAAGGTCTTCGTCGGCGTGGCGAACGCCATGGCCGCTCGAACCCGCTCAGACGAAGCCAGCGAAGCCGCATTGGGCAAGACGACGAGAAAGTCACCGAGGAGCTCATCCACATCGAGCGTGATACGGTCAACGGTTGGCAAGGCCTGGCCAAGGTCGATGCCGCGATGCTTGGGTTGGCCGACTGGACGCAGCACCGAGGCGGCCAGATCGCGGGTATCGATGGCCCACATCAACAGGCCTGCCGACCACTGCTCGGCGCCTTTTCACGCCGGTTGATGATCTGCATCCTTGCGACCTCCTGAACCGGCCTGCCCGTCCACAATGTCACGGCAGCAGTGCTCTGATTTCCCGTTCCTGATCGTCAGGGCTTGCTGTCGGCCGAAGCTTCAGAGTCGCCCACAGCGCTGCGATCTCAACGTCAGCCGGGCGTATCCAGTCGCAGGCGAGCAGCTGGGCGGCCCGTTCGCGCCGCCCAATCAGACTCCGGGCTCGAATGACCTGCTCCGCGAGACTCCGCTCCAATGGCTCTAACTCGATCCCTGCAGGGCTCGCCTCGGCATCCCAGTCCTCCCCATACTCAGTCCACTCGATGTACTCCTCCGCCGTGTCGAACTCACCCGGGGTCAGCCCATCCCGTTCGAGATCGTCCTTGGTGCTGGTGTGGAGGCGGAGCTCCCGCTGCACGTCAATGCGATCCGTCGGCAGCGCCTGCTGCAGCTCGATGACGACGACGTGGTCTTCGGGCGCGCCATTGGGAGGCCGCTCGGCGATCAGGCCGCGAGCTCTTAGAACTGGCTCGACCAGGCGTCGCAGTTCTGCATGGCGTACACCCTCGTCCGCGACACTGCGGTACTGTGCTTCGCTCCCGCGAATGCCGTCAATCAGGCCAGATAACGACATGCTCCACGATTCGGGGATCGCTGCACTTTCGAGCATTTGCCGTGCAGCCTTGGCTCCGGCATACAGGGGAGTCGCGCCATCGTCAGCCCCGTGCTGCATGACACTGCGCACCTTCGCAAACAAGACAATGGCAGCCAGGGCGGGCCGCATGGTCTTGGCTTTGGCATCGCGTGCTTCAAAATGCCGCCATGTCCCGATCAGGGTATACAAGGGATACCCTGACATCACCCCGCGGAACGGTTGCTTGGGGCGCCGAGGCGATGGACGGACTTCAGCCAGTTCCAGCTCTGCTGGGAGGTTGCGAAGGACAGGGGCAATTTCTTCGAGGCCACTTCTCAGCGCATCGAATTTCGCGTTGTCAACAACGTCGAACAAGTCCGGCTTGTCCGCTGCAAGATCGCGCATGACTGGCAACAGATCGCGCAGGCCCTCGAGGACCAGTGGCAACGCTTGTGCCGATGCGGGCGGCTCAATCCATTCCAGCAATGCATTGACGTCCGCATCGTGGCCACACAACCGGGACAACCGCTCGATCGCGCCCGTGGCTCGGCTCGCGGGTTCTGTCTCAGGCGTCTGCACCATCGTCGCTGCTGTCTACATCGCTGCGCTGTTTCCGTAGGCCCTGGGTCGTCACACCCAATACGCGGGCCAATGCCGTAAAAGTCCGCAGCTGCGGTGTGAGTTCGTCGATAAGGCCCAGTGTCTTTGCTTGCCCATGAAGAGCGGTCAATTCACGGCCGATCCTCCGCTTGGGTGCAACACTGGCGGCCAAGAGCCATCGCTCGGCGAGGGCCAACCGAGCGATGTCATCGTCGTCGAGTTTGCTGGATATGACGAGCGCCGGAACTTCTTCGATGAGCGGTTCGAGCACGGAACAAGCGGCGCGTGATCGATCTTTGCCCGCGTTGGGTGTAGAAATCTGCTGGGTGGCGACGCACTCTTGATCACTGAGGCGGCTGGACTCGATCGACTCAAGCCGCATCCTGGCCGCATGCCACGGCTGAAGGGCTTGCCACGTGTTCAACCCACCAATGACAACGAAGCCCTTGCTCACCCTCTTTCCGGCCTGCTGCAAGATCAGGGGATGCAGATGCAATAGAAGGCTGATTCCATCTGTGGTCAATGCCAGCACATCATCCTCTGTACCAGGATAGCCGGCGGCCACGTCGTTTGGAATCGCCTGGTGGAGACCCCGAATTGCGCTGAGTCTGACGATCTCCCATCGAAAGCGACGCGCGCCGAGTTTGATCGCACTGCCTCTTTCGTGGCTTTGCGGTTGCATGACTAGGAGCCGAGAGTGAAGGTCATCGGAGATGTGACGGCGCTAGAACATCACAAGGGTTCAGCGCCTTCGTTGAGGATGTCCAGATAGTGCGTGTAGCCGAACACGCGCTCGCGCTTGCGACCAGTCACTTCGCGAACGATGCCAAGAGTTTCAAGGGACTCAACGGCCCGAGCGACGGTGGGATAGGCCGCACCCGTGCGCTCGACGATGGTGCCGATGCTGCTCAGGGGTCGTGCACGCAACGCGTCGAACACACGTAACGCGCTCGCAGCGGCCCGACCGAGGTCCTGCACACGAGCAGCATCGTCGCGAAACAGAGCCAGCAGCCGGTGCGCGGTCTCGACGGCTTGGCCAGCGGTCTGTGCCACCCCATCCAGGAAGAAGTCGAGCCACGACTCCCAGTCGCCGGACGTGCGTACGAGGCCCAGCAAGCGGTAATACTCCTCGCGATGCTGCTTGAAAAACAGCGACAGGTACAGCAGCGGCTGTCGCAGGACGTTCGACTCGAACAGAATCAAGGCGATCAGCAGACGTCCAACCCGCCCGTTGCCGTCGAGAAAGGGGTGGATGGTTTCGAACTGCACATGCGCCAATGCCGCCCGTACCAGCGTAGGCAAGCCGTCATCGTCGGCATGGAGGAAGACCTCGAGCTGGGCCATGCATGCTTCGACGAGGTTGGGTGGCGGGGGCACGAACAGCGCGTTGCCCGGCCGGGTTCCGCCGATCCAATTCTGGCTGCGACGGAATTCGCCTGGCTGCTTGTCCGCCCCTCGGCCGCGCGCCAGGAGCTTCTCATGCACCTCGCGGATCAGCCGATTGGACAGCGGAAAGCCACCGCGAAGGCGCGTCAGGCCATGCTCGAGTGCCGCGACATAGTTGGAAACCTCGACCACGTCGTCCAGAGGGACACCCGGCACATCCTCCAGCTCGAACAGCAGCAGGTCGGACAGCGACGACTGTGTTCCTTCGATCTGGCTGGAGAGCACGGCCTCGCGGCGCACATAGGTGTATAGGAAGAGGTCCGGATCAGGCAACATCGCCGCGATGCCGTCAAGCCGGCCGCAGGCCAGCAGCGAGGCTTCGAGTCGCTTCTGTCGCTGCCCGGTCAGATCCAGCGGCGGGACCGGCGGCAACGGTGTCGGGATGAAGGCGTGTACGACCTCGCCCGCGGTGCTTGCGACCTCAAATTGTCCCGTCTCTCCGCGCTGCATGGTTATTCTCACGAGTGAACATAGCCACGTCCACTATTAACGTTTGGCCACGATAGTGATGATAAAGCTCTGCGCACAGTGAAGCCCTCAGCGCCGGACCATCGGCTGTATCTCTTCCAGGAATCAGGCGTAAAGCCCTGCCATATATCGAAGACGACAGCACTGGCAGGCTCCGCGTCGACAACGACACCGAAGGTCAAACATGTGAACTTTTGATTTATGCTAATCTTAACCAAATAGCGGCATTGATCGGCATAATGCACCGCAGTGCGGCGTCAAGGACGCCCATGCAGCGCAGCAGAGACTTCACTAACCTATTGTTTATAGACGATTTATGCCGAAAAACGCCAAATGCACGCACCCGGCATCATCACTCTCATAACCCGAAGGTCGCAAGTTCAAATCTTGCCCCCGCAACAAAGATTTCTTTAATAAAGCCAAGCACTTAGCGGTGCCTGGCTTTTTTTATTCCTACTCATTTTCGGCACGGTGCCCACTTCGTGCTCAACGATGTTTTGAGAAACAGCGAGACATCACCTTCGTGCGGAAGGGCTGCTGTGCCCGACTGATACTGCATAGCGTAGGCAGAGCAAACCCTTCCCGTCCACCGAAGGATCGTCGCTCCACTCATGGTAAATAGGATTTGCATGATTTCCTCAGGTCAAGTCACTATGACCATCCGCTGCACCACCCTGTGCTGCCCGGCTACAGTCCCCGAGTCGGTGAGCGTGCTCGTTCATCGCCCTATGAGAGGATCGACCGCAATCTGCCAGTGGCGAGCGAACGCCCCTGCTTTTCCCGCCGTCGCGGAAGTCTGGCGCGAAACTGTCAGGCGGCCCGTTGCATGGGCTTGATATTCGGCAGGCGCACCTTGCGGGCTTGCCACAAGTCCCAAGCGGCTTGCATGCCTAGCCACGATTCGGGCGAAGTGCCCAGCCATGCGGCAAGGCGGCGGGCCATGACTGCGGAAATGCCAGCCTGCCCGTTCAGCACCTTGGAAAGCGTCACGCGGGCAATGTGCAATTCTTCGGCGGCCTGCGTTACCGTCATCCCCTCGGGCAGCCATTCGCGCAGCACTTCGCCGGGGTGCGCTGGGTTGTGCATCATGCTCATATCGTTCCCCTAGTGGTAATCCTGATAGTCCACAAGCTCCGCATCTTCGCCCGTGAATCGAAACGTAATGCGCCAATTGCCATTCACCCATACTGACCAATGCTCGGTCATATCTCCCGTGAGCGGGTGCAGTCGCCATGCTGGCGCATTCATATCGCGCGGGCTTTTGGCGTTGTCCAGCGCGGTCAGCAGGATGCGCAGCTTCTTTTCGTGGTGCGGCTGAACGCCCGCCTTGCTTCCCGTGTTGAAAAAGGTTTCAAGCCCGGCATGGCGAAACGTGCGAATCATCGGCCGATTGTAGCGTGTAGCGTGTCAGCTATCAATGCAGGGACATGGGAATCACCGCACACGGCGCAGTGTCGGCAGGGCTTGCGCGGCCTGAAACTCGATAGCGGCTTGCTCCAAAATCCGCGCCTCATACTTCCCATGCCACACGGCCAGTAGCTCTGGCGCGCGATTGATGTCGTGCCGCTCAGCGGTTGCGTTTGGCGGGTGCCCCATGATCTGCGCCACCATGCCGGCGGGCAGTTCCACCCACTCGGCAAGGCTCGCAAAGGAGCGGTGCAGGCTGTGCAGTGGATCTGACGAATTTTGGGTGTTGTGTCCATCACCGGCCCACACCGCGCCGAGCGACCTTAGCCAGAAAAGACGGCGAACCCAGTGGCCATCGGCTCATTTTGCAAACAGCGAGTCAAGGTTGGCAAACGCCTTGATCTCAATGGCATTGCCCGATGGATCAAGAAAAAACATCGTGGCCTGCTCGCCGACCTCGCCCTTAAATCGGACGGTAGGCTCGATGACAAACTTCACACCCGCGGCACGAAGCCTCTCAGCCAATTCTTGCCATTGCGTCATCGGCAGCACGGCGCCAAAGTGAGGCACCGGGACCTGATGCCCGTCAACCACATTGGTAGCCTGGCGCCTGAATTCGCCATGAACCAAGTGCGCGACAATTTGGTGCCCATAGAAATTCAAGTCAACCCACTCCGAAGAGCTGCGTCCTTCCGGGCAACCCAGTACTTGACCATAGAAGCGTCTCGCTTCGGCAAGATCGTGGACCGGAAAGGCCAAGTGAAACGGAGGAAGGGTGTTGGTCGGGTAGGACATGCGATTTCTCTCCACGCGCGCTGTGCGTCGATTGTCGCTCCTTCCTTGCTGGCGCCCTTCGCGGGCGTACACGTCATGAGATTTCGGCAGGGCCGTGGAGGGCTTCGATCGAACAAGTTTGCCATGCCCTTACCAGGATGCGGATTGGCCTGCTCATCGCAACGTCCGGACCAGGTCAGGGTGGGCGCGGTGCGCGCATGGATGTCGTGCATCGACGCAATCAACGAATAAGCGCGAGCGTGCTGCGCGCCGTTGAGGGTCCGCCATACCGTTGAGCGTGGATGCAAAATGCAAATCTTGGTCAGCGCAGCTGGATCGAACCATGCGCATCGTGGTCGCCGCCCTCCAATGATGCACACCGAGGCGGCGCGGTATGCCACAACTTGGTGCGCTTTTGCGATCGTTCGATCGTGCGCCCCCATGGATCTGGGCCTGTGGTCGAGTCAGCTGCCCACCCACATTCGCGCACCACCACACTGGCACGTGTCTTGCTTGAAGTCGAAGGCACGGAATTGGTGGTTGATCGCCAATTGTTGTTTTGCGTTTGACAGGGCAGCTAGGGTTCCGGCTTCTTCGTGAAGCGCCTGGTCCGAGAGCAGCCCGGCCTCCTTTCGAGGCTCCACGGAGGGATAAAAGCCCGGGAGAAAAGCGTCGTCACCGCTTTCTTCCGTGCCCGTTTTCAACCCTCAACCTCGGAGCCTCAACCATGTCGTTCGCCCGCAGAGTCGCCTTGCGCACCCTCGCAAGCCTTGCCGCTTTCACTTCCGTTGCTCTATCGGGCGTGCAAGTTGCTCAAGCCGATGAGCCCATGAACATCGGAACCGTCGTTTGGATTGGCTACGGCCCCTTCTACGTTGCCGATGCGAAAGGCCTTTTCAAGAAGCACGGCCTCGATGCCAAGCTGCAGAACTTCAACGATCCTGCGCTGATTCCTTCGGCCATTGCCAGCAATGCCGTCGACGGTGGCATGCTCACCTACGATCAGGTCATCGGATCGGACTCTAAGGGGCTGCATCTCCAGGTGGTCATGCCGATTGACTATTCCAACGGTGCCGACGCCATCGTCGCGAGAACCGACATCACCAAAATCACCCAGTTCAAGGGCCAGAAGATTGGCTACAACCCGCTGTCACCCTCGGACTTCCTGCTGTCCTATGCGCTGCTGAAGAACGGCATGGCAGAGAAAGATGTGCAGTCCGTCAGCATGACCCCCGAACAGGTACCCGCCGCCATGGCCTCGGGCGGCATTCCCATCGGCGTGACCTATGAGCCTAGCCTGTCGCAAATCGTGGCGATGGAAGGCGGCAAGAAATTCCACGTCGTGTTCTCGTCCAAGGATGCCCCGGGGCTTATTACCGACGTGCTCGTCTTCAACAAGGGCTACATCGCCACCCATCCGAAGGAAGTCAAGGCCACCATCCAAGCCTATCTGGACGGTCTGGCCTATATGAAGTCCCATCCTGACGATGCCGACGCAATCATCGGCAAGGCCATGGGGATATCCGCCAAGGATGTGAAGGATCAGATGTCCGGCGTGTTCAACATCCCGTTGGCCGGTATGGTCAAGACCTTCACCAAGTCCACGGCAACCACCTCGCTCTACGGCAGCGGCCCGGTGATCGGCAAGGTGTTGATCGGCAAGAAGCAGATCACCGACGTTCCCCCGATCGCCGAGACTTTCGACGGGAAATTCGTGATGCAACTCGCCAAATAAGCACAAAGCGGATGCCGCCGCGCCATGCATGTGGGGCGGCACCTGCAAGCCGAACACCCGGAGACCCACGATGGCAAGCACCATCTTTCGCTACGACGACAGCGCCACGCCCAATGCTCTTGCCCTGGGCTATACGGCTCTGAGCTATATCGCGAGCCTGGCGCTTCTAGTCGCGGCCAGCGGTTGGCTCAACGCAATGGGCGTGCTTCTGCTTGCCCATTCGCTGGTCTACTCGGCCTATTTCCTGCACGAATTCGCCCACGGCACCATCTTCAAGACCAATGCCGCGAACCAGCGCGGCGGCACGGCGATGAGCTGGATCAACGGAAGCTGCTACGCGCCCTTCTCGGATCTGCGCCGCAAGCACATGCGCCACCACATCGACCGCGCTGACGTCATCACCTTCGACTACAAGCGCTTCCTGCGCACCGCACCCGCTTGGGTACGCGCGCTGGTGGTGGCTCTGGAATGGGCCTACATCCCGGCAGTCGAGTTCATCATGCGCGCTTACGTCATGCTGCTGCCCTTCCTCGCTCCCGAGCGTTCTGTGGGTCGCAAGCGCATCCTGTTCGTGCTCGCCGTGCGCCTGACGTTCTTCGCCGCGCTGGCTTGGATCTCGCCCAAGGCCGTGCTCCTGTATTTCGTTGCCTACGGGCTGTTTGTCACCGTGCTGCGCTTCGCTGACGCCTACCAGCACACCTACGACGCTTTCGCCGTACTCACCGGCGGCAGCATTCCCAACGACAAGGTGCGCGATCACGCCTATGAGCAGCACAACACCTATTCCAACCTCGTCTCGCTGGGGCACCCCTGGCTCAACCTTCTGCTGCTCAACTTCAGTTATCACAACGCCCACCACGAGAAGCCCACGGCGCCCTGGTACCGACTCCCGGCGCTGCACCGCGAACTGTATGCTGGCGAGGACGTACAGGTGCTGCCCATGGCAAGCCTGCTGCGCGGCTTCCACCGTCACCGCGTCAAGCGCGTGCTTAGCGATGACTACGGCGTGGTCACAGCCGGCGCGGGCAAGGCCGAGGATTTCTATGGCGCCGTCGGCGTTTCCTTCCTTACGGCGGTCTGAGACATCGTGCGGGATGTCGACTTCTCCGGCAAGACGGTGATGGTCACTGGCGCAGGCAGTGGCATCGGGCTGGCCATCGCCCGCGGGTTCGCTGAGCGTGGTGCGGCGCTGGCGCTCGTCGACCGCTCAGGCCCCGGGCTTGCCGCCGCCGCCGCGCAACTCGGCGCGCGGTGCACGGTGACCCTGCACGCCGCGGACCTGGCCGATGGCGCTGCCGCGACTGCCCTTGGCGATGAACTGCAGCGTGGCGGTGTCAGGCTTCACGTCTTGGTCAACAACGCCGGCATGGAATACGCCACGCCGCTGGACGACGCCGATCCGCAGGCCGACGCGCGCTGGGCCGCCTTGCTGCACAACAACGTTGCCAGCATGTACCAGCTCATCCGCGCCATGCTGCCGCTGCTGGAGCCTGGCGCGACCATCATCAACCAGTCTTCCATCTGGGGCCGCACCGGTGTGCCTTATTTTTCCGCCTACGTCGCGAGCAAGCACGCGGTGCTCGGCCTCACACGTTCCCTGGCCGCGGAACTTGCACCACGTGGCATCCGCGTCAACGCCGTGTGCCCAGGCTGGGTTCGCACCGATGCGGCCATGCGTTCGCTGGAGGCGATGGCCAGTCGCAGGGGGGTCGAGCCTTCCGTGCTGCTGGACGAAATTCTTGCGGTCCAGGCCATTCCCGAACTCATGGGTCCTGACGACATCGCCGGCACCTTCGTCTTCCTTGCGTCGCCGCTGGCCAAGTGCATCACGGGTCAAAGCATCGTGGTGGACAACGGCGAGCTGCTGCATTGATCGCGAGCCCCACCATGCATCTCAACCTCAACGGTAAAACCTCGCTCGTCACAGGCGCGGCCACCGGTATCGGGCGCGCCATCGCATTGGCCATGGCAGGTGCTGGCGCGGCGGTCGTCGTCAACCACCTCGGTCGCGCGCAATTGGCGGAAGAAACCGTGGCGCTGATCGAGGCCGCGGGTGGCACGGCCTGGGCGGTGGAGGCCGACGTATCCCACGGCGATGCCGTGCGCCGCATGATGGATGCGTGCCTGCAACGCCACGGCGGAATCGACATCCTGGTCAACAACGCCGGCATCCTGCTGGAAAGGCCGTTTCTGGACATGCGCGAATCGGAATGGGACCACGTCCTCGCGACCGACCTCAAGTCCGTGTTCCTGTGCTGCCAGGCTGCCCTTCCCGCCATGCTCAGCCGCGGCAATGGCTGCATCATCAACGTCGCGTCGGAACTCGGCTATCTCGGCCGCGCCGGGTTCGCCGCGTACACGGCCGCCAAGGCCGGAGTCATCACGCTGACCCGCTCGCTGGCACGTGAGTTCGCGCCGCACGTGCGTGTCAACGCCATTGCGCCAGGCCCGGTGGACACCCCCATGTTGGCGCTCGACCACATGAGCGCCACTTGGGCGGCGAAGGAAGCCGACGTGCCGATGGGTCGCGTCGGTCGGCCCGAGGAAGTCGCTGCCACGGCGGTATTCCTCGCCTCTTCGCACGCCAGTTACTACTGCGGCCAGACCCTCAGCCCCAATGGCGGCGCGCTCATGGTCTGAGCCTCTACAACGCAACACGACCGAGAAAGGGACATGCCATGAACCCCGTGATGATGGACCGAATGAGCTGGGTCGCCTATCGCGACCGCATCGCCGAGGACAGCCCGGTGGTGTTTCTGCCCTGCGGCGCGCTCGAGCAACACGGCCCGCATCTGCCGCTGGGCACCGACGCGCTGCTGGCAACCGCGGTCTCCGCCAGCGTCGCGGCACGCATCGACGGCATCGTCGCGCCCGCGCTGAGCTATGGCTACAAGTCCCAACCCAAATGCGGCGGCGGCCAGCACTTCTGTGGCACCACCAGCCTGGATGCCTCCAGCCTGATCCAGATCACCCGCGACGTCATCCGCGAACTGGCCCGCCACGGCGTGCGCAAGCTTGTGGTGGTGGTCGGGCATTACGAGAACCAGTGGTTTGTCACCGAGGGCATCGACCTCGCGCTACGCGAGCTCGGTCCGACCTGCCCGTTGCGCGTCATGCGCCTTGAGTACTGGGACTTCCTAACCGAGCCGACCCTGGCGCGCGTGTTCCCGGACGGCTTCCCCGGATTTGCGCTGGAGCATGCCGCGGTCATCGAAACCTCGCTGATGCTGCATTACCACCCCGATCTGGTGCGCATGGACCTGCTGCCGGCCGACGAGCCGGTACAGTTTCCGCCCTACGATACCTACCCCCCGCGCCCGCAATGGGTGCCGTCGTCGGGCGTGCTGTCGTCCGCCCGAGGTGCCGACGCGTCCAAGGGCGCGGCCATGGCGCAGGAATTGACCGCGCGCCTCGTCGCCGCCATACGCGGCGAGTTCGAAGCCTGAGATGACCGACCTCAAGCCCGCGCAGATCGGACGCGACACCGCGCTGCTGATCATCGACATGCAGCGCGACTTCCTCGACCCGCGCGGCTACGCTGCCCGCGCCGGGCTGGACACGTCACTACTGCGCGCGGCCATCCCCGGCGCGCGGCGCCTGCTGCACGCCGCTCGGCGCCAGGGGATGCTCGTCATCCACACCCGCGAGGGCCACCGCACCGATCTTTCGGACTGCCCGACGGCCAAGCTCGAACGCGCCGCGCGCGCGGGCGCCCCGATCGGCGCTCCCGGCCCATTGGGACGCCTGCTGGTACGCGGCGAGCGCGGCCACGACATCATCGACGAACTCACGCCCGTTTCCGACGAGCCCGTGGTGGACAAATCCGGCTACAGCGCCTTCCACCAGACCGACTTGCAGCGGATCCTTGCCGGGCAGGGCATTGGCGAACTCATCCTGTGTGGCGTGACCACTGAGGTTTGCGTTCACTCCACCCTGCGCGCCGCAACGGACTTCGGCTACCGCTGCCGCCTGGCCGGCGACGCCTGCGCCTCGGCCTACCCCGCCTTGCACCGAGCTGCGCTGGAGATGGTGGCAGTCGAAGGCGGCATCTTCGGCTGCGTGCGTGACAGCACAGACCTCGCCAATGCCATCGACACCCTTCCTCAGGAGACCTCATGACCCAGGTTCTGCGCATGTGGCCGCTGCTCACGGCCACGCACCGCTATGACAAGTCCATCTCCACCCGCCACCGTGGCCACGGCGAGATCATCGAAGCTCCTATCCTGGCCTACCTCATTGAGACGACGCAAGGACGCATCCTCTACGACGTCGGCTGTGACTACGGCAAGATCGCTGACCCGGCGCAACGCGCGCGCCACTACGATCCACAAACCTTCGCATTCGGCGCGCCGGACATGCAGGAAAATCAGCGCCTGCCGAGCCACCTGGCGCGCCTCGGCCTGGGGCCGGCCGATATTGACCTGGTCTTTCTCGGCCACCTGCATTTCGATCACGCCGGGGGGCTGTGTGACGTGTGCGGTGCCGAAGTGCATGTCCAGCATGACGAAATGGATGCCGCGCGCAGCGGCCTGGACCCTGCCTATTTCGCCGACGATTTCGCCGGCGATCACCGCTGGACCCTAATGCGCGGCGAATACGACCTGCTTCCCGGCGTGCGCGCGATCTCCAGCCCCGGACACACCGCGGGCCACATGTCGTTGTGGGTCGAACTGCCACGCGGCGCTCCCGTGATCCTCTGCGGCGATGCCGCCGACTTGGAGGAAAATCTGCGCGACGAAGTCGCCCCGGGCATCTGCTGGCAGGACCGCGAAGACCAGGCGGTCGCCAGCATCCGCAAGCTCAAGTCCATGGCCGCGCGCGAGCGCGCCATGCTGTGGCCCAACCACGATTTGGCGTTCTGGAAAAACCTGCGCCACTTCCCCGAATTCCACGACTGATGGCTGACACCGTCCCTCCGCATTACCTGGGCCTGTGGCGGCGCACTCTGCTGACTGCACCGGGGGTGCGCGACCCCACCACGCTCGTGTTGTGGATGCAGACCGCGCAGTGGCACGCCGATCTGCGCATTCCTGCTGACCGACCGGCGTGCCAAGGACGCACGTCCCTGCACGAGTGCAGCCGCGACGAACTCTTCGGCCTGCTACGCCAGGAAGGCTTTGCCGGCATCACCCATGTGCAGGGCAACACCTGCGAATGGCTGCGCCAGTTGGACTACCGCCCCACCGGCCGGCGCGATCTCGGGCGCATGGCCTTCGCGCCAGGCTTCGATGCCATCGACGAATACGGAATCGAATCCGACTATGCGGAGCGATGGGAACGCGAGCCCCACAACGGCGGTATACAGGGCGTGGCTTTGACGTCCGACGCTCACGCACCCACACTATGTCTGTTTTCGGGGCCGTGCTTCATGCGGGTCCGCGCAAGGACGATGCACCCGGACGCGGAACACGCCGCGTGGCAGCATGTCCAGGACAGCTCGGCGTGCGACGACGAACTACGCCAGTTGGCCGATTTCGAAATCTCGTTCGGCAACATGGCGGGTGGACAAGGACAGGTTCTCCACTCCACCCTGCCCTGGCTGGAAGGAAAGCGAATGAGACTCTCTGTCCCACAATTCAAAACGTCGAGCTGATCGATCACGGCAAATCCTCCGCCTACGCCGTCGATAGACCACGCGCGGACACTCGCGTCAATCTGGAGACCGTGGCCCCCGCGGGCGTCATCAACCATCCCGTATATGCCTGTGTTGGAGGGTTCCAGGAGAACCAATAACACCCCGTAGCACGCATCAGGACTGCGGCAGAACTGGCCCTCCCGCGGCTCGGTCAGGCCGCGGTTGCGGCTGCTGCGGCGAGATAGGCGCGCCAGCCCCCAAAGGCTGTAATGTCCCGTGCGCCTTCGATGCCAATGCCTTCGCAGATGAAGCCGGCGACGGCGCTGCCATCTTCCAGCATGACGCTGCCGATACCTAGCGGCGCGGGAATGCCAGCCACGAAGCTGCCAAAGGTGCTGGCGGGAAGCTCCCACACTTCGCAGGCGATGGATGCGCCGCCGCTGGCGACGCGAATCAGACCCGGGCGCTTGCCGTCGGGCAAGGCATAAAACCGGTACCCCGGCGCGGTGCGTGTTTCCACCACCAAGCGCCCACCGCGCGATGTGAGCTGCCCGTTCAGCGGCAAGCCGCTGAGATGGGCACCCACCACCGCGACGCGCATCTGGCCGCTGGGCACGGGCGACGGCACTGCCGGGGACTGCGCTGAAGGCGTGGTTTCAACAGCGCCGCAGGGCCGCTCAATGGTCCGTTGCCAACGCGCCGCCAAGTGCAGCAGCGGCACGTCTTGGTGCGCCGGAGCGAACAGTGTCGCGCCGAACGGCAGGCCATCGCCGCGGAAACCGGCGGGCACGGCAATGGCCGCGTAGTCAAGCAGGTTCATGAAGTTGGTGTACAGGCCGAGGTCGGTATTGCGCGCGATGGGCTCGGCCAGCATCTCGGCTCGTGTGTAGATGGTGCCTGCGGTTGGCGTAATCACGCAATCCACGTCCTTCCAGACGCGGTCGCACACACGCTTGAGGTCGCGCAGCCGGTACTGCGCGGCAAAAGCGTCGGCGGCCAACGGCTTGGCGCCGCCCAGGGTAATGTCGCGCGTCACTGGAAACAAGGCTTCGGGTTGGGCGTCAATGAACGCGCGGATGGCCTGGTAGCGCTCGGCGACCCAGGGCCCGCCATAGAGCAGGCGCGCGGTGTCGATGAACGGCGCAAAATCGAGATCCACTTCCTCGCCGCCCAGATCCCGCAGACGCGCCACGGCGTCGTCAAACAAAGCCGCGGACTCGGCATCGCCGAAGAACTCCAGGTCCTTGCGCGCCGGCACGCCAAATCGAAAACGCGGCGCGTGACCGAAGTCGAATCCATGCGGTTGCGCGGCACGGGAATAGGGATCGGCCGGATCCTCACTCAACGCCACGCCAAACACCTGCTGCGCGTCTTCCGCGCAGAGCGCGAAGATCGAAACCACATCCAGCGAACGACAAGCGGGCACCACACCGTGCGTGGACAACAAGCCGCAGGTCGGCTTGAGCCCGACGAGATTGTTGAACGCCGCCGGCACGCGCCCCGAGCCCGCGGTGTCGGTACCCAGCGAGAAACTCGCCAAACCCAACGCTACAGACACCGCCGATCCCGCGCTCGATCCGCCGGAGATGTAATCGGGGTTGAAGGCGTTTCGGCACGCGCCATAGGGTGAGCGTGTGCCATTTAGCCCGGTGGCGAACTGGTCGAGGTTTGTCTTGCCAACTGGAATGGCCCCAGCGTCGAGAAGCCTCTGCACAACTGTGGCGGACTGCCGCGGCGTGTAGGCGAAGGACGGGCAGGCACAGGTGGTTGGCACATCAGCCACGTCGATGTTGTCCTTGATCGCGAAGGGAATGCCGTACAGCGGCAAACCGTCCATGCCACGCGCCTCCAGCTCGCGAGCGCGCGCAAGCAGACGCCCTCGCTCCGGCGGCGTGATCCAGATGGCGTGGTCGGGATAGCGTGCATTGCGGGCCAACAACTCCTCCACGAGCGCCGTGGGGGTCAGGGCATGGGTTCGATACGCGCTGAGCAGCGCAGAAAACGTCAGGCTCGTGGGCATTCAGGTCTCCGTCAATACCACCAAATTCTGTCCAGCACTCACCTCGCCACCTTCCCGGCACAGCAGCCGCTCCACGACACCGTCGACTGGGGCTGCCACACTGATCTCCATCTTCATCGACTCGAGGATGCACAGGACGTCGCCTGCATTCACGGTCTGGGCGGGCTCAACCAAGACTTTCCACACACTGCCGGCAACGTGACTGGCAACCCGGCGGCTGCCTTGTGGCAGATCGATCTCACTATCAGTCGACGCCTCAGCGATGCTTGCATCGCTGGCCCAGTCGGTCTCGCCGGCTTGCGCCCAGCGCTCACGCTCCTCGGCAAAAGCCTTGCGCTGCCGCGTCTGAAACGCGTCAATGCCTGCAGCGTGGTCGGCGAGGAAGCGCCGATAATCGGCGAGACGGAACGTATCCTCACGTATGTCAACCTGATAGCGCCCATGCAGAAAGTCCGCGCGGATGGTTTCCAGCTCCTGGGTACTCACCGGGAAAAAGCGGATCTGGTCAAAGAACTGCAGCAGCCAGGGCTTGCCATCGGTAAACACATTCGTCTGCCGCCAGCGGTTCCACATCTGAAGGGTGCGACCGACGAACTGGTAGCCACCCGGGCCTTCCATGCCATACACGCACATGTAGGCACCACCGATGCCGACCGCATTCTCCGGGGTCCAGGTCCGCGCCGGGTTGTACTTGGTGGTGACCAGTCGGTGGCGCGGATCCAGCGGCGTGGCCACGGGCGCGCCAAGGTACACGTCACCTAAGCCGAGCACGAGATAGCTTGCCTCAAAGACGATACGCAGGACATCGTCGATGGAATCGAGCCCGTTGATGCGCCGAATGAACTCGATATTGCTTGGACACCACGGTGCATCCTTGCGCACGCCGGCCATGTACTTCTCGATCGCAAGACGGGTGGCAGGATCGTCCCAGCTCAGAGGCAGATGCACGATACGCGTCGGCAGTTCCATCGTCTCCACGGGTGGCAACTCGCCCTCGGCTCGCTTGAGCGCGTCGAGCAGCGCATGCAGCGGAAGTCTGCGGTTGTCATAGTGAATCTGCAGTGAGCGAATTCCTGGCGTCAGATCGACAATGCCCGGCAAGCCGGACGCCTCAAGCCACTGCATCAGGGCATGCACACGAAAGCGCTGCTCAAGATCGAGCACAAGTGGCCCGTATTCAACCAGAAGGTTTTTGTCGCCTGCCACGCGGTAAACGACGCCCACGGCGCGCTCGGAGCTGGCGGCAGATGCAACGACGGGGGATTCGAGCGCGGACGCCGCCGCCAGCGGCGGATCCAGAGGCGCATTCAGATCTTCCAGCGCGGCGTCTTGCGCAGTCTCGAGCCGGAGCGCTTCGTCCAGGCCCACCGGTACGAAACGCACCGTATTGCCCGGGCGCAGCTGCCCCATTTTCCACAGGTCGGCTGTCACGATCACTCCCGGGCAGACGAAGCCCCCCAAACTCGGCCCGTCGGGTCCCAGCAAGATCGGCATGTCCCCCGTGAAGTCAATGCTGCCGATGGCATAGGCGTTGTCGTGAATGTTCGATGGGTGCAGCCCAGCCTCACCGCCGTCGGCTCGCGCCCACTGGGGCCTGGGCCCGATGAGCCGCACTCCGGTGCGGTTGGAGTTGTAATGCACCTCCCAGTCCGTGGCGAACAGCATGGCCACGTCGGCGTCAGTCAGAAAGTCCGGGGCGCCATGCGGGCCATAGCGCACAGCAATCTCCCAGGACGCGGGATAGGTCGGCTGCGCGAACTGTGGCACCTCGATGCCCGAGCGCGCCTGCGGGTTCAGCCCCACATGAAGCACGTCACTTGCGCGCAAGGTGCGCCCCGCATGGCCGCCAAACTTGCCCAGCGTGAATGTCGACCGGCTACCGAGGTAGATTGGCGCCTCGAACCCACCGGCGACCGCCAAATAGGCCCGGCAACCGCCACCGCCCACACTGCCAAGCGCAAGAATCTGTCCGGCCCGCACGGCGTGGCTACGCCACCCCTTCAATGGCTCACCGTCCAGTCGCGCCCCCATCTCAGCCCCGGTGAGGGCGATCACCGTATCGGTGTTGAAGCGCAACGTAGGCCCGGCGAACGTGATCTCCAGGGTCGCCGCGTCGGCGGCGTTATTCAGAAGCCGGTTTGCCGCGCGGTGGGCCAGTGCATCCATCGGGCCAGACGGTGGCACGCCCACGTCCCAGTAGCCCAAGCGGCCTGGCCAATCCTGCAGAGTGGTTTGCACGCCAGGCTCCAACACATCCGCGGTACGCGCCGAGTACGCGAGCCCGTTGAGGTAGCGTGTGGTCTGTTGGCCCTGCGCGAACGTCGCATCCGCCGCGATCTGCCGCAGGTATCCCAAATTCGTCTCGAATCCATACAGGCGCGTTGCCGATAGCGCTTCGCGTAGACGCGACAGCGCCTCAGCACGGTCGGCACCATGCACGATGACTTTAGCCAGCATGGGGTCGTAGAACGCGCTGACGTCGCTCCCGGGTTCAACCCAAGTCTCCACCCGTGCCGTGTCGGGGAAAACAACCTCGGAGAGCAAGCCGGTCGCTGGCTGGAAGTTTTTGGCTGGATCTTCCGCATAGACACGGGCTTGAATGCTATGGCCGCGGGGCACATGGTCGTAGCCCACACCCGGTGACTCGCCCGCGGCCTGGCGAACCATCCACTCCACCAGATCCACACCGGCAACCTCCTCGGTGACGCCGTGTTCGACCTGAAGCCGGGTGTTGACCTCGAGAAAATAGAACGCGCCTGTTTCGGCATCCAGCACAAATTCCACTGTACCGGCGTTGCGATAGCGGACGCTTTGCGCCAGGCGCACTGCGGTTTCGCACAGGGACCGGCGAACGCGCGCCGGCAGGTTGGGCGCTGGTGTTTCCTCAATCACCTTTTGGTTGCGCCGCTGCACCGAGCAGTCACGCTCGCCCAAGTGCACAACATGGCCAGCTCCATCGCCAAAGATCTGCACCTCGATGTGTCGCGCCGCCTGCACGACCTTCTCCAGGTAAATGCCCGCCTCCTTGAAGTTGGCTCGCGCCAGGCGATCAACGCGGGCATAGGCTTCGTGCAACTGATCTTCACTCCAGATTAGTTGCATGCCGATGCCGCCACCGCCAGCTGTGCTTTTGAGCATCACCGGAAAGCCGATGCGCCGTGCCTCCGCCAGGGCATGCCCAGCATCGTCCAGGAGTCCTGTCCCGGGGAGCAACGGCACGCCGTTTTGTTGTGCCAGCTGCCGCGCCGTGTGCTTCAGGCCAAAGGCGCGCATCTGGTCTGGCGTCGGGCCAATGAAGGCTATGCCCGAGGCCTCGCAAGCCGCGGCGAAATCCGGGTTTTCGGACAGAAATCCATACCCAGGGTGAATGGCCTTTGCACCGGTCTGCCGTGCCGCCTCCAGAATCGCCTCGGCCTTGAGATAGCTCTGGCTGGCCGGTGCAGGTCCGATGCACACTGCAGTGTCGGCCATGCGCACGTGCGCGCTGTCGCGATCGACTTCGGAATACACCGCGATGGCGCGAATCCCCATGCGCTTGAGTGTGCGGATGATGCGGCAGGCGATAACGCCTCGATTGGCGATCAGGACAGAGTCAAACATGGCGTGCTGCGGCGGGTCGTCCCGCAGTGCATGAGGTTACCCGGACCGGGCCGTCCCGGTGGGCTGTGGATGGGACTAATTCCAGATCAGCAGCCGCACCGGAGTCGGGTTGTAGGCATTGCACGGATTGTTCAGCTGCGGACAGTTGGAAATGAGGCACAGCACATCCATTGCAGCTCGCATTTCGACATATTTGCCCGGCGCGGAAACGCCGTCGGCGAATTCAAGCCCGCCCGTTGGGGTCACCGGTACGTTCATGAAGAAATTGATATTGCTCGTGAGATCGCGCTTGGTCAACCCGCCGTCGTACTGGTACAGGCATCTGAGAAAGGTCTCGCGACATGAATGCATCGATCGCTTGTCCAGCGCGTAGCGCACGGCATTGCTCTCGGCCGCGCAGGCACCGCCCAACGTGTCGTGACGACCGCAGGTATCGGCCGTAATGGCAAGCATCTCGCGGCCGCGGGTGGACATCAACCGACTGCCTGCAGTAAGGTAAAGGGCACCCTGGTGCCTCATGGTCTCGGTCGCGCTGTAGCGCTCCGTGAAGTCTTCCGCGTTGTAGAAAAGGGTGTCCACGGCCTGGTTGCCTTCCAAGTCCAGGATGCGAAACGTCTGGCCAGCCTTGATTGGATGCAGCCAACCCTCGCCAGCTGGCAAGACGTGGTCGTACGTGGCTGCCTGTGGGTCGAGGGGGCTTTCGACGAGATTGAAAGAGCTCATGGCGATTCAGTCCACAGTCAGGTTCAACGGTAAAGTAGCTCGGTGCGGTAAAAGCCCCGCTGGTTTTCGGCGCACGCGTTGCGGCAATGATCGGTCGCGTCTGCGGGTCCGCAACGCCATGCCGTAAGCACAATGTCGGCCGGGGCGTAATCCGGTCGAGGATCAAGGGCGTGCGGGGCTGCGGAGAGCACAGCCAGCACGTCCATATCGAAGCGCAGGTCCAGCCACGCGCCGGCACGGCCATGAGCCAGATCGAAGTGCAGCCTGCCGTCACGGTCGGCCATAACCTTGCTGAAGAAGTTGACGTTGGGCACCAGATCACGGCGGCCCAGACCATACTTGCCAAGTTCGATAAGAAGACCATCCTCCGCGCTACGGTACATCGCGTTGCGGTGGGTCTGGTAGCTCGCCTTCCCGTACCGGGCCTCGATCCCTTCATCGGTCGACAGCCCACCAATGGTGTCGTGCCAGCCACAGGTATCGGCCGTGATCGAGCACATGACCCGTCCCATATCGGAATACAGAGCGTGCCCGCGCGTGAGCATGGATGTGTGCTGGGCCTTCAGCGTGTCAGGCATGTTGTACCGCTCAAGCTTCTCGTCGGCGCGGTACAACAGCGCTGAAAGGTTGGCCCGACCGCCCGTGTCGGTAATGCGCAGGGCGGTTCCGCGCCGCAGCGAGCCCGACCAGTGGCAGCCTCCGGGAAGCACCTCCTCCCAAAGGAAGGCTTCGGTGCATACGGGATTGACGCTCTGCGTCATGCGTGCTCTCCTTGTTCCAAGTGCTTGCTGAGCTGATCCAGTTGCTCGAGGTCGGTCTTCATGCCCGAAGTCTCTCGAATGCGCTGCAGAATCTGACGCTTGATGGCCAGGAATTCCGGCGTGATCTTCAAGTCCTGATCTCGCCGCCTGCCAAAGGGCACGTTGACAATGCTGTCGATGCGGCCGGGCCGCGGCGCCATCACCACAACGCGGTCACCCAGGTACAGCGCCTCCTCAACGTCGTGCGTGACGAAAACGATGGTCGTTCCCTCAAGCTGGTGCACATGACGGATCAAGTCATGCATCACTTCCCGGGTCTGCGCGTCCAGCGCGCCGAAGGGTTCGTCCATCAACAGCAGCTTGGGACGGTTCATGAGCGCGCGGGCAATGGCCACGCGCTGCTGCATGCCGCCCGAGAGCTGGTTGGGGTAATAGCCTGCTGCATGCGCCAAGCCCATGAGCTGGAGCAAGGCATCGGAGCGGCCAGACGCGACCTCGACGTCATTGCTGGTGAGGTTCTCGCGAACCACCTTGAGTTGACGGCTAAAGCGAATGTTGTCCTTGACCGTCAGCCAGGGATAGAGGCTGTAATGCTGGAACACCATCGCGCGATCGGCACCTGGGCCGTGAACAGGCTGACCATCCAGGATGAGCCGCCCGGTGTCGTAGCTCTCGAGCCCGGCGAGGATGCGCAGAAGCGTGGACTTGCCACAGCCCGATGCCCCAACGAGAACCAGCAGCTCACCTGGCTCGACCCGCATCGAAACGCGGTCGAGAACCAGCAGCGGCGGCTCGTTGCGGCGCGCAAAGCTTTTGCTGACCGCATCGAACTGCACTTCCGATTGCGCCATGATTTCAGACTCCTCAGGCTCGTTTCCAGGGAAATGCCAACCGATAGGCCCAGCGGAACGCAAGGTCGAACAGCAGTCCGATGAGCCCGATGACAAAGATGCCTACAAAGATCTTGGGCGTGTTGAGAAAGCGCTGGCTTTGCAAAATCTGGAAGCCCAAGCCACTGTTGGCGGCAACCATCTCGGCCACGACCAGGTATGTCCAGGCCCAGCCCATGTTGATGCGCAGGATATCCAGCAGCTCGGGCAGAATGCCGCGCCACACCACCAGGCCGAGGACCTCCCCCTGCGTGGCGCCCATCGTGTAGGCGACCTCCAGATAGTTTTCCGGAACGCGCCGCACGGCGTCAGCCACCATCACGATGACTTGAAAAATCACGCCAATGAAAATGATGGCAATCTTGGAGCCTTCGCCGATCCCCACCCATAACAGCACAAGCGGAATGAAGGCCGAGGCGGGCATGTAACGCACGAAGTCATTGATGGGCTGCAGCAGCGCCTCAAACCACTTGTAGGCTCCGATGTAAAGACCCAGCGGCACGCCGATGATTGCGGCAATGCAAAAGCCCATGACCACGCGGTAGATGCTGATGAACGTGTCGCCCGATAGCCCGCTGCGCAACCAATCGGCAAAGCTTTGCACCACGTCCGCGGGTGACGGGAGAAAGAGCGATCCGACCCAACCGCTGGACGCAACCAATTGCCATGTGATGAGGGGCAGCAAAAAGCCGCAGACGGAAAGCAGGACGTAAACGCCTTTGGGAATGGTGGCGCGGATACGCATGCGTTCCTTCCAGCGGCGCGTCCCCGAGGGGCGTGGCTGCAGGAGTTGCGGCAACGCGGCGCCGGCTTCGAGAGGTTGTGCACTCATGGGAGCTCCGTTGACGCGATGCGCTTGGGCATTGCGGTGGATGGGCTGTGTCATGGGCCGTCGGCGTCAATGCGCCATCGCTGCCTTCACGATGCTGGCGTCGATGAATGAGGCCGGGTCAGGCGTGGCGGTGATGGCCTTTTGCGCGACGAGGAACGCTGCCGTGTCCGCCGTGCTCTTGTAGAGCGAGACAGGTACGTTGCCTTTGCTCATGGCCTGCAGGTTCAGCTGCGCTCCAAAGAGCTTGGTACCGGCCAAGCCGAGCGCATACTCCTGCGGCTTGAGTCCGACGTGCGGCGCCATGATCTCGGCTGCCTTCTCCGGGTTCTTCTCGATGAACTTCACCGCGTCGAACCATGCCTTGGTCATGGCGACGAAGTCCTTGCGGTGCGCAGCCAGCGCGGCGTTGCGCGCGTACACGACGTCGGGAATCAGACCCGGTGCGGAGCTGCTCGTGAACAGTGCATGCCCTGCCTTGTGTTGCTCAATGCGCTGGATCCAAGGGTTCCAGACGCCGGCCGCCGGCACCTTGCCCGCAATCAACGCCGCAGCCGCATCCCCCGTGGACATATTCACAAAGTTCACGTCCTTCTCGCTCATGCCGTTCATCTTCAGTGCAGTGGCGGCGAGGTAGTTCTCGATGGAGCCAATCTCCACGCCCACGGTCTTGCCCTTGAGTTCGGAGAAGCTCCTGATGCTGTTGTTCACCATCAGCGCGTCATTGCCCGCGGAGTTGTCCGTGACGAGGATCACCTTGGCGGGAACCCCCTTCTCGACGGGAGAAAGCGTATCGATGAGGGCCTGGCAATTTGCGTCGATTTGTCCCGCCGACAGGGCATTGACCGAGGTCATGTAGTCCGGGAACCAGACCAATTTGACGTCGGCTCCGTACTTCTTGAAGTACCCCTCCTTCTCGGCGACGTACCACGCGACCCAGCCCGGCCAGTCCGACAGCCCCAGTGTGACTTGGGCAAATGAGGGAATCGGATGCAAGGCCAGGGTGAACAGGCCTGCGACCGGAAGGATTTTTCGGATCAGTTGGCGCAACAGGGACATGGCGGGCTCCAGGTGAGAGTGTGGGACACGGGCGGGAGGCGCGCCTTGATGCGGCGACCTCCCGGGCTTTTATCCCTCCGTGGAGCCCTGCCTTGGCAGGGCCGGCAGGCTCTTGGACCAGACATCGCCACTGACTGCGACCGGAACCCTAGCCCACCTTAGTGCGCGCATGCATCGCGCCTCCTGATTCCACTCAAGCAGGAAATGTGCCAGAAATTCGAAGCAGGGGCTCTGACATGCGGGGGAACGAAGGCACCATCACCCGGTGCGAGTGGTGCAGCCTTCCTGGTCGCAATTAACGCTTTTTTGGTGCGCTAATAATCGATTTTGGTGCTTTTTCAGAAAATTCCTGCAGCATGCCACCGCATTGGTGCAAATGGCTGACGCGCATGGGCACGCCGTACTCGGATCGCATGCGTGGCGACCGCTCGATCACTGTCGTGCGCGCGATGCACGCGTGGACCCTGGCCGCAGCCCTTTAGGGTGGTGGGGCGGCGTTGAGTTCGTGGTCGATCAACCTGGCGATCACATCCGGGCGGTCATGATGCAGCATGTGCGTTGCATCGTCGACCCAGATTTCCTTGAATTTCAGAAAACACGATTGGCGCATATCCCAGTCACCTGGGCGCGCCGCGAACTCCTCGTGGATCGCCGACTCCCGGCCCACAACCCAGATCACTGGACAGGTAATGTTCCGCCAGATCGCCGCGGATTCATCGAGGCGATAAAGAACGGGATTCGCAACGCGATGGAATGGATCGGCAGCCCAAGCCAGATCAACATCCCCCCCGCACGTGAGGTGCGTCGCCAGGAACTCCGCCTTCTCTTGTGTCAGATAGGGATCTCGCCCCAGCAGACGGGTCACGACAGCTTGACGGTTCGCATAGCGCTTCGGATGCCGAACGTCCTTGATCTGATCCAGCCACTTGATCACGCGCTCACCCGCCATGGCCGGGCTCGTCGGGGCGATCCCGAAACCCTCCAAGGACATGACTGCCTCCACCCTATGCGGTCTGATGCCCGCATAAAGACAGGCAATATTGCCGCCCATGCTATGCCCCACCAACCGCGCCCCCCTGAATGGGGAATACCTGTCAAGGACCGCATCAAGAACTGCCAGATAGTCCGGAAAATAATAGGTCCGGTTGAGCCAGTCCGAGAGCCCGAAACCAGGCCAGTCGACAGCAATGACGTTCCAATCGCCAGAGAGATGGTCAACGATGAATTGAAACGATGCCGATACATCCATCCAGCCATGCAGTAAAAACAGGGGCTTTGCGGATGCACGCCCCCAACGACGCAGGTGAACACGCCTGCCAAAGACGCAGAGATATTCCGAGTATGGGGTTTTCACGTTTTGCAATAGGTTGATCGGTCCTGGAAGCAACCGTTTGCGACTGACCGCATGGATGCCTCGCCGCCATGGGACGGGGCTGGGATTTTGAGCAGGCCGGCTGCGCTTGAGCGGCAAATCGGGCAATCGGCAATCGGCAAGGCAACACAAGAGGCTCGGCTTTCGCGAAAAACGACGAATCTTGTCGCGACGGCGCGAGCTACTCCGCATGAGACGCCATGAACTGCACCGTGGCATCGATGAGTTGGTCGCTTCGGTCGCGATGGGGAGAATGCCCACAATGGGCGATTTCCAGCAACTCGGCGGTGGGCACGAGTCGGCCTATGCCGCGAATCTGCTCCAGGGTCCCATACTCGTCATCCGTGCCCTGCACGGCAAGCGTCGGGCAGCGGATCTTGGCGATTTCCTGCTCGATCGACCAGTTGCGGAACTTCGGGTCCAGCCAGATGCGGTTCCAGCCCCAAAACGCAGAATCGGGGTCGTCGTGGTAGCGCCCGAGGCGTTTTGGCAGATCGGTTTCAAGGTAGGCCATGCGGGCCTCCTCGATGCTGGCAACCGATTTCGCCTCCACAAAGATATGGGGCGCCACGACGATGGCACCCGCCACGGAGCGAGGAAACTTTGCGGCGTAGAGCAAAGCGATCGACCCGCCGTCGCTATGCCCAAATAGCCAGGGTCGGGTTCGCTGCGGGCTCACATCAAGCGCATCGAGAAGACGTGGCAGAACCTCGCAGGCCTGGCGATGCATGAAGTCCGGCTGCCACAGTTCATCCGGAGCGCGTGGCGTCGATCGACCATATCCGGGTCGCGAAAATACCAGTCCCCGGCATTGCGCAGCGCTGCACATGCGCCGCGGGAAGTCCTTCCACATCGCCAGCGAGCCGAGACCCTCATGCAGGAAGATGAGCAGTGGAGCCTGGGACAGATGGCGGCTGACCCATTGGTATTCGATGCGCACACGTCGCCCAGCCCAGTCAATCTCGGCGAAGTGCGGATCATCGTGTTCAGCCTGGTGCTTTGTACCCTCTCCTTGGTGATCCGAATTCATTGACATCGGTGGTATCGCGCGTTGTGAGGGGTTAGTGGGAAGCAGCGGCAGCTTCGCGCTGGCGCAGCTTGAAGCGCTGGATCTTTCCTGTGGCCGTTTTGGGAAGGTCGTCGACGAATTCGATCAGGCGCGGATATTTATAGGGGGCCAGTCGATCCTTGACGAAGACCTTCAACTCGGCCTCGCTGACCTGGTGGCCTTGTTTGAGGACCACGAACGCTTTGGTCTTTGTCAGACCCTCCGCATCGGGAGTGCCAATAACAGCTGCTTCCAGCACCGATGGATGCTGGACAAGTGTGGCTTCGATTTCGAAGGGCGAAACATAGATGCCACTGACCTTGAGCATGTCGTCGCTGCGCCCGGCGTAGGTGTAGCTTCCGTCCGCATTGCGAATGTATTTGTCTCCGCTCTTCGTCCACCCCCCCTGGAAGGTCTCGCGCGATTTATCGCGGTTGCCCCAATACATCAGGGCGCTGGACGGGCCGTGGATGTACAGATCACCGGGCTCGCCGTCGGGCACGGCCTTCTCGCCGTCACCACGCAATTCAATCTCATACCCAGCCACCGGCCAACCCGTCGTGCCATACCGAATGCGCTCCGGTCGATTGGATAGAAAGATGTGCAACATTTCGGTCGAGCCGATGCCATCGACAATGTCGACTCCAAAATGGCGCTTGAACCGCTCGCCAATCTCCGCAGGCAGAGCTTCCCCGGCCGACGATGCCAGCCGCAGCGCCACCTCGCCCCGCGCAGGCAATTGCGGATGGGCAAGAATCCCGGAGTATCCCGTCGGCGCCCCGAAAAAAATCGTGGGTTGAATGCCACTGACCCCTGCCTGCCAGCGTCGAAAGACCGCATCGGGCGTTGGCCGGTCCGCCATCAGGATGACGGTGGCGCCAACGCCGAGGGGGAAGCTCAGCGCATTGCCCAACCCGTAGGCAAAGAAGAGCTTTGCCGCTGAGAAGCAGACGTCAGTTTCGGTCAACCCAAGCACAGCCTTGGCGTAGAGCTCGATGGTCCAATAGGGGTTGGAGTGCGAATGCACGGCCCCTTTCGGACGACCGGTCGAGCCTGACGAGTACAACCAGAAGCCGGGATCATCAGGCCCCGTCGATGCAGGCCGCGGCGCCGGAGCATGGGCCTTCACGAAGGTCTCGTATTCGACCTCGGCCGGATGCAGCGGCGCCACCGGGTGCGAGACAATCACTTTTTGCACCTCATGGTCGGATTTGATCATCGCCGCCGTCAGCGCGGGCAGAACCGCACCCGACACGAGGACCGCTTGCGCCCGTGAATGCTCGAGCATGTAGGCATAGTCGTCAGCAGTTAGCAGGGTATTCACAGGTACGGGGACGAGGCCGGCATACATGGCGCCAAGAAACGCTACGGGCCAGTCGTTGCAGTCCTGCATCACAAGCAACACCCGCTCTTCCCGCTTCAAGCCAAGGCTGCGCAGTCCTGCGGCCATCTGGCGCACGCGCAAACCAAGCTCGCCATAACTCAGTGCGCCAAAGTCATCGACGTAGGCGAGTTTCTCGATGCGACCGGCGTTGCACTCCAACAGATACTGGGCGAAGTTGAACCGGGATTGCAAGGGCGGTGCGTTCTGTTCGGCGCTCAAGGTGGTCTCCTTTGATGGCGTGTTTGCCGTTTCAACATGCACGGCTTGAATTGGTTTGTGTTGAGCCAGCGCCTTCACGCGCGCCCGCAGTGTGCACTGTGGTGTGCCCCGATGTGCGCATTCGACACAAGGCGGCCAACCCCGCCATCACGCCGAATGTTGCGCATCGCTTCATGCTCCCCATCAGGACGTGAACTCGATGCGCCCTTCGGGCAACAGGTAGAGCACCAGGGCTCGACCCTTGCTGACCGTGGGCCTGTGCGCCGAACCGGGGGGATAGACAAGCCATCCGGCCTGCCGACCGTCGAACTCAGCGCCCGCGTCAAGCGGCATGATCAGGTCAATCTCACCCGTCGGATGCGCGTGATGCGGCCCCGCAACGTCATGCATGTCAACTACGTCGACCGAAAAACCGCGCAACTCGGTCGAAGGTTTGAAAACGCGCCCATAGCGGATCCCCCCGGACTCGCGCTGACACAGCCAACCCGCGTCGACACCCGATTGACAGGCCCGCTTGATCTGCTCAAACGTGGAACTTCCCGCGCCGTGCTCGCGGTTCAGCCAGGCCTCAAGCTCGCCATTGAGCGGTAGATCCTGGATTTGCGCCGCAATTTGTGCGATGTGTTGATGTAGGTCAGCAGATGTCATGTTTTCCCGGCTCCTTGTCCATTGTCGCGCTTGCCGCCGCCTCAAATATGCAGTATTTTGCGTATTCAGACTTTAGTTTTCCCAATCAGCTATGTCAAGCACTATATTGCATATGAATCATGGGGAGGCCTTGACGGCCCCCGCGCAGTCCGTCCGCGCGTCGATGCGCGAGCCAGCCCAAGCGGATACGGAACGCAACCCCTTTCTGGTCGCGCTGGGCGAACGCGTGCGCGCCTTGCGTGCCCGCCGCGGCCTCACGCGCAAGGCGGTCGCGTTGGCGTCTGATGTATCTGAGCGCCACCTCGCGAATCTGGAAGGGGGCATCGGCAACGCGTCCATTCTCGTGCTGTTGCAGGTGTCGCAGGCCCTGCAGTGCTCGCTTGCCGAGATTCTGGGCGACATCACGACCTCATCACCCGAATGGCTGCTGATCCGCGAACTGCTCGAGCACCGCGATGAAGGGACGCTACGGCGCGTGCGCGTATCAATCGGCGAGATGCTTGGGACCGGCGGTGAAAATGCCAGGCACAGCTCGCGCATCGCACTTATTGGCCTTCGTGGTGCGGGCAAGTCCACCCTTGGCAAGATGCTCGCGGAGGATCTTGGCTTTCCGTTCATCGAACTCAGCCGAGAAATCGAGAAGTTCGCGGGCTGTAGCGTCGCCGAAATCCAGTCGCTCTATGGCATGAATGCCTACCGGCGCTACGAGCGCAGGGCCATCGAAGAATCCATTCAGATCTACTCGGAGGCCGTCATTGCCACCCCCGGTGGCCTGGTTTCCGATGCTTCGACTTTCAATCTCCTGCTCGCCCACTGCACGACGGTCTGGCTCAAGGCAAGCCCAGAGGACCATATGAAGCGCGTCGTCGCGCAGGGTGACCTGCGCCCGATGGCGTCGAGCGAAGAGGCCATGCACGACCTCAAGAGCATTCTTGCCGGACGCGCAGCGTTTTACTCCAAAGCTGAGTTCAGCATCGACACCAGCGCCCAGCCGCTCCACCCCACGTTTCTCACGCTGCGTCACATCGTTCGCGATGCAATTCAAAACCAGGGGTAAACCCGCAATCAGAATGCAATAAAGTGCTTGCTCCCGGCGAAAACATGCATTATTCTGCCTTTCGATTGGATATGCATTTTGTTGCCACACGTTCAAGGAGCACTCAAGTGACTCAGTCGTCTCAGGTCGATTACCGGACCGACCCTTCTCGCTACAAACACTGGAAACTCAGCTTTGACGGTCCGATTGCGACCCTGGCGGCGGATTTCGACGAAAACGCCGGCTTGCGCCCGGGCTACAAGCTCAAGCTCAACAGCTATGACCTTGGCGTCGACATTGAACTCAACGACGCCCTCAATCGCATCCGATTCGAGCACCCCGAGGTCCGTACCGTCGTGTTGACCAGCCTCAAGGACAAGGTCTTCTGCTCCGGGGCGAATATTTTCATGCTGGGCCTCTCGAGCCACTCCTGGAAGGTCAACTTCTGCAAGTTCACAAACGAAACACGCAACGGCATGGAAGATGCATCCCGTCATAGCGGGCTGAAATTTCTCGCCGCGATCAATGGTGCTTGCGCCGGCGGCGGCTACGAACTTGCCCTGGCTTGCGACGAGATCATCCTGATCGATGACCGCTCCAGCGCCGTCAGCCTTCCCGAGGTCCCCCTCCTGGGCGTCCTGCCCGGGACAGGCGGCCTCACACGCATCACCGACAAGCGTCACGTGCGACATGATCTTGCAGACATCTTCTGCACCACCGCCGAAGGTGTGCGTGGTCAAAAGGCGAAGGACTGGCGCCTCGTTGACGCCATCGCCAAACCCGCAGTTTTCGCGCATACCGTGCAACAACGCGCGCTCGAGCTGGCAGCCACCAGCGACCGCCCTGCAAGCGGCAAGGGTGTGGCCCTGACCCCGATTGAGCGTCACCTTGAGGTCGACGTGTTGCGTTATTCAAACGTCACCGTCGCGATCGACCGCACCAAGCGCACGGCAACCTTCACCATCAAGGGCCCGCGCGGCAACCAGCCTGCGGACATGGCGGCGATCGAAGCCCTTGGCGCAGCGTGGTACCCGCTGCAAATGGTGCGCGAACTCGACGATGCCATTTTGTCGATGCGCACCAACGAACTCGACATTGGCACCTGGCTGATCAAGACCGAGGGCGAAGCCGATGCCGTGCGATTGCTTGACGCCACGCTGATGGCCAACCGGGGCCATTGGCTCGTGCGTGAGACCATCGGGCTTCTTCGACGCACCCTGAGTCGGCTTGATGTCTCGTCGCGCAGCTTGTTTGCATTGGTGGAGCCCGGCTCGTGCTTTGCTGGCACCCTGCTTGAGCTTGCGTTGGCCTGCGACCGCATCTATCAGCTGGCGCTGCCGGACGACCCGGCGCGCGCACCGAAAATCGTTGTCGACGAAGTCAACTTCGGGCTTTTTCCGATGGTCACTGGCCAGAGTCGGCTGGAGCGCCGCTTCTACGGCGAAGATGCACCACTCAATGCCGTGCGTGACAAGGCAACCCAGGCGCTCGATGCGGACGCCGCATTCGCCTTGGGGCTCGTGACCAGCAACCCTGACGACATCGACTGGGCAGACGAGATTCGTATCGCCATTGAAGAGCGCGTGGCCATGTCGCCTGACGCCCTGACCGGGATGGAGGCCAACCTGCGCTTCAACGGTCCTGAAAACATGTTCACACGCGTGTTTGGCCGCTTGACGGCCTGGCAAAACTGGATTTTCCAGCGGCCCAATGCGGTCGGCGACAAAGGCGCTTTGAAAGTCTACGGCAAGGGCGACAAAGCGGCCTTCGATTGGAACCGCGTCTGATCTTCACCCTGCAGCGCGATGCCGGATGGCGCGCTGCCCATGCGTTGTGTTCACCGGATTTACTTCAGGATTGGAGACCAAGATGGCCAACATCGACTACAGCGAAAAGATTCCCAACAATGTGCGCCTCAACGAGGACCGCACGCTCCAGCGCGCGCTGGAGCAGTGGCAGCCCAACTACCTCAACTGGTGGAGTGACATGGGTCCGGATGGCTCCCAGGGCTTTGACGTGTATCTGCGCACTGCCGTCAGCGTTGACCCCCAGGGCTGGGCGCAATTCGGCCACGTCAAGATGCCCGAGTACCGCTGGGGCATTTTTCTCAACCCGGCCGACCCGGCACGCAAGATTCATTTTGGCGACCACATGGGCGAGAACGTTTGGCAGGACGTCCCCGGTGAATATCGCGCCAACCTTCGACGCATCATCGTCACCCAAGGCGACACCGAGCCGGCCTCGGTCGAGCAGCAGCGTCATCTCGGCCTCACCGCTCCCAGCCTTTACGACCTTCGCAACCTCTTCCAGGTCAACGTCGAAGAGGGGCGCCACCTTTGGGCCATGGTCTACCTTCTGCACAAGTACTTCGGACGCGATGGTCGTGAAGAGGGCGCCGCGTTGCTTGAACGCCGAAGCGGCCAACAGGACAACCCGCGGATCCTCCAGGCGTTCAACGAGGAAACTCCCGACTGGCTGTCGTTTTTCATGTTCACCTATTTCACAGACCGCGACGGCAAATTCCAGCTGTGTGCCTTGGCCGAATCCAGCTTCGACCCATTGGCCCGAACGACCAAGTTCATGCTCACCGAAGAGGCGCATCACATGTTCGTTGGCGAATCGGGCGTGTCGCGCGTGATCCAGCGGACATGTCAGATCATGAACGAACTCAGGACTGACGATCCCGCCAAGCTGCGTGCGGCTGGCGTCATCGATCTGCCGACCATTCAGCGCTACCTGAATTTTCATTTCAGCGTCACGATCGATCTATTTGGAGCCGATCAGTCGAGCAACGCCGCCACCTTCTACTCCACGGGCTTGAAGGGACGCTTCGAGGAAGGCAAGCGCACCGACGACCACATGCTCAAGCACGATAGCTACAAGGTTCTGCAGGTGCGCGGCGACGCCCTGGTTGAGCAGGAGGTGCCGATGCTCAACGCGCTCAACGAGGTCTTGCGCGACGACTACATCAAGGACAGCGTTGGCGGGGTCGAACGCTGGAACAAAGTTATCGAGAAGGCCGGCATCGCCTTCCGGCTCAAAGTGCCCCACAAGGCATTCCACCGCAGCATTGGCACACTGGCCGATGTCAAGGTGGCACCGGACGGGCGTGTCGTGAGTGAGGCCGAGTGGAATGCGAAAGTCAATGACTGGCTTCCCAGCCCGGCTGATCGGGTATTCGTCGCGTCGCTGATGGGCCGCGTTGTGGAGCCCGGTCGATTTGCCAACTGGATCGCGCCGCCGGTGATGGGCATCAATCGCCAGCCTGCAGACTTCGAGTACGTTCGCTTCAATTGATCGCATGCGATGTGCGCGCCGCCCACGGCAGACCCGCCTGAGCCGACGCGCACCGCCTTATGGAGACCGCCATGGACATGGCTGCCACCACACTCATCCGTCAGCATCTGATCGACCCTGAGATCTGCATCCGCTGCAACACCTGCGAAGCCACTTGCCCGGTCGGAGCCATTACCCACGACTCGCGCAATTATGTGGTCGATGCCAGCAAGTGCAATATGTGCATGGATTGCATCTCACCGTGCCCTACGGGCTCCATCGATAACTGGCGCACGCTGCAGCGCCACGCCGCCTACAGCGTCACGGAACAGCTGGCATGGGACACGCTCCCAGCAGAACTCAGTGCGGAGCAACTCGCTGATGCCAGCGCAGCGCAGATCCCACAGCCGCTTGAGTCGGATGTAGCGACTGCGCCCGCGGGCGATCAATCCACGCTCAAGGGTGGCAGCTTCGGTGCAACGATCCCGCCTTGGTCAGCCGCCCATGCCTACACGAACTTATACGGCCCGAAGGCACCTGAACACTCGATCATCGCGACGGTCGTGGGCAATGTGCGCGTGACGGAAGTTGGCACAGACTATGACACGCACCACATCGTGCTTGATTTCGGATCGATGCCCTTCCCTGTCCTCGAGGGGCAGTCCATCGGCATCATCCCGCCGGGCGCGGATGCCCAGGGACGTCCGCACCATGCCCGCCAGTACTCTGTCGCAAGCCCACGAAACGGCGAACGGCCTGGCTACAACAACCTGTCACTGACGATCAAGCGGGTGCTCGAAGATCATCAGGGCAACGCCGTGCGTGGCGTGGCATCGAACTACATGTGCGATCTGCGCATCGGCGACAAGGTGCACGTGATCGGGCCCTTTGGCGCCAGCTTTCTGATGCCCAACCACCCGCGTTCCAACATCGTGATGATCTGCACAGGCACCGGCAGTGCCCCCATGCGCGCGATGACGGAGTGGCGCCGGCGGCTTCGGCAGTCCGGAAAATTTGACGGTGGAAAACTCATGCTGTTCTTCGGAGCGCGCACCAAGGAGGAGCTGCCGTACTTTGGGCCGCTGCAAAACCTGCCGAAGGACTTCATCGATATCAACCTCGCCTTCTCGCGCACTCCGGGACAGCCAAAACGCTACGTGCAGCATGCCATGCGCGAGCGCGGCGCCGACCTCGCGGAACTGCTCGCCGATCCAAACACGTGTATCTATGTTTGCGGTCTCAAGGCAATGGAAGAAGGCGTCATGCTGGCGCTTCAGGATGTTGTCTCCGAAGCCGGCATGGCTTGGGAGACACTTGCGGCGGCGCTCAAACGCCAAGGCCGTCTTCATCTGGAGACCTACTGATGGAGTCACTGCGAACCTTGCTGGTGACCCGACGGTCGGCTGGCGTGACCCAAGTCAGCATGTCGCGCCCGGCCGTCTTCAATGCTTTCGACGAAGCCATGATCGGCGAACTCGATCGTGTCTTCTCGGAGCTTGCCGAGGACCCCGCCACACGCGTCATCGTGCTGGCTGGGGATGGCAAGCACTTCAGCGCGGGCGCCGATCTGCAGTGGATGCAACGTGCCAGTCAGGCCTCGCACGAATGGAACCTGGAAGACGCACGGCGTTTCGCCGCGATGCTCTGGCGCATCGACTCCTGCCCTAAGCCCACAGTGGCGCGAGTGCAAGGCGCCGCCCTTGGCGGGGGAGTCGGTCTGATTTGCGCCTGTGACATTGCGATTGCTGCGGACAACGCAACCTTTGCCGTCAGCGAGGCCAAGTTCGGCATCCTTCCTGCGGTGATTGGACCCTATGTCACCAATGCGGTAGGCCGCCGCCAGGCACGACGCCTGGCGCTGACCACCATGCGCATCGATGCCGCAGAAGCATTGCGCATTGGACTCGTGCACGACGTCGTGTCGCCTGCCAGGCTCGACGAGGCCATTGACGCCATGGCCGCGGAGCTGCTGGCCGGGGCTCCCGATGCGCAGCGCGAGATCAAGCAGCTCTTTTCCGGGCTTGAAGTCGGCCCGATCACGGCAGAAGTGCGTGAGTTGACCGCACAAACCATCACTCGCGTGCGCGGCGGTGATGAGGCACGCGAGGGGTTCGCAGCGTTTCTTGCCAAACGCCCCGCCGCCTGGATTCCACGATGAGCCGCCCCTGAGTCGATTTACGCGGTGTGCGCATCGGTTTAATCCGCTTGGGCGCTCTGGCGACCGCTATGCGCTTGCAGCGAGCGGCGCCGGCGCGTCAGCCAAGGCATCGCTGTGATTGTCGAGCGCATCCGATATGGGACCTTGGACTGCGCAATTCCATCGTCCTGCAATGGCGCCATACGCATGACGAAGGCGCGGACTAGCGCCAGATCCGGCATCGCGTCCCCGGCCTGCGGCGAAAACTGGCATGCACGTACAGCCCAATGGCGGCCGCGCGCGATGTCAACCTCAGGCCAAGCGCGCCGCAGCTTCGAACACGACGCTGGGCGACGATCCCTGCGCCAATCACGTCCGTCCGCTGCGTGCCGGAGCAACAACCCCGCGACTGGCACGCCAATCAAAGCAACGTTGCCGTGATCTCCTGCACGAGGACATCCGAAGCCTCCTCGGGAATGTAGTGGCCGCAATCCACGGCGTGACCGCTTACCTGCTCGGCCACGAGGCCCCACTCGTGCAAGGGATCAAAAAGTCGCCCAACGATCCCATTGCTTCCCCACAGCACATGCAATGGGCATCGCACGCGACGCCCCTGCTCACGGTCCAGCCGGTCATGCTCCAGATCGATCGATGCCGAGGCGCGGTAGTCCTCACACATCGCATGCACCGCGCCTTCGCTGCGCAGCGCCGACCGATATGCAGCTTGAGCCTCCGGCGTGAAGGGCGTCATGCCGGCAAAACGCTGTCCCATTACGGCGTCAATATAGGCATCCGGGTCTGCACCGATCATCGTCTCCGGGAACGGGCTGGGCTGGATCAGGAAGAACCAATGAAAGTAGGCCGTGGCAAAGGCACGGTTGGTTTGCTCATACATCGCCAACGTGGGGGCGATGTCGAGCAGGATGGCCTTGCGCACGGCATTCGGTGAGTCCATGCACAGACGGTGTGTCACGCGCGCACCGCGATCATGCGCGCAGACGAAGAATGAATCGAAGCCCAGACTGCGCATCACTGCCACCTGATCCGCCGCCATGGCACGTTTGCTGTAGGTGCTGTGGTCGGACTGACCGTGTGGCTTCGATGAGGCCCCGTACCCACGCAGGTCCGTGGCCACCACCGTGTAGTTTTCGGCCAGCCGCCCGGCAATTTTGTGCCAGATCACATGGGTCTGCGGATGGCCATGCAACAGCAAAAGCGGCGGCCCGCTTCCGCCGACACACCCGGCGATTTGCACATCGCCTGCGGAAATATGAAAAGGACGGAAGTTCTCGAACATTTTCGGCGCCCGCTGCATCTACGGTTGAGGCAACAGCGTGAAGTGCTCCACGTGAGGCGGTTCCGCGAAAAACGGACCAACGATGGCGCGCCACTGCGCAAAGGCTGGCGAGCCACGAAATGCAACCGTGTGGTCTTCCAGCGTGTCCCATGAAATCATCAGCAAATACCGCTCAGGACTTTCGATACCCTTCTGGATCGTGTAGCCCCGAAAGCCTTGGGCGTGGGCAATGACGCTTTGCACGCCATGCACGATGGCGGCGTCGAATTCGGCCTGGCGGCCAGGTTGGATGCGGATATCGGCGAGTTCCAGAATCATGGTTCGTCCTTGCTCGGGAGTGACATGCCTGAGGATAGCGCGGTCAGGACTGGGGCGTGCGACGTGCCCTGGTGTCCGGCTTGCACGACACTGGAATCGGAAAAGAACCGTGTGCACGTTTGCGCACGCTCTTGATCGCAGTAAGCTGCGATGCATTCCCACTTCTGCGCTTCCTCAATCCCAAAAGAGCGCGTCGCGCCAGTTGGTGGCTCGACGTCGCCATCCCTATTGCTTTCGCATGCCCTCACTCTCACATTCCGGTCCCCCTGATGCAGGGGCATTGCCGCTCATGTATTCGCCAGGAAGTTGGCGGTCTGTTTTGCATCTCCAGTACACGTCGGTCAACGGCAAAACGCTCGACCGCGGGCAGCATGCGGGCGCTGTGCGGGTCCTGGCTGCCTTGCGCCCAGAAGGCCCAGGAATTTGCCACCATGTTCTGGTGCACCCGCCGGGTGGCCTGGTCGGTGGCGACCGCATTGAGATCACCGTGGACGTCGGCGCAAACGCCCACGCTCTCATCACAACCCCCGGGGCCACGCGCTTTTACCGCAGTTTGGGACAGCCCGCTGTGCAGCAGGTCCTTGCGCAACTGCAATCCGGCGCGCGGCTTGAATGGCTTCCACTGGAGGCTCTGGCCTTCGATGCCTGCCTGGCGGAGAACCGCGGAGTGTTCACGCTGGAGACCGGAGCCGAAATGATCGGATGGGACATGCTGGCAATAGGGCTTCCAGCAGCGGGCCAAGCGTTCCGGCGCGGGCATGTCGTGCAGCATTTGGAATTGCCGGGCATCTGGCTTGAGCGCGGACGGATCGACGCGCAAGACGACGTCTTGCTTCGTGCGCCGGGTGGTCTGGCCGGACATACGGCAATGGGAACCCTGTGGTTCGCAGCGGGCAGCGCCATCGCGAGCGAGCGAGCCCAAGCCCTTTTGAGCGCAGCACGTGAAGTGCTCCAGGAATGCCTGGATGGCCGAATCGGCCGCGTCGGCCTGATGCATGCAGCGGCCACGCAACCGAACCCGCAGGTTCTTGTCGTGCGCACGCTGGCAGCGCGCATTGAACCGATCCACCACGCACTGACCGAAGTCTGGTCCGCGTGGCGATCGGTGGCTTGGCACCTTGGCGCCTGCACACCACGCGTGTGGCGCACCTGAAGCGGGGCAGTCCGCTCAGACCGCGAGCAACTCCCGCACGCCGTCAGCATCCATCGCGTTGCCGTCGCCTGCGCGAATGATCTCACCGCGCGACATGACGCAATAGCGATCAGCAAGGGCCTGCGCGAAATCGTAGTACTGCTCAACAAGCAGGATGGCCATGTCGCCGCGCGCGGCAAGCATCCGAATCACCCGCTCGATATCCTTGATGATCGACGGCTGGATTCCTTCAGTCGGCTCATCCAGCACCAGCAGCCTGGGACCGGCGGCCAACGCTCGCGCGATGGCGAGTTGCTGCTGCTGCCCTCCGGAGAGGTCTCCACCGCGGCGCCGCAGCATCTGCCTGAGCACAGGAAACAACTCAAACAGCTCCGCCGGAATGTCGCTTCCCGCGGGCTTGGTGGCCAGCCCCATGCGCAAATTCTCCTCCACCGTCAAACGTGGGAAGATCTCGCGGCCCTGCGGCACGTAGCCGATGCCCAGGCGTGCACGCGCGTCGGGCCGGAGGTTGTCAATGCGCTGCCCGTCCATGATGATGCTTCCACTACGAATGCCAACCAGGCCCATGAGGGACTTCAGCAGCGTGGTCTTGCCCACTCCGTTGCGGCCAAGAAGCGTGAGCACCTGCCCTTTTTCCAAATCCAGGCTGACGTTGCGCAGGATGTGGCTGCCACCGTAATACTGGTTGACGGATTCGAGATGGAGCATGGTGTGTCCCGTATCCATCTCAGCGACCGAGGTAGACCTCGACCACGCGCTCGTCAGCCTGCACTTGCTCGAGGCTGCCTTCGGCCAGAACGCTGCCCTCATGCAGAACCGTCACCTTGTGCGCGATCTTGCGCACAAACTCCATGTCGTGCTCGACCACCACCAAGGTGTGCTTTCCGGCCAGCGAGGCGAACAACTCGGCGGTGCGGTCCGTCTCGGCGTCGGTCATGCCTGCGACTGGTTCATCCAGAAGCAGCAGCTTGGGGTCGAGCATGAGCAACATGCCAATTTCCAGCCACTGCTTCTGACCGTGCGACAAATCGCCAGCGCGGCGTGCAGCCTGGTCCTCCAGACGAATCTGCAGCAGCACGCTCTCGATTTGCTCCCGCTGCGCAGCAGTGAGGCGAAAGCTCAGGGCCTTGCGCGCACGTTTGTCGGCCTTGAGGGCGAGCTCCAGGTTGTCCTGCACACTGAGTTCCTCGAACACGGTGGGCTTCTGAAACTTGCGGCCGATGCCGGCGTCGACGATTTGGGCCTCGCGGAGAGCGAGCAGATCGATGGTCTGGCCAAACCAGGCTTCGCCAGAGTTGGGACGCGTCTTCCCGGTGATTACGTCCATCATCGTCGTCTTGCCCGCCCCATTGGGTCCGATGATGCAACGCAGCTCGCCGGTATCGATGGCGAGCGAAAGACGGTTCAATGCGCGGAATCCGTCAAAGCTCACGCTGATGTCTTCAAGATAGAGCACGACACCATGGCTCGTGTCCAGCCCCGCCGTGCGCATATGGCCATAGCCGGGTTGGGCGTCTCCGCCAAGTTCCGGACCGGGCTCCTGGAACACGATCTCCCGCCAGTCCAGATTAACCACGGCGTCGCCTCCATTGCTTCCAAACACCGACGATGCCATAGGGCGCAAAAAGCGTGACGACGATGAACATGGCGCCGAGCAGGTAAAGCCAAGCCTCGGGAATTGCCACGGTCAGCCAGCTCTTTGCGGCATTCACCAGCACGGCGCCGATGATGGGGCCGATGAGCGTGCCGCGGCCGCCGATGGCCGTCCATATGGCAATTTCAATCGAGTTTGCGGTCGACATCTCGCTCGGATTGATGATGCCCACTTGGGGCGCGTACAGTGCGCCTGCAATGCCGCACATCATGGCGGAGACGGTCCAGACCCCGAGCTTGAACCACTGCGGGTTATAGCCGCAAAACATGACGCGGCTCTCTGCATCACGGATCGCCGTGAGCACCCGGCCAAATTTGCTGCGCACCAGCCAACGCGCGAACAGGAACATCGCAGCGAGCGTCAGGCTGCTGGCAACGAACAGCGAAACGGTCATCCCGGAAGTCCCCATTGGAAAGCCGAGAAGCACCTTGAAATCCGTCAGCCCGTTGTTGCCCCCGAAGCCTGTCTCATTGCGGAAGAACAACAGCATCGCCGCATAGGTCAGCGCCTGGGTGATGATGGAAAAGTACACGCCCTTGATGCGTGAACGAAAGGCGAAGAAGCCGAACACGAAGGCGAGCAGGCCCGGAGCTGCGAGAGCGAGAAAGAGGGCATAGGCGAAATGCTCGGTGCCCACCCAGTACCAGGGAAAATGCGTCCACTGCATGAACTGCATGAAGTCGGGCAAGTTGCCGCTGGCTGCGTTCATGGCCCAGTTGAGATACATCCCCATCGCGTAGCCACCCAGCGCGAAGAAAAGGCCATGGCCAAGCGAGAGAATGCCCGCATAGCCCCACACCAGGTCCATGGCAAGCGCAACCATGGCGTAGCAGAGAATCTTTCCGGCTAAGCCCACCCAGTACTGCGACAGGTGCATGGCGCTGCCCTGTGGTACCGCCAGGCTAAGAAGCGGCGTCGCCACGCACGTCAAGAGCACAAAGACCACGAGCACCGCCCAGCCCCATGCAGGAAGAAAGCTTGCTGGCGTCTGGAGTTGCACGCGCGGCGCCAAGGAGCGCGCACTGGAAGCCAACAACGGGTTATGGGTAGGCACTGCACTCATCGTGTCGACCTTTCGCTGGATCCGCGCACAAGCGCGGCGACTGGAGCTTTTCCTCGCATATCAGCTTTCCACGCTGCGGCCCTTGAGGGCAAACATGCCCTGCGGGCGCTTCTGGATGAAGAGAATGATGGCGATGAGAACCGCGATCTTCGCCAGCACCGCACCGGCCACGCCTTCGAGCAGGGTATTGACGACGCCCAACCCGACGGCCGCTGCCACGGTCCCGGTGAGTTGCCCCACGCCGCCCAGCACGACAACCATGAAACAGTCCACGATGTAGTTCGTCCCCATCTCGGGGCCGACGTTCCCGATCTGGGTCAGCGCACAACCGGCGAGTCCGGCGATGCCGGTGCCCAACCCGAACGCCAGCATGTCGACCCGCGCCGTTCGCACGCCCACGCAGGACGCCATTGCACGGTTTTGCGTGACGGCACGCACGAACAGGCCCAGCCGGGTCCGCGCGATCAGCAACCACATGGCCAGCAACACCAGCACGGTGAAAGCGATGATCACCATGCGGTTGTAGGGCAACATCAGGTTGGCCACCACGTGCAGCCCGCCTGACATCCACGGCGGGTTGTCGACCTGCACATTCTGGGGGCCGAACAGGCTGCGCACAGCCTGGATCAGCACCAGGCTGATACCCCACGTCGCGAGCAATGTTTCAAGCGGACGGCCGTAAAGGCGACGAATGATCGTGCGCTCGACCAGCATGCCCATTGCGCCGGCAACGATGAACGAGAACGGCACTGCGGCGATCAGCGAATAGTGAAGCGCCCCTGGCGCATAGCGCTCGAACAGCCCTTGCATGACATATGTGGCATAGGCACCCAGCATGATGAATTCGCCCTGCGCCATATTGATCACACCCATGAGGCCGTAGGTCACGGCCAAGCCGAGCGCCGCCAGCAGCAGGATGCTGCCCAGGCTGATGCCTGAGAACAGCGTGCCCAAGCGCCCCCCCCAGGCCAGGCGCTCGTTAATCAAGTCGAGACTCTTTTGGATTTGCGCACGCACCTTCGGGTCCGGCTCGACGAATTGCCCGTCGCTCGTGCCCAGACGCGCGAGCAACAACGTGCGCACCGCCGGATAGTTGCTCGCAGCCAGATCTTCAGCGGCGGCAAGGCGCTCGCCCGCATTCTTGCTGGTCAAGATAATGGCCGCTCGCAGCAACTGCAGGCGCTCCAGGATCTCGGGGTCCTTCTCCGTCTTCAGCGCCTCTTCGACCAGAGTACGGTCGACCGATGTGGGGTCGTCCTGCAACTGCCGCACCGCCTTGATCCGCTGCTCGCGTTCGGGTGCGAACAAGTCGAGCGCAGCACGCGCCGACTGCAACTCCTTGCGCACATAGTTGTTGTTGATCACTCCCTGCGCGTTGTCGCTCGGCGTCACCACTTTCCCGGTCGCCAGGTTCACCCATGCCTCGCCCCTTTGCACCTGCACCATGGTGCCGTCGACCTGCACGCGATTGTTCAGGAGATCGGCGAGAAATGCGGCAAGCTGCGCATCGGGCTGCGCAGCCGCCTTGTGCAATGCCGCGATGCGCGCGTCGGTGTCGCCACTCGACAGCGCCAGAGCCTCCTGCGGGGTGAGCGCCCGCGCCACCGGGAGCGCCGCCAGCAACGCGACCAGCACCACGCCAAAGGCAATGCGCAGGCCGCTGAGCGGCCGCCACGTGGTCAGGTCTGAGCATCGCATGATGTCGAGTGTGAAAAGGTGGGAGCGCGGGCCGTCGCGGGAACGACGCGGCCCGCTTGGGTATGGACTCAGGCGTTTTTCGGCTTGGGAATGTAGGGGCTCCAGGACTCGCCGGGAACCAGACCCTTGGACTTCCACACCACGTCGAACTGCCCGTCAGCGCGGAGCTGGCCGATGAAGACCGGCTTGCTCAGATACTGGTTGGGCAGCAACTCCACCGTGTAACCGTCCGGTGCGGCGAACTTTTGACCGACCAGCGCCTTGCGCACTTCATCAACCTTTGTGGACTTGGCCTTCTCCACCGCCTGCTTCCACATATGAATGCCAATGTAGGAGGCCTCCATCGGGTCGTCAGTGACGGGATAATCCTTCAGTCCCTTCGTTTTGACCCAGTGGTCCCACGACTTGACGAACTTCGCGTTGCCAGGATTCTTCAGCGACTCGAAGTAATTCCACGCGGTGAGTTGACCGACCAGGGGTTTGGCGTCCATGCCAGCGATTTCCTGCTCGGCAACCGAGAACGCGACCACCGGGATGTCCGTCGCCTTGATGCCCTGGTTGCCAAGCTCCTTGTAGAAGGGCACGTTGGAGTCGCCATTGATGGTCGAGATGACGCAAGTCGGGCCCGCCGAGGCAAACTTCTTGATGTCGGCGACGATCGTCTGGTAATTCGCGAAGCCGAAGGGCGTGTAGACCTCGGCGATGTCCGCATCCTTGACACCCTTGGAGTGCAGAAAGCCCCGCAGAATGGCGTTTGTGGTGCGTGGATAGACGTAGTCGGTGCCGAGCAGGAAGAATCGCTTGGCGCCGCCGCCGTCCTTGCTCATCAGGTATTCGGTCGCCGGGATGGCCTGCTGGTTGGGCGCGGCGCCGGTGTACACCACGTGCTTGTTCTCCTCCTGGCCTTCGAACTGCACCGGGTAGAAAAGCAAGCCGTTGAGCTCATCGAGAACCGGCAGCACCGACTTTCGCGACACGGAAGTCCAGCAGCCAAAGATCGCTGCCACCTTGTCCTGCGAAATCAGCTGCCGCGCCTTCTCGGCAAACAGCGGCCAGTTCGACGCCGGGTCGACGACCACGGGCTCGATCATGTGGCCGTCCACGCCGCCGGCGGCGTTAATCTCAGCGATGGTCATCAGGTCCACATCCTTGAGCGCTGTCTCGGAGATGGCCATCGTGCCCGAGAGCGAGTGCAGGATGCCGACCTTGATGGGCGATTTCTTCGCCGCGATGGCCGGGAAAGGCAGGCTGCTCGCGGCAGCGGCGGCGACTGTGGCGCCCACTGTTTTTAATGCGGTTCGACGATCCATCTAGGTATCCCTCCAAGGTTGTGCGAATTGCCACGTCATCATCAGCAAGTCCTGTGCCACGTCTCGCACGCCCCTTCAACGCGGCTCAGCCGCAACGAAAGCCCGATCGCTGGCACCAAGGCTCGCGCCTTGTTCAGCCAATGCGCGCCTGGCCTTGATGCCATGCTGGTGTGCCCTCCAAAAGCGCCTGCGCGCACGCAAGCCCGCACGCACAACCATGACGCGCCATTCACCCGGTCGCCTTGCAACGCACCACGCGCGGGCTGCCACGCACAGGTATGGTTCTTGCGGGTCCACGGCGCAAGCGTTGCCCGGGCACTGCGGCGCGCAAGGGCTAAGCTTGCGAACATTGCCCAGAACCTTTCGAGCCATGGACCTTACCCCCCGTGAAAAAGACAAGCTGTTGATCTTCACCGCTGCGCTGCTTGCCGAGCGCCGCAAGGCGCGCGGAGTCAAGCTCAACGTGCCGGAGGCCACGGCCTACATCAGCGCAGCCATCCTGGAGGGTGCCCGCGACGGCCGCACGGTCGCCGAACTGATGAGCTTTGGCCGCACCCTGCTCACCCGGGACGACGTGATGGACGGAGTGGCGGAGCTCATTGCCGACATCCAGGTGGAAGCCACCTTTCCGGACGGCACCAAATTGGTGACCGTGCACCAGCCTGTCCTATGACGCCCCATCCCGGAGCATGCACATGATTCCTGGAGAAATCCTCTGCGCCGATGGTGACCTGGAGCTCAATCCGGGTCGCACCACCCTCACGATGGTTGTCGAAAACGCGGGCGACCGCCCGATTCAGGTTGGCTCGCACTACCACTTCGCGGAAACCAATCCTGCGCTGCGCTTCGACCGGGCAGCGGCTCGGGGCATGCGGCTGAACATTCCCTCCGGAACTGCGGTGCGCTTCGAGCCGGGGCAGCAGCGCACGGTAGCCCTGGTGGCCTATGCCGGCGCGCGCGCCGTGGTGGGATTCCGGCAAGCCGTGATGGGCAAACTCTGACTCTGGCGCTCATCACCCCGCGCAACCCTTCGAGGACCGACACCCATGCCCACCCTCTCCCGCCGCGCCTATGCGGACATGTTCGGCCCCACCATCGGCGATCGTGTGCGACTGGCCGACACCGAACTTCTGATCGAAGTCGAGGACGACTACACCCTGCGCGCCGGCGGCTACGGCGAAGAGGTGAAGTTCGGTGGCGGCAAGACCATCCGCGACGGCATGGGCCAAGGCCAAGCCACACGCGCCGAGGGCGCAATGGACATGGTCATCACCAACGCGCTCATCCTCGACCACTGGGGCATCGTCAAGGCGGACGTGGGCATCCGCGGGCAGCGCATTGCCGCCATCGGCAAGGCCGGCAATCCCGACGTGCAGCCGGGCGTGGACATCGTCATTGGTCCGGGCACGGAAATCCTCGCTGGCGAAGGGATGATCCTCACCGCCGGCGGCATCGACAGTCACATCCACTTCATCTGCCCGCAACAGATCGAGGAAGCGCTGATGAGCGGCGTCACCACCATGCTCGGAGGCGGCACAGGACCGGCCACCGGGACCAATGCCACGACGTGCACGCCGGGGCCGGAAAACCTCGCGCGCATGCTGCAGGCGGCCGAGGCCTTCCCCATGAACCTGGGTTTCTTTGGCAAAGGTAACGCCAGTCGCCCGGACGCGCTGCGCGAACAGATCGATGCCGGTGCCATCGGGCTGAAGCTGCATGAGGACTGGGGCACCACGCCCGCGGCGATCGACTGCTGTCTGTCGGTGGCCGAGGCGAGCGACACCCAGGTCGCCATCCACACGGACACGCTCAACGAGTCGGGTTTCGTCGAGGACACTATCGCCGCGTTCAAGGGTCGCACCATTCACACTTTCCACACCGAAGGTGCCGGCGGCGGGCACGCACCGGACATTCTGAAGGTGCTCGGCGAAGCCAATGTCCTCCCCTCGTCCACCAACCCCACCCGGCCGTTCACTGTCAACACCATCGACGAGCATCTCGACATGCTCATGGTGTGCCACCACCTCGATCCCAACATCGCCGAAGATCTGGCCTTCGCCGAAAGCCGCATCCGCCGCGAAACCATCGCCGCCGAGGACGTGCTGCACGACCTCGGTGCCATCAGCATCATGTCCAGCGACAGTCAGGCCATGGGGCGCGTGGGCGAAGTCATCCTGCGTACCTGGCAGACCGCGCACAAGATGAAGATGCAGCGCGGCTGGCTGGCACCGCCCCAGGCCGGCGCGGCGCAGGGCGAAACCCGCAATGACAATTTCCGCGCCAAGCGCTATGTCGCCAAATACACCATCAACCCCGCGCTGGCACACGGCATGGCGCATGAAGTGGGTTCTGTGGAGGTAGGCAGATGGGCTGATCTGGTGCTGTGGCGCCCGGCTTTTTTCGGCATCAAGCCGAGCGTCGTGGTCAAGGGCGGCTTCATCGCCGCCGCGCTGATGGGCGACGCCAACGCCTCCATTCCCACGCCGCAGCCGGTGCACACCCGGCCTATGTTCGGCGCCTTTGGCGGCGCGCGGCTCGCCACGTCGCTGACCTTCGTCTCGCAGCAGGCGCTGGGCCTGGGCATCGGCGCGCGTTTGGGCCTGCGCAAGACGCTCGCGGCCGTGCGCAACTGCCGCAGCGTGAAGAAGGCCGATCTCGTGCACAACGCGTACACGCCGCGCATGCAAGTCGATGCCCAGACCTACGAGGTGCGCGCCGACGGTCAGCTCTTGACCTGCGAGCCAGCCAGCGTTCTGCCGATGGCGCAACGCTATTTCCTGTTCTGAATCCGGCGCACCCCGACCCGAAGGACACCAACATGATTCCGCGGTTTCGCTTCAGGATCGGGTCACCGAGGCATTTCGAGGGCCGGTGGGCACGCGCGGCGCCCTGCGCGCAAGAACAAGGATGCCTGGATGCTGACCGTCAATAAATTCATCCGACAAGGGCGCGGTCTGGCCACCGCGCTGACGAGACGTGCCAGCAGCCTTGCCCTGGACTGGGACACGCGCAGCAAAAGCCGCTTCGACGCGCACGACAGCGCGGGGCGCCACATTGCCGTGTTTCTGCCGCGAGGCAGCGTGCTGCGCGGCGGCGACGTGCTGGTGGCGGAGGATGGCTCGCTGATCCGCGTGGAGGCCGCACCGCAGACTGTGCTGCAGGTGAGCGCCTGCGCCGAGCACGGCACGCCGACGGATTTGCTGCGTGCCGCGTATCACCTGGGCAATCGCCATGTGCAACTCGAGGTTCAAGCCGATAGGCTGCAGTTCGAGCCCGACCCCGTGCTGGCCGACATGCTGCGGCGCATGCACCTGATCGTCATCGAGGCCCAAGCAGCGTTCGAGCCTGAAGCGGGCGCCTATGGCGACGTCCAAGGCCATCCGCATGGCCATGGGCACGGCAAGCCTCACACCCACGCCGGTCACGGCCACGAACATGGCCCTGAACGCTGAGGCCACGACGGTGGCCTCAGCCTGGCAGACCTCGTCAAGGGAGTTCGCGCTGCTGCACATGATGTGGCTGGCGTCGCCCGCCTTACCGGTGGGCGGATTCAGCTATTCCGAAGGTGTGGAAGCGGCGGTAGACGCTGGGCTGGTTGCCGACGAGGCGCAAACCCTTACCTGGCTGCGCGGACAGTTGCAGCTCACCCTGGCCCGAAGCGAGCTGCCGGCGGCCTGCGCCGCGCACGCCGCGTGGCAGGCCGCCGATGCTGCCGCGTTGCAAGCGATCCAGACTTGGGTGCTCAGCACGCGCGAAACGTCCGAGCTGCGCCAGCAGACCCTGCAGATGGGTCGTTCAATGCTGGAGTGGCTGCGCAACCTGCAACCCGCGCACCCGGGACTGGCACTTGCCGCGCAACTGTTGCCTGCCCCGGCCTGGCCCTTGGCGTTCGCCCTCGGCGCCTTGGCGCTGGGGCTGGACGCCGAACACAGCGCGCATGCGCTGGCCTTCTCCTGGCTGGAGAACCAGGTGCAAGCCGCGATGCGTGTCGTCCCCCTCGGCCAGAGCAGCAGCCAACGGCTGCTTGCAGCGCTCGTCCCCGACATTCCCGCCGCCGTCGCTCAGGCGCGAGGCCTGCAGAATCGCATGGAGGACTGGCAGAGCTTCGCCTGCATGCTCGCCATCCTCAGCTCCCGTCACGAAACCCAGTACTCACGGCTGTTCCGATCATGAACCCCATCAACTCCCCATCCGCTTTGCACGACATCCCCAACCGCAGCAAGCAGCTGCCACCGCTGCGCGTGGGCATCGGCGGCCCGGTAGGCTCGGGCAAGACAACCCTGCTCGAAATGCTGTGCAAAGCGATGCGCGGGAACTACGACATCGTGGTCGTGACCAACGACATCTACACCAAGGAGGACCAGCGGCTGCTCACCGCGGCAGGGGCTCTGGAGCCGGAGCGCATCATGGGGGTCGAAACGGGCGGCTGCCCGCACACGGCAATTCGCGAAGATGCGTCCATCAACCTCGAGGCGGTGGACCGTATGCTGGACCGGTTCCCGGACGCCGACATCGTGTTCATCGAGTCGGGTGGCGACAATCTCGCAGCCACCTTCAGCCCCGAGCTTTCGGATTTGACGATCTACGTCATCGATGTGGCTGGCGGTGAGAAGATCCCCCGCAAGGGTGGCCCCGGCATCACCAAGAGCGACCTGTTCGTGATCAACAAGACTGACCTCGCCCCTTACGTGGGAGCCAGCCTCGACGTCATGCGCGCTGACACCGAGCGCATGCGCACCGGGCCCAAAGGCCTGCGACCTTACGCCATGACGAACCTCAAAACCCTGGACGGACTCGACACGGTGGTGCGATTCATCGAAACCAAGGGTCTTCTGCACCCCGCCTGATCACCGCGGGGCGCGACCATCTGCTGGCCATGCTGAACACGCAGTACGCTCACGCCAAGGCACCAATGACCTGTAGGGCGCAACCGGGGTGGGTGGCTGCCCGCCGTGTGCCGTGGCAAATCCGGCGCGCTGGGGACGCTGGCGTCATCTTCAGTTTGCGGCGTAGGGTTGACGCGCCCGATGCCGTCGACCATGATGATGCTCGCACTCGCTCCATTCGGCCTTCAGCCTGACCAACCACCGCCGAGCGCAACGATGCGCCGGCGCCTCGCATGATCGAGACCACCATACCGCCACACATCCTGCTTCTTGCCCACGGCTCACGCCAACCGGATTGGGCGCGTCCCTTTGAGGCTGTGCTGTCTAGCCTGCGCCGCGCGCGCCCAGACCTGAGCGTGGAGCTGGCCTACCTTGAATTCATGCAACCCACGCTACGCGCGGCGCTGGACACGGCGGGGGCTGGCGGCTGCCGCCGCCTGGATATCGTCCCACTCTTCCTGGGTGCGGGCGGCCACCTGCTACGCGACATTCCGCAGGCGGTCCGGGAAGTGCAAACCCGCCACCCCAAAATGCACGTGCGCGTTGCTCCTGCGGCGGGCGAGTGCCCCAATGTCATCGAAGCGCTGGCCGCTTATGCACAGCAATGTGCCGGCGATGGGTAACGCCAGCATCGCCCGTGCCCGGTCCAGCGGCCCCACGCAAGGCATGGAACTTGCTGCACGTTCAGCATGGCCCGTAGGGTCCGCAAACGGCACAACCCTGTGCTGGCGCAATGCAACGCAGGAGATCTTATGACCCGCAATGACGTGACCGAAGCCATTATTGCCGCGAAAATCGCCAAGGGCCTGAGCTGGTCCGACGTGGCAAAGGCCGTAGGGCTGAGCAAGGAATGGGTAACCGCCGGCTGCCTCGGTCAAATGACCTTCAGTGCCGAGCAAGCCGGCATTCTGGGCAATCTGTTCGACTTGCCAGCCGATGCCGTGCAATGGCTGCAAGTGGTGCCGTACAAGGGCTCATTACCGACGAGCCTGCCCTCGGACCCGCTTATCTACCGCTTCTATGAGCTCGTCAGCGTGTATGGCACCACCTTCAAGGAACTCATCCATGAGGAATTTGGCGACGGCATCATGAGTGCAATCGACTTCACGATGAACCTGACTCGCGAGCCTGACCCCAAGGGCGACCGCGTGCACATCACCATGAGCGGCAAATTTCTCCCCTACAAGTCGTACTGATCATTTGCGCGGCAAACCTCCCTCGTTCACGGCAAGGAGGGATAGCGCGGATGCCACAGGCGTCCCTATTGGTCTTGAAGTGGTCGCCGAGGTGCTGCACCTTTAACCAGCTCTAAAGCGACTCCAGGTCTTCAAGTTCGAGCTTCGGCCAAGCGGCCAGCAGCAGCGCCAGATGCGCCGCTTCGCCGGTTCGTGTTCAACAAGGCGCTGGCGTTGCAGAAGACAATCCTCGAGGCGGGCGGACGATTCATCAGCTACGTCGACATGGCCGAGCTGTCACTGTTGCGTATCCGGATACCACTGGGGAGGCGGCAGTTCGGCGAAAACACGCCGCACACCCACCGCCCAGCGGTCGGAGAGCTCTCGCCAGTAGGCATCCTGCTCGTCGATGTGGAATTTCATGTCAGCGCGCAAGTGGTTGATGGGCAGCAACAGCAGATCGATCGGCAGGCCCACGCTGACGTTGCTGCGCATGGTCGAGTCAAAGCTGACCAGCACGCACTTGGTCGCATCAAGGAGCCCAATCTCGGGGCGGATCACGCGATCCAGTATGGGTTTGCCGTACTTGATCTCGCCAATCTGCAGGAAAGGGGTCTCGGCGGTTGCCTCAATCGCGTTGCCTTCGGAGTACACCAGAAAAAGGCGCGGGCGCTCGCCCTGGATTTGGCCGCCAAGTAAAAACGATGCGCTGGCGTCAATGCCGCTCTTGGCCAGATAGGGTTCGTCACGCTCGCGCACTTGGCGCATGGCTTGGCCCAGGAGCATCGCCACATCCGCCATGCTTGCAGCGTTGGTCCAGTTCAGCACATCGCCTTGGCGCACCGCGCGGTGCAGGTGTTCGATGGCTCCCTGGGTGACGCTCAGGTTACCGGCCGACAGCATGGTGATGACGCGTTCGCCGGGCTGCTCCAGCACATGCAGTTTGCTAAAGCGGCCGATATTGTCGACACCCGCATGGGTCCGACTGTCGGAGGCAAAGACCAGGCCCGCATTGAGCTTGACGGCGCAGCAATAAGTCATGGGTCGAATCGTGGGTTGGAGTGCTGCAGCATACGTGGCCCGGCGCCAGCCACGCATGCCGAGCGGCTCAGGCTGCGCGGCGCAGCGGGGTTTTCGCAACGAAAAAGCGCTCGTCGACCGCTGCCTCGGCGGCGTAAATGTCGAACTGGCGAGCAGCGCCGAATGCAAACATGCTTTCGGCATCTTCCTTGGGCTCCAGGTACGACACGCCGGCAAGGGCCTTGCCAACCAGACGCGAGGTGGGCTCGGAGGGGTTGACCTGAAGCGATGCGAGAGCCTTTTGCGCCTCAATCAGACAGTAGGACGCAGAGCGTGGGAAATCCGGTCGACGCAGCAGCATGTCGGTCACACCCTTGCGGTTGGGCTCGCCGTGCAGGCGCCTCAGTGGCATGAGCGCAGAGGCCGATTCCAGCATCGCGACGCGATGAAACGCGGCATGTGGGCTGTCGGGGCCATCCCGTACAAGGGAAAACTCAGGATCGGCCTGGGTCGTCCACATGCGCACCGAGCCGTCGGCACGCTCGAGGAAAGTGCCCAGGCGCAAAAAATGCCAAGGCTCGCTGCGCAGCATGGTGGCGAACGTGACACCCCGAAAGGCATCGGAGAATGCCATGATTTCGCTGATCACGTGCCCCAATCCGCCGTTGACCAGATGCTGGCGCTTGAGGCTGCGCATTTTGCTCAGCATGAGCTGCACGGGCGCCACTACCTCGGCGGGCACCACCGAGCGCTGGTTGCGCGCCGCGTCTCGCGCAAGTTGCACGCAAGCCAGGACCGAGGACGGATTCTCGCGGTCGAGGACGCAGCGCCACAGCATCTCGGCCGGCTTCATGTCCTCGCCGGCCATGCCCGGGGGAATGGATCCCGTGGCCAGCAATGGCAGCGCCCACACGGTATGTCCCGCCTGGGCGCCTCGCGAGCCCGGCAGCGCGGCCAGCCGTCGGGACAGGTCCAGAAGCCGGGCCATGGATTCAGCGCGCTCCACGGCGCGTCCCATCCAGAATAAATCGGAGGCAGTGCGGCAAAGCATAGGGGGCTCCTTGTACCGAACGCTCATTCCTGCAGCACCCAGGTATCCTTGGTGCCACCGCCCTGGCTGCTGTTGACCACCAGGGATCCCTGCGCCAGAGCCACGCGTGTCAGTCCGCCGGGAACCATGCGGATGCTCGTGCCTTGCAGCACGTAGGGGCGCAGATCAACGTGACGCGGCGCCACGCCTTCGTCCACCAGCGTCGGGCAGGTCGACAGCGCCAGGGTTGGCTGGGCGATGTACTTTTCGGGGTGGGCGCGGATCCGCTCGGCGAACGCTTCGCGCTCCTTCTTGCTGGCCTTGGGACCAATGAGCATGCCATAGCCGCCGGCGCCTTGAGCCTCCTTGACGACAAGTTCATGCAGATTGGCCAGTACATGGCCGCACTGCTTGGTGTCACCCAGGGTAAAGGTCGGAACATTGGGAAGGATGGCATCTTCGCTCAGGTAGTAGCGAATCATGGCTGGCACATGGGGGTACACGGACTTATCGTCGGCCACGCCCGTGCCAACCGCGTTGGCCAAGGTGACGTGCTTTGCGCGGATCACGTCAAACAGGCCGGGCACGCCCAGCATGGAATCCGGGCGGAAAGCGCGGGGATCGAGGAAATCGTCATCGATGCGCCGGTAGATCACGTCCACGCGCTGGGGGCCGCGAATCGTCTTCATGTAAAGAAAGCCCTCGTCCACGAAAAGATCCTGCCCCTCTACCAGCTCGGCACCAATGCTCTGTGCCAGGAAGGCGTGCTCGAAATATGCGCTGTTGAACGGTCCCGGCGTGAGCACAACCACTGTGGGGTCGTCCGTGTGACTGGGTGCCAGTTCGCGCAACGTCAGGTCGAGAAGCTCCGGGTAATGGCCGATGGGCGCAACACGATGCAACTCGAACAGATCAGGAGCCAGCCAGGAGAGGATGCGGCGATTTTCGAGCATGTAGCTCACCCCGGAGGGCACGCGCAGGTTGTCCTCCAAGACGAAAAACTCCTGCTCGGCGGTACGGACCAGATCAATCCCGCAGATCGCGCCATACACGCCGCGCGGCACCTTGACCCCTTGCATTCCGGCGCGATATTGCGAGTTGTCCAGAATGCCCTGGGCCGGAATCACCTTGTCTTTGATGATGCGCTGCGGCCCATAGATGTCGGCCAGGAAGAGGTTCAGGGCTTGAACCCGCTGCGCCAGGCCCCGCTGAAGATGGACCCATTCGGCAGCCGTGATGATGCGCGGCAGGATGTCAAAGGGAATCGCGCGCTCGGTACCGCCACCTTCGCCGTAAACGGCGAAGGTGATGCCCTCGCGGTAAAACGCCAGCCGTGCCTCTTCCTGCTTGGCCGCGAGCGCTGGCATGCCAGTTTCGCGCATCCATGTGGTCAGACGCGCCCAGGCTGGCCGGCTCTCGCTGCCAAAGCCCTCGCACTCGGAATAGGCCTGCATGTCGCTTCTCTCGGAACGGTTCGGTCCCTTTCACAGCAAGCCGCATGCCAGAAATCATCCTCAACACCGCACGCCGATGGGGCGCAAATCCAAGCGCGGGGCAAGTCATGCCGCCGACGCACCACAACCGGGCGCATGCGCACCAAATCGGCACACCAATGCCAGCCAACGCCCCATTCGCAAAGCGTGCCGCATCCGGCAAGGCATCCAGACCTTTGGCACGAGGGTTGCTGGATAAAGCGCACGACTGTCCACTTGGGTTTGCCATGACCATCCGCGTTGCGCTTCACCACCAAACCCGCTACAGGTTTGACCGCCCGGTGAAACTTGCTCCACACGAGGTGCGATTGCGTCCTGCTACACACAATCGCACGCCGATCCTCAGCTACTCCCTGACGGCCAAACCGGCCCGGCATTTCATCAACTGGCAGCAGGATGCCTACGGCAATTTCGTCGCCCGTCTGACTTTTCCCGAGCCTACGCGCGAACTTGAAGTGACGGTGGATCTGGTGGCCGACATGACGGTCATCAATCCCTTCGATTTTTTCGTCGAACCGTGGGCCGAGCCATTTCCCTTCACCTATCCGCAGGAATTGCGCACCGAGCTCGCGCCATTTATGGAGTGCGACCCCGTGGGGCCGCGACAGCAGGCGTGGCTGGATGCATTTCGGGCGGACTTACCCACGCACATCACAACCACCGATCTCCTGGTTCGCGCCAACCAAGCCGTGCAGCACGCGGTGTCCTACCTCATTCGCATGGAGCCCGGGATTCAAAGCTGCGAAGCCACACTGAGTAACGCTTCGGGCTCATGCCGCGACAGCGCCTGGCTGCTCGTGCAGATCCTGCGCAACCTGGGCCTTGCCGCACGTTTTGTCTCGGGCTATCTGATTCAGCTGACGGCCGACGTCAAGCCGCTGGATGGACCTGCCGGGCCTGGCGCCGACTTCACAGACTTGCACGCTTGGTGCGAGGCTTATGTGCCCGGAGCCGGCTGGATCGGACTGGACGCCACATCCGGCCTGTTCGCCGGAGAAGGTCATATCCCGTTGGCGGCAAGCGCCCAACCGTCCTCGGCTGCGCCCATTATTGGGAAGACCGACCCCTGCGAAAGTCGCCTCGACTTCACCATGACGGTGCAGCGGGTGTTCGAGGACCCCCGCGTCACCCTTCCCTATACCGAAGCCCAATGGCAATCGATCCGCACCCTGGGGCGCCGCATCGACGCGGATCTGCGCGCGGGCGACGTTCGACTGACGCAAGGCGGCGAACCCACTTTCGTTTCCGCGCTGGACATGCAGGGGGCACAATGGAACACCGCCGCACTCGGCCCCGACAAGGAGCGCATGGCCGGTGCCCTGCTGCGCCGCCTGTCAACGCAATTCACCAGCGGCGCGCTGTTGCACTTTGGCCAAGGCAAGTGGTACCCAGGCGAGGCGTTGCCGCGCTGGGCCATGACGGCGTACTGGCGCACCGACGGCAAGCCCGTGTGGCGGGACGCGCAATGGCTTGCGGGACCGGCCGCAGCCGGCGCCAAGGCGCTCGATCCCAGCGCTGCGGCACAGTTCGGCAAGCGCCTGTGTGAAGTGCTGGGGCTCAATGGCGGCTACCTGATGCCCGCTTTCGAGGACGCCTTGCACGCAGCTCAGGCTGAAAGCCGCCTTCCCGAAAACGTCCAGGAACTGATCGCCGCAAGCGGCGATGCCGACTCCCGCGCCAAGCTCGTCGCCCGGTTGGCGCATGGCCTGAATGCGGTTGTGGGCTATGTGCTTCCACTCAAGGCAGAAGCGGACGGCCACTGGCATTCCAGCCGCTGGCCGCTACGCGGCGAACGCCTCACGCTGGTGCCAGGCGACTCACCACTGGGCTACCGTCTGCCGTTGGCGAGCTTGCCGTGGGCACCGCCTGAGGACTTTGACCTCCAACTTCCGCCCGACCCCTTTGCACCGCGCCATGCCCTTGCCGACTTTCACGCCGCGCTCGGCCTTGCGCGTGCTCCGGCGCCGGGGCGCAAGAACGTGATCCTGCGCAAATCCCGCCCCGCGGAGATTGTCCACACCGCGCTATGCCTGCAAGTGCGCTCGGGAACGTTGCACGTGTTCCTCCCACCGATCGCGACCCTGGAGTCATGGCTGGCGCTGATCGCCGCCATCGAGCACACAACCCAGGCCCTTGAGCTGCCTGTATGCATCGAGGGCTATACCCCACCGCGGGATGAACGCCTGCAGACCTTCTCCGTGACGCCCGATCCAGGCGTCATTGAGGTCAACATCCACCCCTCGCCGGACTGGGATGCGCTCGAGGCGCGGACCGAGACGTTGTACGCCGAGGCGCGCGCGTGCCACCTGGCCACGGAAAAGTTCATGCTCGATGGCCGTCATGCGGGCACTGGCGGTGGCAACCACATCACCCTCGGCGGGGCGACTGCGGCTGATAGCCCGTTTCTGCGCAGACCCGACCTGCTCAAGAGCCTGATCGCGTACTGGCAACGCCATCCAGCGCTTTCCTACTTGTTTTCCGGCGCATTTATCGGGCCCACCAGCCAGGCTCCAAGGGTGGATGAGGCGCGCGACGACGCGCTGTATGAGCTGACCATCGCCTTTCAACAACTCGACCAGAAAGCCCCGCCGGGGCAAACCAGCGCGCAACCCTGGCTTGTGGACCGGCTCCTGCGAAACCACCTGGTGGATCTCACGGGCAACACACACCGTGCCGAGTTCTGCATCGACAAGCTGTACTCGCCCGACGGTCCCACAGGGCGCCTCGGCCTGGTTGAGCTTCGCGCGTTCGAGATGCCACCGCACGCACGCATGAGCCTGGTCCAGGCGCTGCTGCTGCGCGCGCTCGTGGCGCGGTTCTGGCGCCATCCTGACAGCGGCCAGTTGGTGCGCTGGGGTACGGCGCTACACGACCGATTCATGCTTCCGCATTTCGTCGATCTGGACATGCGCGACATCTGCCGCGACTTGCGCGCCGCGGGCTACGCGTTTGAGGACAGCTGGTTTTCCCCCTTCATGGAGTTTCGCTTTCCGCGTTGCGGAACCGTGACATACGACAGCGTGGAAATCGAGTTGCGTCAGGCCATCGAGCCCTGGCACGTCCTGGGCGAGGAAATGGCCGAGGGCAGCACCGCGCGCTACGTGGACTCGTCGGTCGAGCGCCTGCAGGTACGCGTACGCGGCATGACGGGCTCGCGCCATGCCGTGCTATGCAACCGGCGCTGGCTACCGCTGCATCCCACGGGCGTCCCGGGCGAGTTCGTGGCCGGCGTACGCTTCAAGGCTTGGGCGCCCCACTCAGCCCTTCATCCCGGAATCGGCGCGCAAGGCCCCCTGGTTTTCGACCTGGTCGATCGATGGAACGAACGCGCCGTCGGGGGTTGCACCTACCATGTCAGCCACCCCGGAGGCCGCAGCTATGACACGTTTCCGGTAAATGCAAACGAGGCCGAGGCGCGGCGGCGCGCCCGCTTCTGGGAGCATGGCCACACGCCCGGTCCCATCGTCTGCAAGGCCGAGCCGCTCAACCCGGATTTCCCCCTCACACTGGACCTTCGCTTCGACAACCCGTGAACTGCGTCGGCCCGGCACGCGCATCAGGCCGATGCTGGGCGCAGGCGCGGCGCGTCGGTACGGCGCTCGTCGTAGCGCTCAAGGCCAAGGCCCGCTGTGCTGACATCGGGCTTGCGGCCCAGCACCAGATCGGTGACGATCCGCGCAGAACCGCAGGCCATGGTCCAGCCCAAGGTCCCATGCCCGGTGTTCAGAAACAGGTTGGCGTGGCGCGTGGGTCCGAGGATCGGCGTGCCGTCCGGCGTCATCGGCCGCAGGCCCGTCCAGAACGTGGCCGCGGGCAGGTCGCCACCCGGGAAGAGGTCGCGCGTCACCATCTCCAGCGTTTCGCGCCGGCGGGGATTGAGGCGAAGGTCAAAGCCGCCAAGTTCGGCCATGCCGCCCACACGAATGCGCTGGTCAAAACGCGTGAGGGCCACTTTGTAGGTCTCATCCAGAACTGTGGAACGCGGCGCAAGGGCTTCGTCGATCAGTGGCACGGTGAGTGAATACCCCTTGACAGGGTATACGGGCAGATCGAGACCCAACGGAAGGAGAAAGTCCCTTGAATAACTGCCCATGGCAAGCACGTAGCGGTCAGCCTTGAGCACGGCGTTGCCCACACGCACGCCGGTGATCGAGCGACCATCGGTGAGCAAGCCATCCACCGTCTGTTGGAACCGGAACACGGCGCCCAGCGATTGGGCGCGCTCGCTCAGGCCGGTTGTGAACAGCTGGCAATCGCCCGTCTCGTCATTGGGCAGGCGCAAACCTCCGACAAGCCTGCCCCTCGCCTGAGCCAAGGCGGGCTCGACTTGGGCGAGCTGCTCGCCGTCAAGCAGCTCATAGGGCACGCCGCATTCCTCAAGCACAGCGATATCGCGCTGCACGGCATCAAGCTGCGCCTGTTTGCGAAACACCTGCAACGTTCCACCCGTGCGGTGCTCATAAGCAATGCCCGTATCAGCGCGAAGCTGCCGCAGGCAGTCGCGACTGTATTCCGCCACGCGCATCATGCGTTCCTTGTTGACCGCATAACGCGATGGCGTGCAGTTGCGCAGCATGGCAGCCATCCAACGCAGTTGCCACAGACTCGCATCAGGGCGCACGGCCAGGGGCGCGTGGCGCTGAAACATCCACTTCAGCGCTTTGACGGGAATCCCCGGCGCGGCCCAGGGCGTGGCGTAACCGGGCGAAATCTGCCCTGCATTGGCTTGGCTGGTTTCCATGGCGGCACCCGCCTGCCGGTCGATGACGGTGACCTCGGCCCCAGACCGTGCCAGGTAATACGCTGTGGTGGTGCCGATCACACCCGCACCAAGAACAATGACTTTCATGCCAACGGCCTTATCAATCGACGATAATGCAACTATATCGATTAGCCTTGCACGTTTTTCACTTTTCTTTGATGCTTTTGAAGCGAATTCCACTGACTCTTCCTTTTGACGGGTGGCGCGACCAGAAAAATGCAAGACCTTGACCGCATCGATCGCAAAATCCTGGACATCCTTCAACGCGACGGCCGCATTTCCATGACGGATCTGGCAAGTCAGGTTGGCTTGTCCGCCTCCCCGTGTACCGAGCGTGTCAAGCGCATGGAACGCACCGGAGTCATCGCCGGGTATCACGCACGCGTCACCCCAGAAGCGTTGGGCAAAACCCTCCTCGTATTTGTGGAGATCAAGCTCTCGGCCAAATCCGGCGATGTCTTTGAAACTATCCGCCGCGAGCTTCTGCACATGCCCGAGGTGATGGAATGCCACCTCGTCTCGGGCGGCTTTGACTATCTGGTGAAGTTCCGCATGCGCGGCATGAAGGAATATCGGCATCTCCTGGGCGACATCCTCAAGCGCCTGCCGGTATCGGCCGAATCCCATAGCTATGTCGTGATGGAGGAAATCAAGGAAACCCTCTACCTTCCCGTTGACCGATAGAGTGGACGGCGCGGCGTTCGATGCCATTCGGAAATGAGGCCCGAGAGCTTCCCGGCCCCTTGCTGCCGTTCGCACCGACTTGGGCCGGAACAAACATCGGCGCGCTGACTGCGTAACAATCCCATCGTGACCACCAAGCCATCCTTCCTGCCTTTGCTGCGCGAATTGGCGCGCACCTACCAGACGTTTGAGCACTATTCGGCAGCGCATGTGCAGCGCATGGGACTGACCCCGGCACAGTTCGACGTGCTGGCCACCCTGGGCGACACGCCCGGCATGAGCGCAAAGACACTCGCGGACAAAACGCTCATCACGAAGGGCACACTCACCGGCGTCGTGGATCGCCTGCATCTCAAGGGCCTTGTGCAGCGCCTGCCCAACCCCACGGACGGGCGTGGGCAGATCGTGCAACTCACCCCGAAAGGGCAGGCGCTCTTTGAGCGTGTATTCCCGGCGCACGGCGAATACCTCGCACGCGCCTTCGCGCATCTGGGCACTGAAGACCAGGCTCTGGCGATGCAAGCCCTAGTGTCCTTGCGCCGAGCCTTCGAGCGCGCGGCGACCTCGAGCACTTCGTGAATGGGGCGGCCCAGCGCCGCGTCGGCACCCTGCCGAGCAGGCCGACGTCGATGCCTTGGTGGCCGCAAGGCTCATCGCCGTATAGCCTGACCTGCCCGACGGACGACCTTGAGGCATTCGCCTGCGGATGCGCAGGCCAGGCATCCGGCCATCGGGTGCCGAGTGCCAAGGCGATTGTGTCGTATCAACGTGTCGCGCTGGTCGGCTGCATGAGCGGCGCGCTCCCCGTCATGGAGCCTTTGATTCACTACGGACCCGGCGCTTGGCGCTTTCGAGCCGGGACACCTCGAGCGCAGTCTCCGACATGGTCGTCTGCACAAAGGTGATGTGATTTCGTGCCGCGGCGGCTGCAGCCTGTGGTTCGCGTGCCCGCGTCTTGGCCCAAATCTCATGATGCTGCTCGCGCAGCTGAGACCACTTGCCAGGGTGGCCATGCAGGTAGTGGAGATTCCTTTCCACGTCATCATGAATGAGTCGATGCAGGCTCGCGCTGAGGTGCGCAATCAGGACGTTGTGCGATGCCTCCGCGACGGCCTGGTGGAAGTCCACATCAGCCTTGATGCAGGCCTCGAGATCCCCGTGCTCATAAGCTGCCTCGAGCGTGTTGAACGCCGCGTCAATGCGCTCGACATCGAAGTCGTTCGCGCGCTCCGCTGCCAGCCGTGCAGCCTGGCCCTCCAGCATGTGGCGAAACTCCAATAAGTCGTGCTGAAGCGTTGGATGCCCGCTGAGCATATCCTTCCAGGGATCGACGAAACTCGCCTGCAACCTGTCCGTCACGACCGTGCCACCACCCTGACGCGTGCGAACAAGCCCCTTGGCTGCAAGTTTCTGCAACGCTTCCCGCAAGGACGGGCGCGACACACCGAGTTGCTCTGCCAGCTCGCGCTCGGGCGGCAGGCGCTGCCCGGCTCGCAGAGAGCCCTCGAGGATGCGCCTCTCGAGACTGCTGGCGACGCTGTCGGGAAGACGGACGATATCCATGACTGGCCCTCTCGATTGGTCTGACCAATAATAATCGGTGCCGAAGCGCCCACCATTCCCGACAAGCGCCATCGGGCAATGCCCTTGACTCGGAAAAGGAGTTCATCTCTAATCGCGCCTTGTGGTCTGACCAATTGACCACAAAGACTTCTAATGGCCATACGAAACCTCGACTCGAGGTGGCGCCAAGCCCTTCCAGCGCAATTTCGCGCGTGGGTTCGGGCACGAGAGCGCAAGCCCTTCCCAACCATGCATCGAAAAGGAGACTTGATGATGACGCCGAGCGCCCTGCCTGCGGGGATTGTGTTTGCGCAGCCGTTAACGCCCGTGGGCGGTTCCCTGCTGCTGTCATTTCTGGTGGCCGGTGTGCCCATTGCCGTGGCGTTGATCATGCTGGGCGTGCTGCGACGCCCGGCATGGCAGGCGTCGTTGGTGGGTCTCGTGACGGGACTGCTGATTGCCGTGGGGGTGTGGGGCATGCCCGCTGGGCTGGCCTTCAATGCGGTGGGCGCGGGCATGGCGCTGGCGTTGGTCCCGGTGATGTGGATCGTGTTCAATGCGCTGCTGCTGTACAACGTGGCGGTGAAGTCAGGGCGCTTCGAGCAGTTTCGCCAATGGATGCTGGATCATTTGCCGGACGATCGTCGCCTGGTGCTATTGGTGGTGGCGTTTTCGTTTGGGTGCCTGCTCGAGGGCATTGCAGGTTTTGGCACGCCGGTGGCCATCACCAGCGCGCTGCTGATCGGGCTGGGTTTCCCGGCCCTGGAGGCGCTGACGTACACGCTGATTTTCAACACGGCGCCGGTGGCGTTTGGTGCGCTGGGCGTACCGATCACGGTGCTGGGGGCGGTCACGAGCATGCACCCCGATACGCTGGGGGCAATGGTGGGTCGGCAGTTGCCCTTTTTTGCATTCTTGCTGCCGTTTTACGTGGTCGGCATGTACGGGGGCCTGAAGTCGATCGGCAAGCTGTGGCCAGCGCTCGTCGTCTCGGGGGGAAGCTTTGCGCTGACGCAATTTGCCACCTCCAACTACATCAGCTACCAGCTCACGGACGTGCTGGCCTCGCTGGTGTCGCTCATTGTCACGGTGGTCTTCCTCAAGACGTGGAAACCCGAGCCGGATCCGGCCTTTGCCGTGGTGCGCACGCAGGCGGCGGCAAAGGGCACGGCGCGCGTGGGTTATGGCGGCTGGATGCCATGGGTGGTCGTGTCGGTCATCGTCATTGTCTGGATCAACCTGAAGGTGTTCGCGATCGGCGACACCAAGGTGCTATGGCCGGGTCTGAACAAGGCGGTCTTCATTACGCTGTACCAAAAACCGTATGTCGCGCTGTGGGACTTCCAGCCTCTGGGCACGGGCACCGCAATCCTTCTTTCGGCCATCATCGTGGCGGCCTGGACGCGCACCGGCGTTGGGGCATTCCTTGGCTGCGTGGGTCGCACGTGGGTGCAGACTCGCATTGCCATCGCCACCGTGATGATGATCGTGGGACTCGCATTCCTGCTGAACTACTCGGGCATGAGCTACACGCTGGGTATGGGTGTGGCCTCCACGGGCGCCCTCTTCCCACTGGTCTCGGCCTTCCTCGGCTGGATCGCCGTGTTCCTCTCCGGTAGCGACACCTCGGGCAACGCCCTGTTCGGCAACCTGCAGGTGGTGGCTGCCCATCAGCTCAACCTGAACCCGGTGCTCATGGCCGCCACCAATTCCTCGGGCGGCGTCATGGGCAAGATGATCTCCCCGCAAAACATCGCTACGGGCGTGTCCACCACCGACCTCAAGGGCAAGGAGGGCGTCGTCTTCGCCCGCACCTTCTGGCACAGCGTGCTGCTGACCGTGCTGCTGGGTATCCTCGTGGCCTTGCAGCAGCACTGGCTCACCTGGATGATCCCGGCCTTGCCAGGAAAATAGGCCAGGCGCACACGCACCTCAACAGGCAACCGGGCCGCTCTTGCGTACCCATCGGAGACAGTCATGCCAGTCATTACCAATATCGAGGATCTGCGCATTCTGGCAAAAAAGCGGGTGCCCAGAATGTTTTACGACTACGCCGATTCTGGATCGTGGACCGAATCGACCTACCGTGCGAACCAAGAGGAATTCGGCAAGCTCAAGCTGAGACAGCGCGTGGCGGTGAACATCGACAACCGCTCGCTGCGCACGCAGATGATTGGTGAGGACGTGGCCATGCCGGTGGCGCTGGCGCCCACCGGCCTGACCGGCATGCAGCACGCTGACGGGGAAATCCTTGCCGCGCGTGCGGCGGAAAGGCTCGGGGTGCCCTTCACGCTGTCCACGATGAGCATCTGCTCCATCGAGGACGTGGCGTCCCACACCAAGGCCCCCTTCTGGTTTCAGCTGTATGTCATGCGGGACCGGGACTTCATCGAACGCCTGATCGAGCGTGCCCGCGCTGCGCGATGCTCCGCGCTGATGCTGACGCTGGATCTGCAGATTCTTGGGCAACGCCACAAGGATCTGAAAAACGGCCTGTCCGCACCACCGAAGCCGACACTCGCCAACATGCTGAACCTGGCCACGAAACCGCGCTGGGGCCTGGGCATGCTGGGCACGCGCCGGCGGCACTTCGGCAACATTGTGGGGCACGTCAAAGGGGTGGAGAACATGGGCTCGCTGTCGGCGTGGACCAGCCAGCAGTTTGACCCCCGCCTGAACTGGAACGACGTGGCATGGATCAAGAAGCTGTGGGGCGGTAAGCTCATCCTCAAAGGCGTCATGGATGCCGAGGATGCCCGGCTCGCGGCCGATTCCGGGGCGGACGCGCTCATTGTGTCGAATCACGGCGGGCGCCAGCTCGACGGCGCGCCCAGTTCGATCTCGGCACTGCCGCCCATCGTCGATGCAGTGGGATCGCGCATCGAAGTCTGGATGGACGGCGGCATCCGATCTGGGCAAGACGTGCTCAAGGCTGTGGCACTTGGTGCCAAGGGCACCCTGATCGGGCGCCCGTTCCTCTACGGCCTCGGAGCGATGGGAGAGGCAGGCGTCACGAAATGCCTGGAGATCATCCGTAACGAGCTGGATCTGACCATGGCCTTTTGTGGGCTCACCGACATCCGGCAAGTGGATCGCGGCGTGCTGCTCAACCCACCCTGGTAGACCCCGCCTGTCCTGGCGCAGCGCCATGCCTGTTGTGCGCATTGGACGCACAATTGCCGAATTGTCATGAACGACGGGGGAATCGGCGATGGATCTTGGCTTGCAGGGTACGGTGGTGCTGATCACCGGGGGAAGCAAAGGCATAGGCTTGGCGTGTGCGCGCCAATTCTCCAGCGAAGGCGCGCGTATTGCCATTGCATCACGCGACCTCGAGCATTTGAGGCAGGCCACACAAGCGCTGCAAGGCGCGGGGGCGCCAGTGCTGGCGGTCAGCGCCGATCTGTGCGACCCCACGCAGGCCTCAAACTTGGTGCGGCAGGTCATCGATGAATTGGGCCCCATCGGCGTGCTCGTCAATTCGGCAGGCGCTGCGCGTCGCACACCACCTGCCGAGCTCACAGCACAGCACTGGCATGCCGCCATGGACGCAAAATTCTTCCCCTACATGCACGCCATCGACGCCGTGCTCCCCGGCATGGTGCAAAACGGTGGTGGCGTCATCGTGAACATCGTTGGCACAGGCGGCAAAATGGCGTCGCCCGTCCACCTGCCGGGTGGGGCGGCAAATGCTGCGCTCATGCTGGCGAGCGCCGGGCTGGCGAATGCCTATGCCGCCAAGGGCGTACGTGTGAACGCCGTGAACCCCGGCATCACCGCGACCAGCCGCATGCGGGAGGGGCTGGAAGCCGAGGCGCGCTCATCGGGCAAGGCAATCGAGGACATCCTGAGCCAGCGCGTGAGCGCGCTGCCGATGGGGCGTGTCGCTGAGCCTGAGGAAGTGGCCGATATGGTCGTCTTTCTTGCTTCGCGACGAGCCGCTTACGTCAACGGCGCTGTGCTGACCCTGGACGGCGGAGCCACGCCAATCGTGGTCTAGAAGCTCGTCGCCAATTGGCGGATTCGCGCTTCCGTGCGGCGCTCGCAGGGCTCACGCCGCTTGCGGGTTCTCGGCGGCGCCGGGCCCTTCAGTGCCGTGCCCCGCGCACGCCCATCAATCGAAGACCGGGGTATCCACGCCCAGCACCTTGTGCAGCTTGGGGCTGGTGGTGGTGTACTGCAGGTGGATCTTCTTGTCCGGGAAGATGTAGGGCGCCGCGCCAAACGCAGCCAGCGCAGCCTCGTGAAAACCCGACAGGATGAGCTTTTTCTTGCCGGGATAGGTGTTGATGTCGCCCACGGCGAAGATGCGGGGCACGCTGGTCTCGAACTTCTCCGTGTCCACCTTGATCTGTTTGCGCTCCAGCTCCAGCCCCCAGTGGGCGATCGGCCCCAGCTTGGGGCTCAGGCCGAAGAACACCAGCAGCATGTCCAGCGGCAGCCGCCGGGTGATGCCGTCATTGCCCGTGACCTTCACCTCGACCAGGCGGTCGTCGCGCTGCTCAAAGCCCGTGATCTGGCCGATGACGAGCTGCATGGCGTGCTGCTCGCACAGCGCGTGCATCTTCGCCACCGACGCCGGCGCGGCGCGAAACCCGTCGCGCCGGTGCAGCAGAACCACGCTCTCGGCACCGTGCTCGGCGCTCTGGGCAAAGTGCAGGGCCCAGTCCAGGGCCGAGTCGCCACCGCCCACCACCACCAGGTTCTTGCCGGCAAACACCGCCGGGTTCTTCACCCGGTAAAACAGCTGCGTGCCCTCGAATGCCTCCAAGCCGTCCACCTTCAGCGTGCGCGGCTGAAAGGCCCCCACGCCGGCGGCGATGAACACCGTCTTGGCCAGGAATGTGCGGTCCTTGGAGGTGCGCACGAACAGCCGCCCGTCGTCCTGCTGCTGCAGCTCCGTGACATCCTGCCCCAGGTGGAACGTCGGCTTGAACGGCTCGATCTGCTTGAGCAGGTTGTCCGTCAGCTCCTGCCCCGTGCACACCGGCACGGCCGGAATGTCATAAATGGGCTTGTCCGGGTACAGCTCCACGCACTGCCCACCCAGATGCGGCAGCGTGTCGATGACGTGGGCCTTGATGTCCAGCAGCCCAAGCTCGAAGACCTGGAACAGGCCCACCGGGCCCGCCCCGATGATGACGGCGTCGCATTCAATCGGCTCGCCTTGCCACTGGGCGGCATCCGTGATCGCCGCGTTGAGGCGCATGTCCATGGCTCAGTCGATCTCCAATGAATGTTCACGATGCTCCGCGCCCTCGCCGGCTGCACCGTGTCGAGGCACGGCGTGCGTGCAATCCACGCGCGCAGCCCCGGCGCCAACGATGACGACCGTGGGGCGATTCATGTGCAGCATCGCTGCCTGTCCGAGATGGGCCAGAAGGTGCTCGCTGTGCACACTGTCGGCGCACCCTGCGCGCGACACGACGCTCACGGGTGCAAGTGCCGGCCAGCCGCAGGCGATAAGCTTGCGCGAAAGGCTGGCGAGTTGCCGCCCGGCCATGTAGAACACCTCGGTATCTGCGCGGCGCCCGCCGTGCACTGCACCTTCGCGAGTCATCGCCGTGGTGAGACTCACGCTGCGCCCGCTCCCGCGGCGCGTCAGGGGCCGGCGCGTGTCCGCCGCTGCTGCTGACGCCGCAGTGATTCCTGGCACAACCTCAGCATGCAGCCCCGCAGCGATCACGGCCCGAAGCTCCTCGTCAAGCCGCCCGAAGATGCTCGAATCGCCACCCTTGAGGCGGACAACCAGGGCATGGGCGCAGCCATAGCGGCGCAGCAACGCGTTGATCGTCTCCTGCGTGACCCCGCCACGAAACCCGCGCTTGCCAACATCGATCCACTTTGCTTGCGGCGCGAGTTCGCGCAGGGCGCCATCGACGAGGGCATCGCTGAGAACCACATCGGCTTGACTCAGGAACCCGGCGCCGCGCACCGTGATCAGGTCTGCGGCGCCGGGCCCCGCCCCGATGAAGACGACGCGGCCCATCAGCGTACAGCCTCGACGAGCAGGGCTCCGCTGGTGCGGTGGCTCGCCGGATCGACGACGATCATCGCCCCGGCCACCCGATTCGCGGCGTAGGCCGTCAGAGGCAATGCCGATTGCGCCTGAATGCGCACGCGGCCGATGTCGTTGACGGCCAGCACCTGGGCGTCGGTGGCAGCCAAGGTATGGATGTCCAGGCGGCTGACGATAGCCGTGATGCAGCCGGGGACCCATCGATGCCCATGCCGCAGCCAGTACTTGCGCCCGATTGCAGCCGGCTCCACATCGAGCCAGGCAAGCGTCGCCTCGAACACTTGCCCGCCCATCACCGCACCAGGCGCCACGACGTGCGGCGCCTGCCTTGCACCTGGTGCGGCGTGCAGGATCCAATCGCCGCGCGAGACGTCCACCTGGCGGTCAAGCACAAGGCCAGCCGACTGCCCCGCCACGCAGGAATCCACGGCAGACCCCGCATGATGAATATCCACGACCCGCGCCACCTCGCCGCTGGGTTGAATGCTCACGAGATCACCAGTCCGCACCCGCCCCCTCGCCAGCCGGCCCCAGAATGTCCGGAACTGGTTTCCCAAGCCAGCCCCCCCACGCGCGACGTATTGCACCGGTAGCATCAGGGGGCCGGAAGACGGGTCCTCCGCAGCGGGCAAGGCCTCGAGCAACTGCAGCAGCGTGGGCCCTGCGTACCAATGCCACGAGGGCGAGGCTGCAGCGACGTTATCGCCGCGCAAAGCCGAAACGGGCACGATGCCTGCGGGCACGATGCCCGCCTCTTGGGAAAAGTGCACAAGCGCATCGCGTACACGCTCGAACGCACGCTCCGGATCCGCATGGGCATCAAGCTTATTGACGGCAAACACGATCGACGGAACGCGCAGCAGACGCGCCAGCAGACTGTGGCGCCGCGTTTGCGGCAGCAAGCGAAGCGGGTGCTGCGTCAAATCCAGCTTGGTGATGTCGACAAGAACGACCGCAGCATCGCTGCCCGCAGCGGCGGTGACCATGTTGCCCGTGTACTGCTCATGCCCGGGCGCATCGGCAATGATGAATTTTCGCCGCGGCGTGGTGAAGTAGCGGTAGGCGACGTCAATGGTGATGCCCTGCTCACGCTCGGCCTCCAAACCATCGGTCAGTTGCGACAGATCGACGGGCGAACCGGAGGCGCGCCTGTTGAGCGCGTCAAGTTGATCCGCCAGAATGGCCTGACTGTCGAGCAGCAGCCGGCCGATCAGCGTGCTCTTGCCATCGTCAACGCTGCCGGCCGTCAGAAAACGCAGCGCCTTGTGGCGGAATTCGGCGTTTGTTTCGTGCTGGTCCATTAGAAATAGCCCTCTTTTTTTCGACGTTCCATGGAAGCATCGGATGTGCGGTCGTCCATTCGTGTGGCGCCTCGCTCGCTGAGCGTGGCCGTCAGCGTTTCAGCGATCACGTCCATGGCACTGGCTGCTTCGCTCTGCACCGGGCAGGTACATGTCATGTCGCCCACGGTTCGAAAGCGCACGCGAATGGTTTCGACGCACTCGTCGTCCTGGGGCGGCGTCACGGGGCCGAGTGGAACCAGGAGCCCCTTGCGGCGGACGACCTGCCGTGCATGGCTGTAGTACAGATCGGGAAGAGCGATGGCTTCTCGGGCGATATACAACCAGACGTCAAGTTCCGTCCAGTTGCTGATGGGAAAGGCCCTGAAATGCTCACCCGGGCGCACGCGGGTGTTAAACAACGACCAAAGCTCGGGCCTTTGCTCCTTGGGCAGCCATTGGCCAAACTGATCGCGGTGACTGAAGATGCGCTCCTTCGCGCGCGCCTTCTCCTCATCGCGCCTGGCCCCGCCGATCAGGCAGTCAAAGCGATGCTTTTCAATGGCCTCGAGCAAGGCCACGCTCTGGTGGGCGTTGCGCGACTCCAGCGCATGGCCAAGCCGCACGGATCCGCGCCGGATCGAGTCCTCAAGATGCGCGATGATGAACGTGTCTGGCGAGCCCGCCGCCAGGGCATCGCGAAAGGCAATGACCTCGGGAAAATTGTGCCCAGTATCCACGTGCATGAGCGAGAACGGAAGCCGGCCCGCGTAAACGCCATCGGCCTGCCGGCGCTTGAATGCCTTCTCGGCCAGGCGCAGAACGACACAGGAATCCTTGCCGCCCGAGAACAGCAGCGCCGTGCGCTCAAAACTGCCGGCAACTTCCCGCAGGATGTAGATCGCCTCTTCCTCCAAGGCATCGAGGTGGCGATGATCGATTTGCGGTCGTAGCCGTTCCAAATTCAGTGGGGCATTCATGGGTGAACTCCGGTATCTCGCTGGGAAGACTGCTGCGATTCGCTGCTGGCCGAGCGCCCTTGAACGTGCAGGCCACATTCCTTGGCACCGTCGCTCTCCCACCACCAGCGCCCGGCCCGGAAGTCCTCGCCAGCGGTCACGGCGCGGGTGCATGGCGAGCAGCCAATGCTGGGGAAATGACGGTCGTGCAGCGGGTTGTAGGGCACACACTCCAGGCTGATGTAGTGCCACACATCGCCCAATGTCCAATCAATCAATGGGTTCAACTTCGCACGGCCCTGCTTGTCGCGCTCGCGCAGCGAAATCTGCTTTCGCTGCTGCGACTGCTCGCGACGCATGCCCGTAATCCAGCCCTGGCGGCCTTCAAGCATGCGCGAAAGTGGCTCTAGCTTGCGCAATGCGCAGCAGGCGTGGCGCAACTCGACGCTCTTGCGCATGGCGTCGGCCCCATGGGTTGCAACGAACTGACGTGCTGCCGTGGCCTGCGGACGCCAGACCTCGATTTGCACTCCGTAGTGGTGCTGCGTGCGCCCGACCATGGCAAGGGTCTCGTCGTGCAGTTGGCCTGTGTCGAGCATCCCGATGGCAATCGGAAGCTCGTGCCGTGCAATCAGATCCGTGATGACCATGTCTTCTGCGCCCAGGCTCGTGGCTTGCACGATGGCGTCGGGGAACTCGGCCGCTGCCGCGCTGAGCATGGCCAGAGCGGCAGCGGCGCGCTGATCGAAACCCTGACTGGGTTTGGCGTGCACGGCGACTGCCGAGCCTGCCCGCACATCAATGGAAACGGTGCTCTTCATGCGACAGCCTTGCGAAAGAGAGGATCAGGGTCAAGCGCGTCGCCCTGGTAATACACCGATCCGCCACGCCTGATGTCCGTGCCGGGAAACGATAAAAGGCCGTCAAAAAAGCGCAGTGCGTGCTGCGCCACTTCCAGGTCCTGATCTGCGCGGAGAACGGCGGTGTCAAATCCGGTTCGCGCCAGCGGTAGCGCCATGTCCACGAGGATGTCGCCGATGGCGCGAATGTCCCCCGTGTAACGCAGCCGCACACGCAAAAGCCTGGCCTGGCTATAGGCACGGCCGTCCGTCCACTTGGGAAACTGCAACGCAACGGCGGCAAAGCACGACAACGATCCCTCCAGCGTACGCACGTCGTGACTGTTGGAAAGAATGAGCCCAACGGGCAGGTTCGCAGGCCAGGACAGGCGCACGGCCTGCCATTGCTCGGGGGTCAGGAGACGATGCGGCGCGATGGCAGCGTCGGGATCATCGACGCCGGCCCAAACGTCCGCCTTGGAATCAACAAATCTCATACCCGGGACTCCTCGTCGACCGCGGTCGTCCGCCGCACGCCATCGGCCGCTTCCTTCAAGGGGGCGAGGCCAATGCGGCGGGCAAAGTCCACGAAGCGCTCGCCCTGCATGCGCTGGCGCAGGTAGAGCGAGACCAACGCCTCAATCACATCGGGCACCTCTTCGGCGGCGAATGACGGGCCAAGGACCTTGCCCGGCAAGGCCGCTCCGCCAACCCCTGAGCCATCGGAGCCGCCGATGCTGATCTGGTACCACTCGGCGCCATCCTTGTCGACGCCGAGGATCCCGATATGCCCGCTGTGATGATGCCCGCAGGAGTTGATGCACCCGCTGATGTTCAAGTCGATCTCACCAATGTCGAAGAGCTCATCGAGATCGGCGTACCGCTCGGCGATGGCCGCCGCAATCGGGATCGAACGGGCATTCGCAAGCGCGCAGAAGTCTCCACCGGGGCAGGAAATCATGTCGGTCAGCAGACCGATATTGGGCGTGCCGAAGCCGCCTTCGCGCGCATCCCGCCACAGCGCGTGCAGGCTCGCCTTGGGCACCCAGGACAAGACAAGATTTTGCTCGTGGCTCACGCGCAACTCCCCTTGGCTGTAGCGATCGGCCAAGGCCGCCGCCGCGCGCATCTGGGCTGCGGTGACATCGCCTGGCGCCTGTCCTGGGCGCTTGAGCGACAGGGTTACGGCGTGGTAGCCGTTCAGGCGATGCGCATGCACATTGCGCTGCTTCCAACGCTCAAATGCGGGCTGCAAATCCGACTCCACGATCCCAATGGGGGCAGCCGGACTCGGGCTCAGGTCAATGCCGGGAGGAGGTGCGAACAAGGCCGCAAAACGGTTGAAGTCCCGCAGCGTGATGAGGTGAGCTGCGCCGCCCACATCGCGCTGCGCGATATCGGCGAACTCACGCTCCACGGCCTCAGCAAACCGAGCGCCCTCAGCTTTCACCAGGATCTTGATGCGCGCCTTCCAGATGTTATCGCGCCGCCCATAGGCGTTGTACACGCGCAGGATCGCCTCGATGTACAGGAGCAGTTGCGACCAGGGCAGAAACTCGCGAATGATTGCCCCGATCATGGGCGTGCGGCCCATGCCACCGCCCACCCGCACCCTAAACCCAACCTGGCCCGTGTCGTCGGCTACAGCCTGCAGGCCGACGTCATACCAACTGGCAGCCACCCGGTCTTCCTGCGCCCCCCCAACGGCGATCTTGAATTTTCGCGGCAGATATGCAAACTCCGGATGCAGCGTGCTCCATTGGCGAAGGATCTCGCAAAAGGGGCGTGGATCGATGATTTCGTCCGGTGCGATGCCAGCAAAGACATCGCTCGTAATGTTGCGGATGCAGTTGCCGCTGGTCTGGATGCCATGCATGTCGACCGCCGCCAGCCGATCCATCGCGTCGGCGCTTTGTACCAAGGGGATCCAGTTGAACTGAATATTCTGGCGGGTCGTGAAGTGTGCATAGCCCCTGTCGAATTCTTCGGCGATGGCGGCCAGGGCATGCAGTTGCGCACTGGTCAGTGCACCATACGGGATGGCCACGCGCAGCATGGGCGCATGGCGTTGGACATACCAGCCGTTTTGCAGGCGCAGGGGCTTGAATTCCTCTTCTCCCAGGGCGCCCGCGAGATACCGCTCAAGCTGATCGCGATACTGCGCAGCGCGTGCCCGGATGAATCGTCTGTCGAAGTCGGTATAGGCGTACATGGGGATCAGACCATGGTCCTGGGAGCGGCCCGCACATTGCTGAAGGCCGCCATTGCATGCCGCACAGCGCCCGACACGAGCTGCGCCCAATGCGCTCGTTGCGGACTTTCTGGAGCAGGCTGCACCAGGAACGCCGGCGCGACCCGCTCGTCAACGCTCCCACGAAACGACTGACCCGCGTGGGGCGCTTGGGCAAAACCGATGATCGTGGCTGGGATGTGCATGGATGGGATCGCTTGAACGTTGGCAAATGCTAGGTACGAACCGCTCAAAACCGAAGTACAGTGTTTTCATACCGATAGATGCTTGGCGATATAAGCCTGCGCAGCCGAAGCCTTTTCGCCCAGGTTGTCATTGCTTTTCGGGTTTGCAGCCATCCTTGCGGGGAGCCATCACATGCGAGCAGCGCATCATGCATTGCTGATCAGCCTGTTCACCCTCGGGTTGTCCCATGGGGCCGTGCAGGCGGGCGTTCCCGCGCACGCGTCCGAACCTCGGCCGGTGCCTGAGATCGCGACATGGAACAACGGGGGTAGCGGGAATCCACATGCACCGGCAGCGCCTTCGAAGCCCGTCATGGCGCGGCACGCCATGGTGGTGACCGACCAGCATTACGCAACCAGGGTCGGCCTTGAGATCCTCCGTGAAGGAGGCAATGCCGTCGATGCTGCGGTCGCGGTGGGTTATGCACAGGCCGTGGTCAATCCTTGCTGCGGAAATATTGGTGGCGGCGGCTTCATGACCATTCACCTCGCGAACGGGACCAATGTCTTTCTCGATTTCCGCGAAAAGGCTCCGCTCAAGGCCACCTCAACGTTGTTTCAGGACGCGCACGGCAATGTCATACCAGGTCGAAGCACCAAGACTTACCTGGGTGTGGGCGTTCCGGGAACGGTTATGGGCCTTAACGCAGCGTTGCGCAAATACGGCACCATGAGCCTCAGACAGGTGATGGCTCCGGCGATCAAATTGGCGCGCGACGGTTTTAGGTTGCAGCCAGGCGATATCACGATCCTGCGGGCGCACACCCAGGACTTTGCTGCACACCCCAACGTGGCTTCAATATTCCTCAACCACGGACGGCCCTGGAACGCCGGCGAAGTACTCAAACAACCGCAACTCGGTCGAACGCTCGAGCTGATCGAGAAAAATGGCACGCGTGCGTTCTACGCCGGCCCCATCGCCAGGACGATCGTGGCAGCGAGCAACAGGCATGGCGGCATCCTTCGTCTGCGGGACTTCCACCGCTACACCATCGTGTGGGCAAAGCCCGTCGAATGCCGGTATCGAGGCTACATGGTTGTCACGGCACCCCCACCAGGATCGGGCGTGACACTGTGTGAAGTCCTTCGCGTCCTCAGCGGCTACTCCCTGGCCCAGTCCGGTTACGGTTCCGTGCAGGCAACGCATGATTTTGCTGAAGCCGAGCGCCACGCGTTTGCCGACCGCAATACATACCTTGGCGATCCCGCCTTCGTCCACAACCCCACCCGTCGCCTGTTGTCGGACACCACCGCTGCGCGAATCCGCGCTGCAATCCAACCCGGACGCGCCACGCCATCCTCTGAGGTTAAGGGCAGCCTGGGGGCGACCGAGGGCATGCACACCACGCAGTACTCGGTGCTGGATGCCAAGGGGTGCGCCGTTAGCGTGACCTACACCATCAATGCCCTGTTCGGCGTTGGCATGATGGCCGGCAATACGGGGTTCTTTCTGAACAACGAGATGGACGATTTCACCTCCAAGCCCGGAGTGCCCAACTTATTCGGCCTTGTTCAGGGTCATGCCAATGCGATCGAACCCGGCAAGCGTCCACTTTCCTCGATGGTGCCAACCATCGTACTCAGGCATGGCACGGTGTTCATGGTGACGGGAAGCCCTGGCGGCTCGACGATCATCTCCACGACGCTCAGCAGCATCGTCAACGTGATCGATTTCGGCATGGACATGCAGCAGGCCGTTGACGCGCCACGCCTGCACATGCAATGGTTTCCTGATGAACTGTTCGTTGAGCCTGGCTATCTGACACCAACAACCGCCAAGGCACTGGAATTGATGGGCTACACGCTCAAACCAGTTCCGGCCTGGGGCGCAGATGAAGCGATCCTGCGCAATCCCCTTACGCATGCCATCGAGGGCGCTAACGATCGCCGCCGCCCTGCGGGATTGGCCCTGGGTTATTGATGCCGTCGTCGGTGATTTCCGATCGGAAAGTTCGCGGCTGGCGCCTTCGGGCTCGCGTTGTCAACGAGCGTACGACGTTGGCTTCGCTTGACGCCGTCCATTCGCAAACTGGACGAAGGCAAGACCCCGTGCAGAAATGCAAAACCAGGGGTTAAAACATGTGCCAGAGCCGCTCGGTCGAGCCATTGCCGTACAAGCTTGATATACGAGAGCCCTGCCCATTCAGGACGAGTCACGCAGTTTAACGGTGCGCCGCTTCGCCTTGTCTGCTCCCAACGCGGGGCCACGCGCTTCCTCGCACCGAGAACCGCATGAGCCTTCCGACAAAGCCATCCACGCTCGGGTCGCAGAAAAGAAAAACAAAGCCACCAAGCTGAACAGTGCGACGACCCAGTGATTGCTGACCAAGGCGCCAACGGTCGTGCCAGCCAGAGCGCCGACCAGGATCGGCAAATGACATGGACAGACCAGCACGGCTAAGCCAGTCCACAGGTAGCCGGCGATACTTTTGCGCGCTGCCTCCTTCATCTCAACTTGACTGCTCCCCGGCCTGAAGGCCGAAGATTCCCACTTCACAGAGCCCTGCCCATGCCGCTTTACAGCAACACAGGACTGACAGTCTCTCCATGGGCTGCTACCGCAAGTCCTGCGGCCAATACATTGCGCGCTGCGTTCACGTCGCGATCGTGGCGCGTGCCGCACTCCGGGCACGTCCATTCGCGCACGCTGAGCGGCATCCTGCCTTGCACATGGCCGCAGGCCGAGCAGGTCTTGCTGCTCGGGTACCAGCGGTCAATGCCAATCAGCGTGCGCCCATTCCACTGCGCCTTGTACTCAAGCTGCCTGACGAACTCTGACCAGCCTGCATCGCTGATCGACTTCGCCGAGCAGTGGTTGCGCTGCATGTTCGACACGGACAGCGTCTCGACGGCGATCACTTGGTTTTCGTTGATCAACCGGGTCGAGAGCTTGTGCAGGAAGTCCCTGCGCGCGTCCGTGATGTGCGCATGCAGCGCAGCAACTTTCAACTTCAACTTCGCCCGGTTCTTCGAGCCGAGCTTGGCTCGCGCCAGCCGGCGCTGGCGCACGGCCAGTCGCGCTTCGCAGCGGCGAAAGGCCTTGGGGGATGCGACCTTCTCGCCACTGGAGAGGATCGCGAAGTGGGTGAGCCCCAGGTCGATGCCGACCTGGCCGGATGCGGCCTTCCTGGACGTGACCACGTCGTCGCACAGCAGCGCGGCGAAGTACCGCCCCGCAGTGTCGCGCGAGATGGTCACGGTCGTGAGCTTGGCCGCCTGTGGCAAGGTGCGCGACCAGCGGATGTCCAGCGGCGCGTCCATCTTCGCCAGACGCAACTCGCGCCGGCCCGCGTCCCATCGGAATGCGCTGGTGGTGTACTCGGCCGCCTGCGGCCCGTCCTTGCGCTTGAAGGACGGGTACCGGGCTCGCTTGGCGAAGAAGTTCGAGAACGCGGTGTTCAGGTGCCGCAGCGCCTGCTGCACGGGCACGCTGCTGACTTCGTTCAGCCACGCATGCTCGGGCGTCTTCTTGAGCATGGTCAGCGCCGCGGAGGTTTCGTGGTAGCCCACGCGCTCTCGCCGCTGCATCCAGGCGTCGCTGCGCATGCGCAACATGTGGTTGTAAGCGAAGCGTGCGCACCCGAAGGTTCGAGCCAGTGCGTCAACTTGCTCGGGCGTCGGGTAGAAGCGAAAGCGATAGGCGCGCTTGACCTGCATGCCTCACATGCTATGCGTTTTCCGTGTAAATTGTCAACACAGCACCGACCTTCGATCGGCGCTCCTTTCCTCCCCGCCCTAAACGGCGGGGTTTCTCGGAGATGTGATGGATGCCTCCCTCCCTGCGGGGACTGAGACAGGAGTATGGAGATGAACGCGAGGCCGTTCGGAGTCGACCTGGCCGCCAGGGTGGCGGGGTGGGTCCCCGAGTGGATACGGCATCGATGTGCCCAGGACGTGATAGACCACGGTCTTCACAAACACCCTCGGAGACCCGACATGAATCGTAAGACAGGCATGAGCGCAGGGCAAATCATCGGCACGATGGACGGCCTGCAGGTGGTGGGGCTGGACATCGCCAAGCTGGTGTTTCAGATGCACACGGTCGACATGTTCACGGGCGAGATTGCCAATGTGCAGATCAAGCGGGCCAAGGTGCTGGAGCACTTCGCCAACCGGGCGCGGTGCCTGGTCGGCATCGAGGCCTGCGGCGGGGCGCACCACTGGGCGCGCGAGCTGCGCGCGCTGGGCCATGAGGTGAGGCTGCTGCACGCCCGGGCGGTGCGGCCGTTCGTGTCGGGCAACAAGACCGATGCGACGGACGCGCGAGCGATCTGGCTGGCGGTGCAGCAGCCGGGCACCAAGTTCGTCGGAGTCAAGTCGCTGGCGCAGCAGGCCACGCTGACGCTGCATCGCCAGCGCGAGCTGCTGATGAAGATGCGCGTCATGCAGACCAACGCGCTGCGCGGATTGCTGTACGAGTTCGGCACCGTCTTCGCCAAGGGCAGCCGGGCCATGCTGGGCGAGGTCGAGGCGGCGCTGGAGGCACTCTCGACGGCGCTGCCGCAGATGGTGGCCGACAGTCTGCGCGAGCAGGTGCAAAGGATCAAGGCGCTGGGCGAGGACATCGCCGCCATCGACAAGCGTCTGGCATGGCAACTCCGCCAGGATCCGGACATGCGGCGCATTGCCGAGATCCCCGGCGTCGGGGTGCTCACCGCCACAGCGGCGATCGCCACCATGGGCGACGCCCGCGCTTTCGGCTCGGCGCGCCAGTTCTGCGCCTGGCTGGGCCTGGTGCCCGCACAGCGAGGCACGGGCGGCAAGATCCGCCTGCAGGGCATCTCCAAACGCGGCGACGCCTACGTGCGAACGCTGTTGATCCACGGCGCGCGATCCGTGCTCACGCACGCCAAGGAACCGGGGCCATGGTTGGAGCAGATCCGGCAGCGGCGCCCGGCCAACGTGGTCATCGTGGCCCAGGCGGCCAAGATGGCGCGGACGATCTGGGCCGTCACGGCCAGACAACAGGATTACCAGAGGGGCCACCGCAGCGTGCGGCCGCAAGCGGCCTGAACGAACGGTGACCATGGATCAACTCTTACTTGATGAAAGGAATGGACCGCCTTTGTAGGCGATGAGGCAGCAAGACGCAGCGTGATGTGAACCGGTCGGACCGGGGCAAGCCAAACCTGAATCCGTTGTCGGACTTCAACAGTCCGCTCTAGGAGATGAGGCGCTTGTCCGCGAATGACATCGGGGCCGGCGGCGCGTCTGGGCAACCAGACAACCCGCGATCGAGGCCGGATATAAGGCGGCAGCCGACTCTTCACAGCACAACGCCGATTGCTCTTGATCGCCGGGAGGCATCCATATAAGCAACGGATGAACGTGTCTTGCTTGAGGCACGGAAGACTTGATCTATCACAAGGCAATGGTCACATAAGCGTCTTGATTTCTACGCCTTTATGACATGGAGAAAGGCTATCAGCCAACTTGATTAAAACAATTGGCGGCAGACACTCGGCCTCGGTATGCTTGAAAGATGTTGGCAATCCCGCCAGCGGTTCCGTTTCAAGGAGCATCATGGACATGAATACCGAATCCATTGCCTACGGCCTTCCCCGCCTGAACGAGCCGGCCCCCGCATTTTCGGCCAAGACCACCCACGGCGACCGCACCTTGGCGGACTATAAGGGCAAGTGGCTGATCCTGTTCTCGCATCCGGCGGACTTTACCCCGGTGTGCACCACCGAATTCATGGGCTTCGCGCGCAACCACGACAAGTTCAAGTCGATGAACTGCGAACTGCTCGGGCTGTCGATCGATTCGATCTTCGCCCACTTGGCGTGGGTGCGGTCGATCAAGCAGAACTTCGATGTCGACATACCCTTCCCCATCATCGAAGACCTGAAGATGGAGGTGGCGCGAGCCTACGGCATGATCCACCCCGGCGCCGCCGACACCCAGGCGGTGCGTGCGACCTTCTTCATCGACCCCAACGGCGTCCTGCGCGCGATGGTCTATTACCCGATGAGCAACGGCCGCTCGATCAACGAATTTGTGCGCCTGCTCGAGGCTCTGCAGACTAGCGACAAGTACGGCGTGGCCACGCCCGAGGCCTGGTGTCCGGGCGACAAGGCCATCGTGCCTCCGCCCAAGACCGTCGAGGCGATGAACGAGCGCATCGCCGAGGGCCCGAAGCAGGGCATGGAAGTGACCGACTGGTATTTCTCGAAAAAGTCGGTCTGATGATGCAGCGTCACGGCAAGGCTCAGCTTGGCGTGGCGCTCATCGAGTCTTCGAACCACTGCGCGCTGAGGCAATCGACCATCCGGCCTCGGCCTTCGGCATACGCCGGGCAGTGGATCCCGGCTCGGGCCGTTTCGCAGTGTGCGAGCACGGTGGACGGCAATGCCGCGTGTCGCAAGATCGGCATGCAGCCCCGGGCACTGCCCAGACGCACTACGCCGCCTCCCACGCGGAGCACCGCTCCTCGGCCTATTGATCCGGCCCTGTGAAGTATTAAGCTGCATAGCGAACGCGCCGGTCCTGGAAGTAGCTCATCACACGCTGCGGGTTTTGTTCCAGCATCGCCATGTGGTCGTTGGCGGCTTCGCGTAACTTGGCCTTGGTTCGCACCGGCACGCGTTTGCCCATCTCCTGCTTGAGATCGGCGTTGAGCCTCTCCTCAGGGTTGAGTTGGGGGCTGTAGCTGGGCAGGTAAAACAGCTCGATCTGCGCGTTGTGTAAGGCGACCCACGCCTTCACCAACTTGCTGTGATGCACCCTCAGGTTGTCCAGAATCAGGAATACCTTCCTGCCCGCATCCTTGATCAAGGCCTGCAAGAACTCAATCAACTTGTCGGCATCAAACGCCTCGTCGATGATCATCCAGCGGGTCTTGCCCTGGTTGGTCACCGTGGCGATCATCGAGAGCTTCTGGCGCGTTCCGCCCACGGCCATGGCCACCGGGGTTTTGCCCGCAGGGGCAAAGCTTCTGCCGCGCACGTCCGTGTTGACCAGCGCGGTTTCGTCTCCCCAGTGAATTTCCCCGCCCTTGTATGTTTAAACCAGATCAGCGCGGTGCAGTCTAATCACCGTTGAGGTGACCGGACCGGATCGTGCAGCCTGAAACGCCCTGGAGTCGGCGAGCGTGCTCGCCAGCTCGTGGCTGAGTCGATTGCGCACGGACCCCGTGCTGGTCTTCCTGACGCCCGAACGGTTAGTTGAGCGGCGTTTCGCCTGCTCGCATGCACAAGGAAGGGATATGAAGACCATGTCTGGATCATCCGTGATGGTGGGCATCGACGTTGCCAGTGCGCATGTCGATGTGGCTTGCCTGGGAGCAGTCTTGCCATCGGAGCTGGCTCATGTCAGCAACGATGCCGAGGGGCATTCCGCTCTGGCCGACGCCTTGGTGAAGCTGCAGCCGGGGCTGGTGCTGATGGAGGCCACCGGTGGCTATGAGGCGGCGCTGGCGTGCGCGTTGCAAGCAGTGGGTCTGCGTGTGGCGGTCATCAACCCGCGCATGGCGCGTGACTTCGCTCGTGCGATGCAGCGCCTGGCCAAGACCGACCGCATCGATGCGGCCACCCTGGCCGAGTTCGCTGCCGTGCTGGCCCAGCGCCCCGACTGCGAGCGCTTCGTGCGTCCGCTGAGCGAGCCCGAGCAGCAGGATCTCGCAGCCCTGGTCACCCGCAGGCGCCAGCTCGTGGCCATGCAGTTGTCCGAGCGCCAGCGCTTGCGCCTGGCCCGCCCGGTGACGCGCCCGAGTATCGATGCCCTGCTCGAGGCGATTGCCCGCCAGCTCGACGACGTCGATGCCGAAATGGTCCGCCATGTCGAACAGCATCATGCCGTGATGGCCAAGCTGTTGCAAAGCGTGGCCGGGATCGGCCGCATCGCTGCCGCAACCCTGATCGCTGAACTGCCTGAACTGGGGCGGCTCAACCGGCGCCAGATCTGTGCCTTGGTCGGCGTGGCCCCCTACGCCAAGGACTCCGGGTCCAGCCGAGGCCGACGACGCATCACCGGCGGGCGCTTCGAGGTGCGACGTGCCTTGTACATGGCCACGCTCACCGCCACACGATTCAACCCCGCCATTCGCGCCTTCTACAAGCGTCTGGTGGCCGCAGGCAAGCTCAAGAAAGTGGCCTTGATCGCCTGCATGCGCAAGCTGATCACCCACCTCAACGCCATCACCCGGGACCATCTGAACGCTCAAAATCAGCCTTTCACTGCTTGACTTTCAACACGGTTACTCAGCCCTGGCGCGCTGCTCGATGGCGGGGTATTCCCCCTCCAGCCAAGCCTGCACCGCCGCGGGGCTTTGCTCATAGGCTCGCTTGATGGGCTTTTGCGGCGTAAAGCCCCAGCGGGTGAGGTACTTTCCAACGCTGCGCACCTGCAGTTTGATGTCGAACTCCTGTTCAATGAGTTGCATCACTGCAGCGCGGCTCCACAGATGGAAGTCCATCTTGAGTTGCTCGGGACGCGTGTCAATGATCAGGCGCTGGATCGTCTCTTCTTGCGCTTGACTGAGCACCCGACCGTCGCCTCTGGCGCGTCCGCGCCGAGTCGGCCGGATGGCGCTCCAGCCGCCAGCCTCGTACAAGTCAATGGCCGCTCGAACGGGCGGGTAGCTCAGCCCCGTCATGTCCACGATCTGCATGATCTTGACGCCCCGCTTGTGCAACCTCACGACTTGCTTGCGCCGCTCGTGAAGTTGCTCCAGTGTTTGCTTCCTTGCGTTTTCCTTTTCCATCATCAATGGATCAAAAAACTTGCTGAAAGTTCATATGTTATTGGGCCTTATCTATAACACTCCTCGCCCCGGTCGCACTCCTACAGCAGCTCTCATTCATTCGGGTTCGGGGGCAGACCCTGGTGCTCGACGTACTCGCGTAAGTCGCAAAGCCGGTCCACGTAAGCCTCCAGCGCGGCGCGTCCAAGTGGCCTTTTCAAGGCGGTACAGGTAGCCTGCGTAGCCGTTGCCCCTCGGCAGGAAGTCGAGGACTATGTTCAGGCACCCGTCGTCGGGAAGCGGCCCGCGGCGCCTGGCGAAGGTGGGTGATAGAGCACGTCGAGAGGCAGCTCACCAGACACCCGCTGGGACGCGCTCGGCGTTCAGCAGAATGGCTACCGGAGTCGTCGTCCCATAGACCGCGCGAAGCTGGTGCGGGTGCTGTCTTGAGGCGACAAATCACGGGCAAGATTGACTGCTCCCCGGCCTGAAGGCCGAAGATTCCCACTTCACAGAGCCCTGCCCATGCCGCTTTACAGCAACACAGGACTGACAGTCTCTCCATGGGCTGCTACCGCAAGTCCTGCGGCCAATACATTGCGCGCTGCGTTCACGTCGCGATCGTGGCGCGTGCCGCACTCCGGGCACGTCCATTCGCGCACGCTGAGCGGCATCCTGCCTTGCACACGGCCGCAGGCCGAGCAGGTCTTGCTGCTCGGGTACCAGCGGTCAATGCCAATCAGCGTGCGCCCATTCCACTGCGCCTTGTACTCAAGCTGCCTGACGAACTCTGACCAGCCTGCATCGCTGATCGACTTCGCCGAGCAGTGGTTGCGCTGCATGTTCGACACGGACAGCGTCTCGACGGCGATCACTTGGTTTTCGTTGATCAACCGGGTCGAGAGCTTGTGCAGGAAGTCCCTGCGCGCGTCCGTGATGTGCGCATGCAGCGCAGCAACTTTCAACTTCAACTTCGCCCGGTTCTTCGAGCCGAGCTTGGCTCGCGCCAGCCGGCGCTGGCGCACGGCCAGTCGCGCTTCGCAGCGGCGAAAGGCCTTGGGGGATGCGACCTTCTCGCCACTGGAGAGGATCGCGAAGTGGGTGAGCCCCAGGTCGATGCCGACCTGGCCGGATGCGGCCTTCCTGGACGTGACCACGTCGTCGCACAGCAGCGCGGCGAAGTACCGCCCCGCAGTGTCGCGCGAGATGGTCACGGTCGTGAGCTTGGCCGCCTGTGGCAAGGTGCGCGACCAGCGGATGTCCAGCGGCGCGTCCATCTTCGCCAGACGCAACTCGCGCCGGCCCGCGTCCCATCGGAATGCGCTGGTGGTGTACTCGGCCGCCTGCGGCCCGTCCTTGCGCTTGAAGGACGGGTACCGGGCTCGCTTGGCGAAGAAGTTCGAGAACGCGGTGTTCAGGTGCCGCAGCGCCTGCTGCACGGGCACGCTGCTGACTTCGTTCAGCCACGCATGCTCGGGCGTCTTCTTGAGCATGGTCAGCGCCGCGGAGGTTTCGTGGTAGCCCACGCGCTCTCGCCGCTGCATCCAGGCGTCGCTGCGCATGCGCAACATGTGGTTGTAAGCGAAGCGTGCGCACCCGAAGGTTCGAGCCAGTGCGTCAACTTGCTCGGGCGTCGGGTAGAAGCGAAAGCGATAGGCGCGCTTGACCTGCATGCCTCACATGCTATGCTTTTTCCGTGTAAATTGTCAACACAGCACCGATCTTCGATCGGCGCTCCTTTCCTCCCCGCCCTAAACGGCGGGGTTTCTCGGAGATGTGATGGATGCCTCCCTCCCTGCGGGGACTGAGACAGGAGTATGGAGATGAACGCGAGGCCGTTCGGAGTCGACCTGGCCGCTAGGGTGGCGGGGTGGGTCCCCGAGTGGATACGGCATCGATGTGCCCAGGACGTGATAGACCACGGTCTTCACAAACACCCTCGGAGACCCGACATGAATCGTAAGACAGGCATGAGCGCAGGGCAAATCATCGGCACGATGGACGGCCTGCAGGTGGTGGGGCTGGACATCGCCAAGCTGGTGTTTCAGATGCACACGGTCGACATGTTCACGGGCGAGATTGCCAATGTGCAGATCAAGCGGGCCAAGGTGCTGGAGCACTTCGCCAACCGGGCGCGGTGCCTGGTCGGCATCGAGGCCTGCGGCGGGGCGCACCACTGGGCGCGCGAGCTGCGCGCGCTGGGCCATGAGGTGAGGCTGCTGCACGCCCGGGCGGTGCGGCCGTTCGTGTCGGGCAACAAGACCGATGCGACGGACGCGCGAGCGATCTGGCTGGCGGTGCAGCAGCCGGGCACCAAGTTCGTCGGAGTCAAGTCGCTGGCGCAGCAGGCCACGCTGACGCTGCATCGCCAGCGCGAGCTGCTGATGAAGATGCGCGTCATGCAGACCAACGCGCTGCGCGGATTGCTGTACGAGTTCGGCACCGTCTTCGCCAAGGGCAGCCGGGCCATGCTGGGCGAGGTCGAGGCGGCGCTGGAGGCACTCTCGACGGCGCTGCCGCAGATGGTGGCCGACAGTCTGCGCGAGCAGGTGCGGCGCATCAAGGCGCTGGGCGAGGACATTGCCGCCATTGACAAACGTCTGGCATGGCAACTCCGCCAGGATCCGGACATGCGGCGCATTGCCGAGATCCCCGGCGTCGGGGTGCTCACCGCCACAGCGGCGATCGCCACCATGGGCGACGCCCGCGCTTTCGGCTCGGCGCGCCAGTTCTGCGCCTGGCTGGGCCTGGTGCCCGCACAGCGAGGCACGGGCGGCAAGATCCGCCTGCAGGGCATCTCCAAACGCGGCGACGCCTACGTGCGAACGCTGTTGATCCACGGCGCGCGATCCGTGCTCACGCACGCCAAGGAACCGGGGCCATGGTTGGAGCAGATCCGGCAGCGGCGCCCGGCCAACGTGGTCATCGTGGCCCAGGCGGCCAAGATGGCGCGGACGATCTGGGCCGTCACGGCCAGACAACAGGATTACCAGAGGGGCCACCGCAGCGTGCGGCCGCAAGCGGCCTGAACGAACGGTGACCATGGATCAACTCTTACTTGATGAAAGGAATGGACCGCCTTTGTAGGCGATGAGGCAGCAAGACGCAGCGTGATGTGAACCGGTCGGACCGGGGCAAGCCAAACCTGAATCCGTTGTCGGACTTCAACAGTCCGCTCTAGGAGATGAGGCGCTTGTCCGCGAATGACATCGGGGCCGGCGGCGCGTCTGGGCAACCAGACAACCCGCGATCGAGGCCGGATATAAGGCGGCAGCCGACTCTTCACAGCACAACGCCGATTGCTCTTGATCGCCGGGAGGCATCCATATAAGCAACGGATGACCTACCAAGGCAAACGCACTGCAGTAGGTTTTGTGTGAATAAAAGCCCTTAATCTACAAGGGCACTTTTAAATCAAAACTTACATGATGATTTTGGCGGAGAGAGGGTCTGCTTTTTTCGCAATCAATCACGTCCAACAACGATCATTTTATCCAAGTATTTTCAATAAGATAGATCGCCTACAGCATCATTAACGCACAAATTTGATCAATAGAAATCAGCACTTCGTGGCATACTGGATGGCATACCCAATGCACTCCGCCACCCCTTGATGGATACTGATCATGGCTGTGATTTCCGAACTCAAAGCGCGCAACCTCAAGCTCGCTGACGGCCCTATCGCCCATGGTGGCGTCACGGGCCTGACCCTGCATCCGTCCACGGTCAAAGGCCAGGGCAAATGGGTGTTCCGGTACGTCAGTCCGGTGACCGGAAAGCGGCGCAACGCTGGTGTGGGTTCGTATCCCGAGGTGGGCATCGCCGAAGCGGGCAAACGGGCTCTGACTATGCGCGAACAGATTGCCGCTGGCGGTGACCCCCTGGAACTCAAAGCACTGGAAGCAGCGAAGGGCAAAATCAAACCACCCACGTTCGAGGAAGCCGCGCGCATCCTGCATGAGGAGCTTTGCCCAGGCTGGAAGAATCCCAAGCATGCGCAGCAATGGATCAACACCCTCGAGCAGTATGCGTTTCCTGAGATTGGGCGGATGATGCTGGACACGATCCAACCGGCACACATCGCCAATGTGCTGCGGCCGATCTGGATCGACAAGGCAGAGACCGCCAGCCGGATCAAGCAACGGCTGCATGCAGTCATTGCATGGGGATGGGCGCATGGTTTTTGCACATCGAATCCGGTGGACGTGGTGCATCACCTGCTGCCACAACAACCGGGCAAGGCGGTTCGCGTGCAGCATCAACCTGCGATGCCATGGCGGGACATTCCGAAATTCGTCGCAGAGCACTTGGGACGGCGTGCGCGATTGGATCAATCGCGCGCCATGCTGGAGTTGCTGATTCTCACGGCCTGCCGATCTGGGGAGTTGCGGGGAATGACGTGGGATGAGATCGATTTTGACAAAGCGATCTGGACGATTCCAGCAGCCAGAATGAAAGCGAAGATGCCGCACCGGGTACCGCTCACGGATCGCGCATTGGAGATTCTTCGTGGGCAGGAAGGCTATCAGCAATGCTTCGTATTCCCGGCCCCTTATGCGGAGGGCGTGCTGTCGGACATGGTGCTCACCAGCTTTTTGCGCCGAGTGAATGCACCGAGTGATACGCCAGGTCGTTGTGCGACGGCGCATGGGTTTCGCTCATCATTCCGGGACTGGTGCAGCGAGCAGGGGTATCCGCGTGATCTGGCCGAGCGCGCCTTGGCGCACACGGTGGCCAACAAGGTGGAGGCGGCGTATCACCGTACCGACCTGCTCGATCAACGTCGGCCGATGATGGAGAAGTGGACGGCGTTTGTCACATCCGGAACATCGGCAAATTTGGAGACCAACAACTGTGCGTAGTCTGATCAAACCTTTCAAGGGTTCCATTTCAAACCCGCCAGCGATTCCGATCCAAAGCCGCCACCGGCGCCGGCATGCCGATCGCCCTGCGCGGCGCGCTGGAGATGGGGCTGATCTGCGCCCTGGAAAACGGGTCGTTGGCCGGAGCGGTCGTTCAGCACGATTTGATCGAAAGGCCGGAGTCGGCCAGGAGCTGTCATTGGCGAAATCGCTCCAGATCTGTCGTTGCGGCCGGAAGGTACGCCATGGATGTGGAGCAGAATCGCAGTTAGGATCAACCTATCAACCGCTCGACGAGGCACTGAATTCAGGTGATGAGACAGAATGGCGCAAAGTGTCCAATTTTGAGCTCAGTTGTGCGGCGCGCGTCAAGAACAACAAGTGTGCGGGGTTTGACGGCGTTTTTATACCGGCGGCTTTCATGCAGTTATTCAGTTTGAACCCAAAACTGCAAGCCACTTTGCGAAGCATGAAATGCCAAGAATATCCATCACGTCCCCGCCTATCCCGCAGACTTTGCTGGATGCATTACGTTAGACCTTTTAAGGAGCACTCATGGAAATTGTCGCCGTCATTAATTACAAGGGTGGCGTCGGTAAGACCACGGTTACCGCGAACCTTGCTGGCGAGCTAGCCTATCGCGGGAAGAAGGTCCTATTGATCGATACAGATGCTCAAGCAAGTCTGACGTTTTCGTTCGTTACTCCAGATAAATGGGATACCGATTACAAGGCATCACGAACCATCAAGTCTTGGTTTGATGCGATCAGTCAAGGAACGGAGCCGCCCCCTCTTACCGACTTCGTCATTGCGCCATCAAGCGTCAATCGCTTCTTGAAATCACGTAACAACGGCGGACGTATTGATCTTATCTGCTCCCATCTCGGGCTTATAAACGTAGACCTCGAATTGGCCACACTTCTTAGCGGGGTCAATCTTCAACAGGCAAAGCGCAACTACATCAAGGTTCACGGAAAACTTAGGCAGGCTATTGCATCACTTGCTGATAGCACGGACTACGACATTGTTCTGATGGACTGCCCCCCGAACTTCAACATCGTGACAAAAAATGCAATCGTTGCGAGTGAGAAGATACTCATTCCCGCGAAGCCAGACTATCTATCGACGCTTGGGATAGATTACTTGCATCGAAGCGTCAATGAACTCGTCAAGGAATTCAACGAGTACGCCGAGCTGGATAAGGAAACAGAAACCATCGCGCCGAAAATTCTGGGTGTCATCTTTACGATGATTCAGATTACGAGCGGTCAGCCAATTTCCGCCCAGCGACAGTTCATCTCTCAAACAAAGCGACTTGGCGTTTCTACGTTCAAGAACTATTTCCGCGAGAATAAGACAATATTTGCTGATGCGCCGCAAAATCTAATGCCGGTAGTTTTGAATCAGTACTCGAACGGCACTCACTCCGACGTAGTCAACGAGATCGAGAAATTTGTTGATGAATTCGAATCTGTGCTGTGAGGAACGGAAAATATGATTAGTCGAAAATTCCAATTCTCCCGCGCCTTGCAGCGGCTCGTTGATGCCGTTGAGCGATTAAGTGAAGATGATTTTTCCAAGCTCGGAGACGAATCCTTCAACATCGAAATTCGCCTTACCCGCAAGCGCAGTAAGGAAGAGTCGAGTACACCAACGCATGATGCCAATCTAGCAAACGTGATCGAAAGACTTACGGCTTTTCGGAACCGAGAAGAGGCGCAGCAGTTTCTTGATGCGAACTTCTCCACACGAAAATCTGTTGAGCCAATCGCTCGCAAGCTCGATATCCCAATATCAAAGCAAGACAAAGTCGAAACTCTCCGTGACAAAGTCATCGAGGCCACCGTCGGTGCTCGTGTTCGTTCGCAGGCAATCCAAGGTGGTAAGGTTTAACACTACAGCCCACAGGGCGCTGCGCGATAATGCCGCGCAGCGCCGGTGACTTTTACGTTCCGCATAGTACCTTTTCTGAGAATCCGGTGTGAACGAGAACGTCGCGACAAGACCGCTGAGTTTGCGGGTTCTGAGAATGCCGCCGCCGTTCAGCGCGTATCGGATCACTTGCCATTTTTCGCTTTCATTGAAAGGCATATTACATGGAAACGGCCGATGAACAGTTTCGACTTGGTGCAAGTTACATCAAGGGCGAAGATGGTCAGAAAGATTTCCAGCGAGCCGCCTATTGGTTCCAAAAGGCAGCCGATTCCGGGCATACTCCATCGCAATTCAATTTAGCGATGTTATACGAATATGGACTCGGCGTAAATAGAGACCTAACAGCAGCCTCCGCTTGGTATGAAAAGGCAGCGCAACTCGGACACGAGAAAGCGAAAGAACGATTAAATCAAATTAAGCAATTCAACGATTTCTCCAAACTACCTGACACAAACAGGCAGGCAGAGATAGTACGCAGCGAAAGTTCTTTTGCATCACCGCCTTATAATGCCCCGTCAGTCGCGAACAGAACAAGAGAAACGCGCAAATTTCTCAGCAGCTTCGAGCCTCCTTTAAACAATGAACTAGAGCGCACTATATCGGATGATAAAATTAGAGGTTGGCTGTTGTTTATAGTGATATTGTTGTTTTTGTCTTTGCCTTTTGCATTGTTTTCAGTCGGTGGTGTCCAATCACGTATTGATGTTATTCAATCATCGCTCCCCCAGCAAACCCTTAATTATCTTGATCCGGAGTTTTTACAACACCTTAATTGGCTATTTTTAAGAGCTGCATTCGGCGGCATTCTTGCTTGCATTGCAGCAATAATTCTTATTTATGGAAAAACGCGTAAAGCTATAAAATATACTATAATAATAATTTGGTTTAACTTCGCAGTTGGTGTTATTTTTATTGCGGTTGAGCCAACGCTAGTTTTTGGCTCTTACGATAACTATGTTAAATTGTTTAATGTCGCGGCCGACGACATATTGATGTCGCTTTTCATTTCGTTTATAACTATTGGCGCGGTAACTGCTTACCTGATACGATCTAATCGCGTGAAAAAAAGATATAAAACGCAGCAGCCTTAAATCTCAAGTGCAGCGACCAAAAACCACCGTTTTTGAGAACTGAAGCAATTGAGATGGACAAAACCGTGATTCAACGGTTTGGCATTCTCGCTATCCGGTCTTGATTGAGGGTGGCTGCCTCGTGCAACGCCAGGTGAGTTTCGAGAAGCGGCGGCAGTTACGAGTGACTGCTTCTAATACTATTGTGTTGAAAAACTCCCAGTCGCGGTCCGATGCCACTTTTCAGTGGGTCCTCCAACCCTTCCCGGGACACCGATCGCCGCTCCTGGATCGATTTGCGAGGTCGCCCTTGATGCCGTTGAGGCCACGTACAGCGAGAACCGAGTTTTTCAACAGAATCAATACGGCGACTGACTCCTGTGGGTCGACACCGGCCTCTCGCTACTGCGGCGAGAGTGCCCGCTCCGGCCGCGTACCGGTCAGCGGGTCCTGCGGACCTGCCCCTCCGTGGTCAATGATCGGCTCTCCGGGCCTGTAGGCAACACCCGGGCGTCGTCGCGTGTGCTGGAGCCAGTGATGGGTTTGAACTGGAACCCGTGGCGGGATTGGTCTGGAATACGCACAACTGCGCGTCACTCCCATTGATGGGGGCATATGGGCGATCCGGAGATTGGATTTTGATGTCTTGAATACCTGTCAGGCCCCACGCTATTCCATTCATACGCCCTACCGTGTTGGCGCCCAGCTCTGCGTGAGCCGCCTTGCCGGCCACATCCTCAGATCTCTACGTCTCGCAACGCAATGTTGACCGCGTTGATGTCAAAACCCTTTGGATCAAACAAACCACCGAACCATCTCCGCATGGCCTTGTGTTCCTCATGCGTGGAATCACCAACAGCCTCCAGGAATTCCATGTAGCCAGGCACTCCACCAACGTCCTCTGGCGGACAGGCGTTTTCTCCTTCAAGGCACTGTGGCCAGGTATTGAGCGCGGGATCGGGTTTGAGGGTCTGTTCGACGGTTACAGCATGCCGCCAGTCATCGCCAAAATCGTAGGTGTAGATAAAGGTCTTGACGTGCTGACTCAAGACTTCCGAAAGCCGGTAGTCCTTATCGAGCTTGGCAGGCTTGTCTATGGGGTACTCGTCAAGGCTCATGCCATAGCGCTGACCGTCGATCTCGAATTCGTGCAGGTGACTGTTAGTCCAGCCCATGGCGGTCTGAATGACCTGGTCCAGGTCAGTAAGGGTCAGGTTGTCCGGGACCCACAGCCGCCGCCAGACCCTCGGCTCTACGTAGAGCAGTTGGACATGCAATTGATAGACGTTCTTGATCGTTTTTCGTCGAGGTGGTGATTTAGTCGTGGCCATGTCTGAGGACTGGAAGGTGACACATTGTGCCGTTTGCTCATCGTGCGCGCCATGGTGGGCCATCACCACTCGGTAGAAATCTGCTCTCCGTTACGATGCTTCGGTGATCTTGATCGGCAGCGGCACCATGAACCATCTACAGCGTCGAATCTTGAAACTAGCAGCCGCTGCGTTGATCGTGATGCTGCTATTCCCGCCGTTGAAGGTCGGCTACGGCAATCGGCTGGAGAGTACCTATGGGTTCATTCTTGATTTGCCGCAGTTGTCGCGAATTGACGCGCTACTGCTTTTGATCGAATGGCTCTTTGCCATCACGCTCGGCGGAATTGGATTCTTGCTGGCCCGAGGCACTGAGACGTGCTGTGAAACACCTCCACTGAAACAGTACGCCTGTGCAGCATGCGGAAAATTTCGACCAACGCAACTCGTGTTATTCCGCTCAAATGTGAGCTACTTTTTCGGTCGGCGCGATCGCCAACTATGCGAGTACCTGTGTTTCCCGTGCATGTCCCGCAAATTCCCCAAATTTGAAGTCGTCACCCTACTCGGCACCTGGTGGGGCCTGAGCGGGCTATTGCTCGGCCCCTTGTACCCAGCAACAAATCTCCTGGTATATGCGAAGGGACCGTTGCGGCTAGGTTGGGCTCGGCTTCGCATAGGTCACTACTCGGCCTAGCTTCAAAGACGCGTCACAAGGAACCTCACTTCCGTCGTATCGGGCATCAAAAATTACCGCCGACCCTTAAACCAAGAGGTGAAGGAGCTCCCGTCACCGTGACAGACTGAACCCGCTCGCCACTTCCCAACTTCCACCATGTCCCGCCGCCGCAAGTCCAGTGCCTTTCAAGACCTCGTCAGCCTGCTCGCCCTGCTCCCTTGGTGGCTCAGTCTCGTCTTCGCCCTGGTGAGCTACGTCGTGCTCCATACGTATGCGATTTCCAAGGCGCCTGTTGCCACGCGTCCCGATCAAGCCGCACAAGTCATCACACACGCGTTCTTTTCGACCTGGGCCATCTTCGGGCAGTACCTTTTGCCGGCTCTTTGCCTTGTCGCTGCCGGTATCTCAATCTTCCAACGCAAGCATCGCACGCAGCTCTTCCAGAAGGTGGCTTCCAGCAGTGCTGCTGACGCACTGGACTACATGTCCTGGCAGGACTTTGAACGGCTTGTCGGCAAGGCCTTCGAATTGGATGGCTACCGCGTGACCGAGACGGGTGGCGGCGGTGCAGACGGAGGTATTGATCTTGTCCTGCGGCGAGCCAGTGAGAAGTTCCTGGTGCAGTGCAAACAATGGAAGGCGTTCAAGGTCGGGGTTGACGTTGTCCGTGAGCTCTACGGTGTCATGGCTGCCAAGGGCGCTGTTGGTGGTTTCGTCGTGACCTCTGGCACGTTCACATCCGAGGCGATGGCGTTTGCGCAAGGCCGAAACATCAAGCTCCTGGATGGCAAAAAGCTGCACGCGATGATCCGACGCGCCATGAAAGAAAGCCCGGCACTGGCGCCGGTGACGATTCCCGATTTGAAGGCACCAGGAACGCCAAGTTGCCCCCGCTGCGGCTCGTCCATGGTCTTACGCACCGCACGAAAGGGAGAGCATGCGGGCACATCGTTCTGGGGTTGTAAGCGATACCCAGGATGCAAAGGGATCGTGAATATCTGAGCTCATGGAGAACGGCTGGGGATGACTGAGCAAGAAGCATCACAAACAGAGTCAGGTCACGCAAACGACTGCAGTACTGCCAGCGTTCGAGCACAACTCACAGTGCAGTTCATTGCCGGGGCAGTGTTGTTCGCGCGTGAGGCTCAGGGCATAGAAGCTCTGGATAGACCGACTCCAGAGCTAGAAATTAAGCACATGGCCTTGGTCGTCGGTGCCATCACCCAATCAGCGGGTGCAATTGAAGCCCAACTGTGGGAGGTTATTGAGTATGCATCGTGGACAAAGCTCACGGCCAATCGCCAGTGGGAAGACGTTTCCGCCTGGGAAGTGACGGCTACACAAGCCCAGGAAAATGCACGGAAGGCAAGTCAAAAAGGAAAATCCAGCAAACCTGGAGCGTTAAATGGCTGGACCACTGTGCTCACAGAAGCAGGAGTGCTGACGGCCGGCGAACTGCTCCCGCTGGAAAACGACGTCCGCCTGTTAATTGATCTGCGCAATGAGATCACCCATTTCAAATCAGCCTGGGGTGGGGAAACGAGCGAACGCCGACCCAACCTTCTCCCGCTCTTGCAAGCCAAGAGCTTTCGCCGCCCCCCGTTCAGGGATCCGGGGCTCAGTGCTTACCCTCACTTGATTCTGAGTGCGGACTGCGCGACTTGGGCCTGCAAGACAGCCGCCAATTTTCTAGACGCCGTCGGAGATCTCCTCGATGGCAAAAGCGTGCTCGACGGATTCCGGACTTCCGACACATTCGTGAGCGTTTTGCCGCCGCGCCAACCGCAGAATTGACACCCTAGCTTTGGGGTGTGGCTGTGAACATTTCAAAGCATTCGCGATCGTCGCCTTTGCACTTCCCTCCTATTACTATTTTTTTCGCGTTGCACCACGGATTTGGGATCGCAGTCAGTGGCCTCGGCGGCTAAACTGAAGGAAATGAGATGGCGATGGCCACAGCAATTTTTGACTTCGGAAGGCGACTTGGGGACTACCTCAAGAAGATTGCCCGTTGGTGCCAGTCTGATCGCCTTGCTAGATCTGTTTGGCTGACGATGGCGCCAGTTCTGGGGCTAGCACTCCTTGGGCCTTTTCTTCTAGGTCAAGAGTCCGACAAAATCCGCTATGCCGGGTTGGTTCTGCAGTTGCTTGGAATCTGGACCGTAGCAAAAAATCTGGAAGAAAAGGGCGTCATCTTCAATTTGCCGCGCTTTCGGGAGATGATCCATACTTCAATCGTCGATTTTCCGAAGTGGGGTGCCTCCGAAAAGATCAACTTTGCGACTGGCTCCGCAACTATGGGGATCGAGGCTAACGGGACTGCGTTTCAGTGGCGTGGCTAGCAAGACAAAACGCTCGAGGAACGCGTGGTCGCCCTCATTGGCAATGTTGAAGAGCTCCGGATCCAGCTGGACCAGACCACCCACACTCTCAAGGCAGAGCACGGAAAGCTACAAGCTTCGGTGGCGAAAGATCGCGAAGCAAGAATTCACGAGGAGGCGGAGCTACGGCGCCTGCTAACAGCCCTTGGCGTCTTAGGAATTCATATTGATGCAGCGGGAGTCATCTGGCTCGCCCTCGGCGTCGTGCTGAGCACTACTCCTAGTGAGTTTGCGCATTTCCTCAATTGGGTCTTCTAGGGACAACGTTTAAGCTGGAAGCCGTCTGAATCAACACCGAGTTGCTCAAAAGAACAAAGAGCTGCCTGGAATACTTGGTTGGATACGACTTGGCAGATCCCGCCCTTTAGTGCGCAACTCCATACACACCTCGCAGCAGACTCAGATTGCCGTTTGGTGGCATTCCGATCTGCTCGATGTGCCGCTGCACTGCTGGCGCCGAGCCCGGCGTGAGCTGCCATTTTGACCTTGTACTGAGCCGCTTGCAGCGCCAACCTGGTAAGAGACGCCCTGCACTCCAACCGATCGTGGCGGTTCATGGCCCAGTCGGCACATTACCCTGAGCCGCCCCAATATGGCGTCGGCACCAAAACGCGGTTAGAAAGAAGCATCGGAAGTTTCTGTCAATTCCTGCTCAGAATTGTCTAATGGCCTGATTGCGGCAAGGAAGACACTGTCTTGCTGAATGCAAGCGCCTCTCATGATGAGCGCCGTCGCCTCCTTGCTTCGCATCACAGAGCGGACTTGCGATCTGCACGTCGTTTTGCCCCTGTGCGATGTCGACGAGCCGTGTGTGAAAAGCACATACTGTTTTCCTGCTTTCTGAGCCTCTCGTAATGCCGAAATTGTCCGACTGCTAGCTTCTTCCATACGCTCCCAATAGGGCAACCCATTTCCCCCTTCTTGCGGATGAAAATCAACCTCCACGAGATTCGCCAACTTTCGATACTCAATCCAATTGCGGAATTGATATTTAAAATTGTAGGACATTATAATACCTTTGTTAATTTTTTGACTAAAATTTAGCGCATTCTCACATGACTCCGCTCGGTCGAAGGTGGCGCGCGATGGAAACTTAAATGGCGTTTGCACCGTCCGAAATGCCAGAACACGCAACCAAACAAGCGATTTTCCAGGTCTTTTCATTTGAAACAGAAAAAGCGCGTACGATAACTGCACAGGTCGAAAAGGAATGCGCCCTGAAGTGCGCATTCAACAATCTTCACCTTTTCTGATTCGAAAGTTTACAAGTCTCCAGCAGGAAATTTGCTTCTTTTCTCACGAAGACCGAGTCATCGCCATCGTCAATTTTATATCGACGACTAATGATCCCCAGTTGAACGGCGAGGAACCTGGCGGCTTGGACCCGAGCGACCGCGCTTCAAGTCCAAGTACGCCAAGATACCCCCCAGTTCCCAGAAATTTGTGCCGAAATCGAAATAATCAGGCTTTGGAAACTCTGGATCATAACTAGGGTGATTTTCATTCATCCGGTTGCGTACCGTCGTTCTACTTTTATATCCCAGAAGCTTCGCGACTTCCATGATATCAAGGCGACGCCGCATGTGGAGTGGATCGTGAGGTTTTGACTGATTTTCTTCGGTATTTTGAAACATTTCGCGCCCTTTATCGTTGGCACGACTCGCTCGGGCGCAGCCCGCATGGCCGTCAAACGGCTGAATAATAAATCGGTATATTTTGAATTTGCGTCGGAGCAATGCCACTGACTGCACGAGCCAATTAGGCCAGCAGCACTCCCGTGCGCCCGCTACGGCACCGCAGCTTATGTCGCCACACGGCTTCGTGTGGCTCAGCAAGTCCGTGTTGGGTGGCGGAACTGCCGGAATATGAAGGGGTGACCCGGTGGTGGGTGTACCCATAATCTAAGCCCAAAGAGGGCAGCAGCGTTCGGCGAGGCTGCATATTTAGCACGGCGTGCGGCGACCTGTCCAGCCGTAAGATGCTGGTGCCCAGACGCGCAGATGACTCTCTGCTTAGTTTTATTTTATCCTCAATGCCTCGGCACAGGTCAAGCACTAGCACGCGGTATTGCTGCGGGCACTGCCACGATGGAATCGGCTGCATCGGCGCAACAGATTCGGCCGCACACTTTCTCGACCGCGCACTGCGTTTCTACCCGCCCCGTCACACCAGCGCCATCCGCAAAGTCATCAACCCGCTCATCACGCCGGGAACCGTGCCATTGGCATCACTGCGGCGGGCATGAAAGCCGCTGGATCGTAGAACTGTACGGCATAACTGCCATGCGGCCGCGGAGCGACAATGATCCTGCCTTGCTGTTGCAGGACTGACGTGGCCGCATCCAGATTTTCACGTCGTCTGAGGTTTTTTGGCCCATTTCTCAGAATATCGTTCGCAGCAATGGGCTGAGGTACACCGCCCATCAACTGCATGCGACTCCACAAAAAATTTTCTAGCTCGGACGCCCATTGGACTTGAAGGGGCACCTGCGGTTGTGGTCCGAACAAGCGCAGGGCCTCTTGCGCGAAGAAGAAGACCACTTTGGATGCGGCGAGCATGTGCTGCTCCCTGACGATCCGATCATCCGACTCGACTACGGCTATCGCACCCGCCACCCGGAGGACGTGTTCTGCGCACTTCGAACCAAACGCTGGTAGTGCAGCGAGCCAACGACCGGGGCCGATCCATTGTTCGTAATCAAGAGAACATTGACGCCACACCAATTTAGCTTGGTCCGATAGCTTGAGCCGATCTCGAAGTGGTTCTCCCGCGACGAGCCGATTGCCCGCACGTCGCGCCAACGTCAACAACCGCTCGACCAATGCATTGATGGGCTCGCGCGAAACCTGCCTTGCCGTATTCCAGTCGCGATACCCGGCGGTTGGCATGGGCTCGCAGACGAAAAAGCGCGACATGACACCCGAACCGAAAACGTCGTCCCCTCTGCGCTGAAGAAATTTGCCAAACTGTTGTCCCTGGACCATGGCCAAAATTGACAGCCGAATGGGATCCCTCCCTGAATACGAGCGCTCCATGCGCAAGGATTGTGGTGGGAGTCCGCCCCAAGCTGCGGCGACCTGCGTGGGTTGCCGCCCGACCAACTCGTCCAGCACCCTATAGCCCTCCTCACTCGCGCATAACGCAAACGGACATGCAGTTGCCAAATGTTTTTGCAACGATGGAAGGGTGACATCCTCAAGGATCCAAGTGGGCACCTTCGGTGGCATCGGTTGTCGGACGGCCAATTCCTCGATTTGCAGTTCAATAACAGCGGCAGAGCGTTTCTCATTTAGCGCGCGCCGCAGCTCTTGTCTGAGGTACTCCGCCTTTTCCCGGTGGACGTCGAGCGCAGCAGCGTGCTTCTTGCGTCGCATATCCCCATCGTGGGCAAACTCGTTCTGCAGAGCACGCAACGGTTCCAGGAACGCGTTGATCAGAGGCGTCTTGCTTTGGCCCGAGGGGTAGATCACGATCGTGAACTGGCCCAAGGGGATGTCTCGACCAACGGGCGAAACCACATCGCCAACCGCTTGCGCAACGGCCGCATTTATGCCGAGCACAACCGTAGCTGCAGCCTCGACGGCCACTTGCTCAGCATCGGCCAAGGCTTGAATAGCATGGCGGATGAGGTCGGGCATATCGGTCAGGGGGAACGTCGCCGGACTGCGTTGCAGGGCAAAATCTGTGATCATCATCTTGCTACTCCATCACATTCGAATTCAAGAAAAAATCTCGCTGCTTGGATTCTTTTGTCGCCGAATTGGGCATATCTCCACGCAAAAAAATGCGATTCCCATTGCCGTTTTTTATCTTCGCGTAATAATCACCACGAAATAGTGAATTGATCCCCACCAAACATCGATCGATGCTCCCCTGATCGTCTTCCGCCACAGACTGAACCGGAAATTCTAGAATCGCTTTAAACCGTCTGTGCGGAATCGGCATATTATGCCGAGAGAGAAAATCACCATCACCGCCTGTAACTCCGATCGTCCAATAATTACCGATGCTATTTAAAATCTCGTCCCTGCTGAGTTCGTTATTTGAATGGAAGAAAAATACTGCTCTAACGCAATAAACATCACAATTGGAAAAGTCCAGTTTCATAACCCACCCGAGCAAGCCCTTGAAGATTTTGTGGCGTCGCATTCGACTGACCAAAAGCGAGCGATCTTTAATCAATCGAGCCAAGATATTTGATTTTTCATTCTTGCAGGATTCGTAAGCAGACTTTTTGTAATATAAATCGATCCTGATAACATCAAAATCCTTGTATTTAAAAATTAAGGAATTAACATACTCTCCCACACTTTTAATGTTGGCCTGCACACTTCTGTAATATATTTTTCGGTCGTCGCAATATTTTTTCGATCTACATATTTTTTTAAACTCCTCAAAAACACGGCTCAAATTCAGGCCGTATTCGAGCGTGCATTGGCCATCACGATAGGCATTTAGTGGCCTTAATTCATCAATGAAAGTCATCGTCACGTTAAAAATTGGCGCATAGGCCCTACCATTGCTATTAATTAAGTTGTTTGAAATTAACCTGATGCAATACAAAAAGACTTTTCCGGCAGATGTAATTCGGTAAAACCCCTGCCCTGCACGATCGAATGAATGCACGCACGCCGGTTCTGCAGATGCAACCAGTTCAGTCAGTTTTGACTTGATGGACACTAAACTCGTAGCGATGTTGAATTCGTGGTCAATGACAAGTGCTTCGCCCTCCCTTTCATAATGCAGCGCACGCGCGACAAGAATATCGCCATCCGTTATTTCATGCGTCAAATTAACCATCTCTCCAGTAAAATTTAAATCCCTCGATTCCTTTCTCGTCACGGAGCAGTTCAGTCGAATTACATCGACCCATTTCGCGACACCTAGCGCGGAATATTCGCGCCAAGTTTCCTTCTCCGTTCCGTAATTTCCAATCCAGTACTCCCTACGCGGACTCCAAGCCCGTTTTGCCCTCCCTGTTGCATCGACATCATCGATTTTTCCACCCGATGCATGGCCTGTGAAGCGCAATTTTTCGCAGTCACTTTGGTCGCATTTTGTAATCGAACAAAGACGATCAACCGCGCACAATAAGCAGATGAGTTAATGTTGTAAATAAACATCACCCCATCCACGCTCTGTTGGATTTCTCATAAAACGCACCCACAAAGTGCTCGGCGCGACGGCTGCGCGACCGGGAGCCTGTTGCAAAGTTGGGCTTGGCTGTGGAGAGAAGAACGCACCTGCCCGATCTTCAACCGGCTAGAGCGGCAGCCTGCTCGCGTACCGTCGAGCGACTTCACGATGCGATCCGTACAACGCACTTGGCACAACCATGAAGGGGACATTCTGAACGGGCGCACACGGTCAAAGCCGGTCCAAGAGTCCAGTGCGCAGCGCAATGCGATAGTTCAACTTGCGACGTCTCCTTGAGGAAGCACACGAACCATCGCACGCGGGCACCTCCCTTGCCGTGGCATGGTGATCAACCTGCACGCGGCCGTCCAAGCTTGTTGTCACCCACATTCGGCATTACGCCACGCCCCAGGGTGCGATACGCTCCACGCAGCACCAGTCGGCGGACAAAGTCGACGTCTACCAGATAGCGCGCCGCCACCTGCAACCTCGCGCGCTTGGGCAAGTCATCATGTTCGACCATGCCGATCCCCAGTGCCGTGCCGTAGCGCGCCTTGTGCGCGTTGCAGCTGAAAAAGTCTCCCCTCCCCTGCGTCACCACCTGCCAGAGTTGCCCTGCCGCTTTGGCGAGCGACCCGTCCTGGCGGGACTTTTGCCCGTCGAAAAAGAGCATGACGTGAAAATGCGGACCGCGATGCAAGCCGTACTCGAGCTTCCAAGCAAACCCCACGAGCGATTTGCAGATCGGTAGCCCTTCGAGTTTGCGAAAAAGCGCCTCACGATCGACGATCGCCTGCAGTACCTCCTGGTGTGCCACCTCGGTACTCGCTATTTTCCCTGCATTTTTGTAGGTCAAATCCAAGCGGATAACCAACAATTTCGAATAAACAGCAAAAAGCGCGTCGATATAATCCAGTAAGCTCTTTGAATTCTTCTGCAAACTACGGCGAAGCGCATCAATTTTTCGGTAAAACTCCTCCGACCGGACCCGTTCTCTTAGAAACTTCACACCTTGATTCAACTTGATGACGATCTCTTGAGCATGTTCAAATTTCGAATACTGATCAATGACTGGCTCTCCAAGTAAATCCCGGAAGCATCCCAGGAACACTTCGACATGGGGTTCGAGTTCACAGAACGGAAAAATCTGCGCAACGCGCGGATCCGTGGTGGAGAGCAGAAACCGCAACCGATTTGCCAAGGGTCGATAGGATCGAATGACAAACCCCCAGGTGTCTTGATCGACGCGAAACAGATCGCCTTCAGTTCCGGATAAGAGCTCGACCATCTTGCGCACATTCGTGAGCTGACGGGCAGCATTCCAGATCGACGTCCTCGAAACTGAGTCTGCACCCGCAGTCTCTAAATCTTCCAGCACACCATCGACCACTTGAGACAGCACAGCGCGCTCATGGATCGTCTGCGGAAAATCGTAGAGAGCCCGCGGTAAATTCGCCGCATGGCGTTCGATGTCCTCTTCCAATAAAAACAATTTTGCTCTGAACCCTGGAGAATCAGCGTTCTCCTTTTGTAGAGCATCGTTCTCAACCTGCGTTGATTGCGTAATACCAAGCGTTTGCATCGAGCATCCTTTACATCATGACAGCAGTCGATGTGCTCAATCGTGAGAACATCCTCAGGCTGCGTCTGTTAGAAATAAAAAAATCGCTGCGCTGGATCGATTGAAAAATTTCTGCGAATTTTTCAATCATCCTTGCGATCTGACTTGATGAAGAAAGTCCAACTCGGCCGTTGACCTATTCTTCCTGATTGAATTCCACTTGCGCATGGGCACGCTTCGATCTTTTGATAGAAGCGAATTGGCTCGTAATCTTGATGTATTACGTTATCTGGAGTGCAGACGGGAGATGGAATGGCAACTCTGAAAGCTTGCCCGTCCTAACGCCAAGCAGATCATCGTCATCTTTCTTGAATCAACACCACAGAAACAGAGGCCGGATTTGATCTTATTGATCTTACATATAAGTAATCCTGAATATCAGACATTAGAATAAGCCTTCAAACCTATTGCCTCGCCCCCATCTCACCCTTTATTTCAAGCGTCCTTGGCAAGCAACATTAAAATCGAGTTAGTTCCATAAGATAATCATCAATGCCGTTTAAAAATCACATCTTTGCGCATTACTTTGAAGAGAAAACTCGATCTGAATAATTTTTAATCACACATCATTAAGTAGAGACCCCTTGGCGAATGCAATCCCAAGGCGCTCCCGAGAAATCGGTTTCTTTGCTCAACTCGGAGACTCTCATGCCTCAACCTTTTGATCAGTTTTGCCCTGTCTGTCATTCCCCTAACGTCGAGCGTCGCGCCATCGGTCAACGCACAGGCTGTGTTGCCGGTGGCGTCGCAGGCGCTGCCCTCGGCGCGTCGGGTGCGCTGTCTGGCGCCGAAGCCGGTGCGCTGGTGGGTGCCGTCGGTGGCCCGGTCGGCATTGCGCTCGGCTCGCTTGCCGGTGCGGTGCTCGGCGGTCTGTTCGGTGGCGCAGCCGGGTGCGCTGCAGGCAGCAAGGTCGGCGAAGTCGTCGATCAACGCTACCTGGGCACACACGCCTGTCAGAACTGCGGCCACGCGTTCACGCCTTGATCCAGCGGCTTGCTGGCCTTGCATCCTTTTTGATTTCTGTCATCCCCCTGCCCCGCCTGCTCAACGTGAGCGGCGGGGCATTTTTCTTTCTGGAGATTCACCATGGCTCACGAAATTCACCATATGGCCTACGTCGGCGCCGAACCGTGGCACGGCCTGGGCAACAGGCTCACCCCGCATCAGCCCATCGACGTCTGGCAACACGCTGCTGGGATGGACTGGCAGATCGAAGCGTCACCTGTGCGCTTTTTCAACGGCTCGGCCACCTTGCACAGCTTCCCGGAGCAGCTCGTGCTGCATCGCTCGGATTCGCATGCGCCCTTGGCGGTCGTCAGTTCGCGCTTCCAGGTGGTGCAGCCGCGCGAGATTCTGGAGTTCTACCGGGATCTCACTGAGGTTTCCGGCTTTGCGCTGGAAACTGCAGGCGTTCTCAAAGGCGGCCGGAAGTTCTGGGCGCTAGCCAAGACCGGACAGTCCGCTCTGCTCAAAGGCAACGACCGGGTGAACGGTTACCTGCTTCTGGCCACGGCCTGTGATGGCACGCTGGCGACCACGGCGCAGTTCACCTCAGTTCGTGTTGTGTGCGGCAACACCCTGCACATTGCCCTGGGCGACAACGACGGTGCAGTCAAGGTGTCACACCGCACGGCGTTCGATGCCGATGCGGTCAAGCGTCAACTGGGCATTGCCGTGTCCTCCTGGGACGGCTTCCTCATCCGCATGAAGGCGCTGGCCGAGCGCAAGGTGACAGACAGCCAAGCCGAGGCTTTCGTGAACCGGGTGTTGGGCGCATCAGGTGTGGTGCCGTCCACGGACAAAGCGCTCAAGGCTTTGCTGGAGGCATACCGCGCCGGTCAAGGCGCCGATCTGTCGTCTGCCAAAGGCACTGCGTGGGGACTGGTCAATGCGGTGACTGGCTATGTCGATCACGGCAAACGCGCCCGCAGTGTTGATCACCGGCTGGACTCGGCCTGGTTCGGCCCGGGTGCCCAGCTCAAGCAGGCCGCCTGGAACGAAGCCGTCAAGCTCGTGGCGTGAAGCCATGTGTGTTCTCAATGTCCCGGCAGCGTGCGCCGACCGGGCTCTCTTTGTCTTTGGAGGAATCCATCATGCCTGTGCAACAACGCAGTGTCACGCGCCCGGCCTTGCGCCTGGTGTCGACCAAGGAACTGAGCCGGGACGACTGGCTCGATGTCCGCAAAAAGGGGATCGGCAGCAGCGATGCCGCTGCGGCGGTCGGTTTGAACCCCTATCAAAGCGCGCTCGAACTCTGGCTCATCAAAACCGGCCGGGATGTCGGTTTACCCAAAGTGGCCTTTGAGGATGAGAGCTCGCCGATGTATTGGGGAACGCTACTGGAGCCGATTGTGGCTGCGCACTATGTCAAGCGCACCGGACACAGGGTGCGGCGCATCAACGCGGTACTGCAGCATCCCACCCTGCCCTGGATGCTGGCCAACATCGACCGGGAAGTGCTGGGAAGCACGGAGGTCTCCGTCCTGGAATGCAAGACCGCTGGCATTCATGGCTCGAGGTTGTGGAAAGACGGCGTGCCGGAGTATGTGCAAATTCAGGTGCAACACCAACTGGCCGTGACGGGGAAACTGGCAGCCGATGTGGCTGTGCTTCTGGGAGGTCAGGATTTGCAGGTGCATCGCATTCACCGTGACGAGGCGCTCATCGCCAACCTCATGGAACTGGAAACACGGTTCTGGCGCTACGTGGAGTCGGACACACCTCCGCCTGCTGATGGCTCTGAGTCGGCTGGATTAGCGCTATCGGTTTTGTTTCCTGCGGATGCGGGAACCACGGTCGATCTACGGGGTGACACTGCGCTCAATGGGGTGTTCGAGGACTGGCTGGCAGTACGGGCCAAGCTGGAGCAGCTCGACGTGCAGGAGAGTCAGTGCAAGCACACCCTGCAGCAGGCCATGGGCGAAGCGACCAAGGCGGAGTTCGACGTGGGTGCCGTGAGTTGGAAGAAGGCCAAGGACAGCGTCACGCTGGATACGGTGGCCTTGCTCAACGCCCAGCCGGAACTCTTGTCGCGGTACCCGAAGCACCGACCGGGTTCGCGTCGGTTCGTTTTACTTTGACGGAGAAAATCATGATTGAAGGACTGGCGATCACGCCCCCAGTGCTGGGGCGGATTTCGATTGGCAAGGTGGTGGAAAAGAACGGCAAGCGACTGCCGGAGAAGGACGATGCCTTTACCGTGACCAGCCTTGTGCAACAACGTGAAGGCTGGGTCAATCATCCGCTCGATGCGGTGTTACGCAAGAGTGCAGCGGACACGAAGCTGCGGGCGATTCCGGTGAGGGTGCTGTTTGCCGATCCACACCTGAGTTTCCGGGCGGAGTACACAGCGTTCAACCGGGTCAATGGGCGGCCCGTGTGCTCGGGCGATGGGCGCACGTGCAAGCGGCGCACGCCTGACGGGTTGACCACCCTGCCATGCCCCACGCCGCAGGACTGTGCGTTTGGAGAAGTCAATGGCTGTAAACCGTATGGACGGCTGAATGTGCAGATCGAGGGGCAGGACGATGATCTTGGGAGTTTCATCTTTCGCACCACGGGGTACAACAGCATTCGCACGCTGTCAGCCCGGTTGGCGTACTACCAGGCACTGGCAGGAGACGCGCTGCCGTGTTTGCCGTTGACCTTGAAGCTGCGCGCCAAGAGCACGACGCAAAGCCACAGATCAGCGGTGTACTTCGTGGATCTGGTTGTGCGCGACGGGATGACGCTGGAGGATGCGCTACTCCAAGCGCGGCAGGCGTTGCAGGAGCGATGTGAGGCGGGCTGGGATCAGGAGGCATTGGACAAGGCAGCGGCAGCAGGTCTGGCCAATGGCGCTTTCGAGGATGGCGAGGAGGAAGGCGCGGCGGTGGTGGAGGAGTTCTTCCAAACGGACGTGTCGCCTGGGTCCGCCGGTGGGGAGGTGGCCGCAGCGTCTTCTTTAGGCGCCAAGCTGGCCGCGAAAGCGAGCCCAGGCGGCACACACTAGCGGATACCCCAACCGAGCCAGCGGACGATCCTGCAGTCGCACTGACGCGCTAGGACGCAGACACGGGGATCCCCCGTGTCTGCGCGCCTGTCGTCAAAAAAATACGGAAATCCCCCTAATCAGATGGGAAGGCTCACGCCATCCCGTCGTCCCGATCGCCAACCTGTCGTCGGGTTTTCCTTTTTTCTTTTTTGAGGATTTCCATCATGAGCCAAAAGCCGTTGAAGGTCTATTACTGCCGCAATTGCGGGATGCGCATGCCCTTGTACTACAAGAAGGACGCGCCCTACCGCGATGAAAATTGGACTCACTGTTATCGGTGCCACGGAACCAATCTGGTGTCGCAGGTCGAGGCGTGGGATCCGCGTCGGGAGAACGCGGTCAACGCCATGTGCACGGCAGACACGCTGCCCAAGATGATGCAAAGCGCCAAGCTGATGAATCCGCCCACTGCGATGCCGCAGGCACCCAGATCAGCGCCACCGCAGGCCTGGGGTGAGCAGCAGCCGCGCACGCAAGCACGATCCTCCTCCTGGGGGCAGCCCCAGTCTCAGCGCAGGGAGCCACGCAGCTCTGGCAGCCCGCAGTCGTGGTCGCAGCCGCAGCAGACTGCCCCGCAGCAGTCAAGCGAGCCCGAATGGGATGTGAACATTCCTTGGTGAGGCGGTGGTGTCGTGTTCGAGGCGCACTGCATCTGGGGGTGCCTCGGATTTCTGCGCGGGGACTCGGTCATTCCGATGGGCCCGCGCTTGGAGCATTGAAAGGACAAGATATGGTGAACAAACTGCCGTTCGATCCGGCGCTGCACCTGCGCACGGATGAGGACATTCTGAACTTCTTGACTCAGGCGTTTGCCACGCATGACGCTGGCTTGATTGCGTATGCTCTCGGTGTGGTGATGCGCTTGCGAGGACCGTCCCGAGTGGCTCGGGAATCGGGTTTGTCACGGGAGCAGCTGTACCGCACGCTCAGCGGCAAGGGAAACCCGACCCTGAAAACGATTCTGGCGGTGCTGCGTAGCTTGGGCGTGGATTTGGCGGCGACTGCACCGCGGGACATGGAAGGGGTGGCAGAGGCGGCTGGGGATTGATCGCGATATGGAGGCAATCTGGCTGTTGAGCGCAGACGACTGGTTGACCGACCACAACGAATATCGGCCACACGAATCCCTGGACAGCATGCCGCGGGCGGTGTTCCGACCCAGGGTGTTCAATCAGGAAGTCTCTCATTCTGAGTTGTCCACTTGACGGAGGAGCTTACGAAGGCCGCTCGTGTTCTCGTTGCTGCCGCGCTCCTTAACTTTTTAAATTTGGACTTGTCGCCTCACCCATAAATTGTCCATGGCGTCTCAAGAAATTTCCTGAACAGATCCGGTGCGTAAAGCTCGATCCAAAGATTATCCTTGGTAACCTTCACGGATGAAGACTCAGAAATGGATGGCAAAACGGATGTGATGCACCTGATAGGCTTGGACGGATCAAAACCCCTGCGCACACAGAACGATATAGCAACATATAAGTCATATTCCTCAGAAGAGTCTGGAATTTGCCCGCGTCCAAATTTGTAATAGGTGCTGAATTTATTATTTACACACGAGATGCTTTGGAGCATTTTATGGGTGTCGGCCATGATCTCACGCCCAGTCAGAATCCAGAAATCATCTTCGTGCATGAGCTCGACATCACCATTCAGAACAAGGCCAAAATCATCGCCATTGCGGAACAACTCTTTCTCAGTCATGCAATCTTGTTCGTTCATTTTTATTTCAGTTTAATTGCAAAATAAATAATTTAATTCTTATAATGCCTAGAAATTTAAACAGCCCATTTTCGACGACGCAAACATCAATTCATAACCCCCCTTTAAGCGCGCGCATCTGTTTTTCCACGGCAATATCGAGTTTCTCACCCCTCCCCGGCTCAGCGATCGAGGCTACCGAAGCTCGAAGCTGCGAGACGGATTTAATGGACTTCATGATGCGCCCAATGCAATGCATGGAGTCTTTATAGCCTTGGTCGATCCAAAAGGGAATTTTCTGTGAATCAAAACCTAGAAGGTCTTTGAGAAGGCTATCCCTTGTGATTGCAGATTGGGGCCGAATCTCCATGAATGTTACCTCAGGGAATTCATGGAGACTCCAAAGCGAACCATCCAATAGATGAGTCACGATAACTGTTTGACAACCAACGTCGATCAATGGGCGAACTGGGGTATTGCCCTGCATTTTTTGCCATCCATCTTGAGCGCCAACAGAATAGAGATCACCATTTATTTTTCGCGCTGCAAATAGCAACGGCATTGCGGCGGATGCGAGCAACGCTTCCCTTTGCTTGTTGGCACCGACCGAAAACTGACCCGGTGTATGCCCCTCGCCTTTACGTGCCAGCCAAGAGCATTTCGCTCGCAGCTGAAGCAAGTAGTCTCGACACGCTCGCGTCAAATGCCCGCTTGAAATCCGGGTCAGACGCATAGCGCTTGTAAAGGTCCAGCTCCCGCCTCCGCTCGACGCTGATCGCCTGTTGGATCAGGCGCTCCAGCGCCAACTGTCGGTTCTGGCTATCCGGGTTGTCTTCGACCTGGGCCTTGTAGTCGGCATGGTTCATCACATGCTTGGCGATGTTGATGAACTTCACCCGCTGTTCTTCCGGCGTGGCCTCCCAGCCTGCGAAGTGGCGCTCGTTGAAAGCTCGCACGATCTCATCAAGCGGATCAGCCTCGCCTGGACCAAAATGTGGGCCCCGGACGTTCGGGTTCTGGGGCTCCAGTTCGGTTTCTGATGCATCCAAGCCGATCTTCACCTCAAGGCGAGACCTTTCTAGCCCGTAGGTGGAAAGGTCAACGCTGTTCAGCAGCTCGTCCAGCTTGTCCTGATCCGGGTCTTTCACCTTGAGCTTGGGGATCAGGAATTTCAGGAACCAGTGCAACATTTCCCAGTTCGCGTTGTTGAACGGGATGATGGCCGCAACCTGCGCGTAAATCTTCACAAACTGCTTGGCCTTGATCTTGAAGTCGATGCGCTGCTCGTCGTCGAGGTCGGCATCGAATCGGGCCACCACGGCATCGATGATCGGGTGCAGCTCCTCGGCCTCTGCACTGGCGAAGAACTTCTCGTTGAAGGTCGTCACCTCCGACCAGTCGTAAATGCCGAAGTTATCCAGCACATCCTTGAGGTCGTGCAGCACGTTGACGTTGGTCGGTTCGCTCAGGGTCGTGGCCGTGTAGAACGGGTCGAATGCGGCCTTGATGTCGTCCACCGTGTTGTAGAAGTCGAGCACAAAAGTGTCGGTCTTGCCCAGCTTCCAGTTGCAGCGGTTCAGGCGTGAAAGAGCCTGCACCGCGAGTACCCCTTGCAGCTTCTTATCCACGTACATGGTATGTAACATGGGCTCATCGAAGCCGGTCAGGTATTTGTTGGCGACGACCAGAATCTTGAAATCGTCCTTCTCGAATTCTTCGGGCAAGTCACGGGCGGAAATGCTGTTGAGCCCGTCTTCCGTGTACTTGATGCCATCGACGGTTTTCTCGCCCGAGAAGGCCACCAGCGCTTTGAATGGCGCATTGGCCTCCTGCAGGGCGGTGCGGATGGCGAAGAAGTAGCGAATCGCGCATTCGATGTTGCGCGTGACCACCATAGCCTTGGCCTTGCCTTTGAGCTTCTTGGCCTGCCAGACATTGCTCATGAAGTGATCGACCATGATCTTGGCCTTCACTTCGATGGTGCGCGGACTGGCTTCGACAAAGGCCTTGAGCTTTTTCTGTGCCTTTGCAGTGTCGAAAAGCGGATTGTCTTGCACCGATTTCTGGACCTCGTAGTAGCTCTTGTAGGTCGTGTACTTCTCCAGCACGTCGAGGATGAATTTCTCCTCAATGGCCTGCTTCATGGAGTACAGGTGGAAGGGGTAGAACTTCCCGTCTGGGCCTTGCCGCCCGAACTTCTCCAGCGTGGCCGGTTTCGGGGTGGCAGTGAAGGCAAAGTAGCTGGCGTTCTGGCTCATCTTGCGGCCTTTCATGGCCGCAAGAATCTTGTCCTGCAGGTCTTCCGGCACCTCCTCGTCTTCCGCCCCCAGCGTCATGTTCAGCTTGTCAGAGGCGCTGCCAGACTGCGAAGAATGGGCTTCGTCGATGATCACGGCGAAGTTGCGGTCGGTCAGATCGTCGATCCCGTCCACGATGAACGGGAATTTCTGCACCGTGGTGATGATGATCTTCTTACCCAACTCCAGATGCGCCTTCAGCTCAGCGGCGCTCTCGGCATGGGCGACGATGTTCTTGGTCTCGGAGAAGAGCTTGATATTGTCCTTGAGCTGGGTATCCAGTACCCGGCGATCAGTCACGACGACAACGGAATCGAACACGTTGTCTGTGCCTGCCGCGTCGTACAGCTCCACCAGTTGGTAGGCCAGCCACGTGATCGAGTTGGACTTGCCCGAACCGGCAGAATGGTGGATCAGATAAGTCTGACCAACACCGTAACGCTTGGCGTCGGCCAGAATGCCTCGCACCACGCCCAGCTGGTGATAGCGGGGGAAAACCAGCGCCTTGCGTTCCTTGCCTATCTTCTTGTCCTTCTCGACGGTGAACTTGGCGAACTGCTCGATGATGTTGGTCAGACTGCGGCGCGGGAGGATGCCTTCCCAGAGGTACGCCGTTTTGTGGCCGTTCAGGTTGACCGGGTTGCCCTTGCCGAAGTTGAAGCCCTTGTTGAACGGCAAGAAATTGCTGTCATTTCCGACCAATTGGGCACACATGTAGGCCTCGTCTGGGTCCACCGCAAAGTGGACCAGACAGCGGCCAAATTCAAACAACGGCTCACGCGGGTCGCGGTCGGTACGGTACTGCTTGATGGCGTTGTGGACGTTCTGGCCGGTCCAAGGGTTTTTCAGCTCCAGCGTGGCAATCGCCAAGCCGTTGACGAAGAGCACCATGTCCACCGACTTGAAGGTGTCGGACTCGCTGTAATGCACTTGCCGGGTAACGCTGAAAACGTTTGCCGCAAAGTTGGCAACAACGTCCGGGTTCAGGTCGTTGTAGGGCAGCCGGTAGAGCAGATCGAAGTGGGCATCGTCGATGTCCAGCCCTTTCTTCAGGACAGCCAGCACACTGTCCTTCTTGATCTTCTTGTTCAACCGCTCCAACAGAAGGCGTTGCCAGTTCGGACGATCCTTCAGCTTCGCCAGTTCCTTGGGCTGAGCGGCTTCAAGGAATTGCCAGAAAAGTTTGCTGTCGATGGCAAACTCTCTATCGAAGTCAGCCGGACTGCCAATGCAGTAGCCGTCCTTGGCGAGTGCGTTTTCGATGTGCGTTTCTAGCGCTGCTTCGTTGGTTTGGCTGACCATATGCTCCCCTTTTCAGAATCCAGACCCTGAATCAAAGCCTTGGTTTTTGGAGTCGTTATTTTCACGTGCGGCACTAAGTGCGTTACGCCAAGCCGATAACAGATCGGTTATCGTTCCAGCCAAATGCCTCGCATTCTTGCTATCAGCAAGATATTCGTTTTCCATTACATTCTGAACAACATATAAAACTGCTTTCTTGCTCAATGTCGCTAGCTTCCCTGTGTGGCGGTCGTAGACAATCAACAATGCCTTTGTCGTCAGTTTCTCAATGCCCGAATTGACAATGCTCTGCTCTGCGTCGATGAAACAAGCCAGAGCCAGCGCTAAAGCATCATGTTTAGGTGGATCATTGAGTAGTTGATCAACAGCACTCTTGAGATTCCGTGTTGGGTCTGTAATTGCGGTTTTCCAATTTTGATGTGCGGGCTCAATCGCAGTTACGGCCAGAAGTTGCTGTGCTGCCCCTTTAGGCAAACGACTCAATTCGTCGACGTTATAGCTGTAGAAGACAGGCACTCCTCGGGAGCGCAACTCGACCAATCCACTGTTTTGGTCCGGATTGAGGTCGTTCAAATGGCCTTTCGAGTTGTACTTCACCTCCAAAACCAAGGCCGAAATATTGCTAAGTGCCGCGACAATATCTCCACAGTACTTGTCCAGGTCACGAAAGTTTTGTTCCGTCGACGGAGGGGGATAGCTGACGTAATTGTGCCCACAAGCTGCCACGTACTTTTCAAGGGAGCTATCAATCTGCTTTACCAGCAATGCCTCGCTCTTTTTGAGGTAATCAATTTGCGCTGTTTGGCTCACGTTTCTTCCCCTTTACACCCGCACTTTTCCAGTCACGACACTTGCCACAAGAGTCGAGCGTAGCTCTGTAAGCTTCTCTATCTCTGAACGTACTGCCGCGATCACAGCGTCTGCCTGCGAAATCTGTTTTTTTGTTTCGTACTCAATCTTGTCTTGTTCCTCGCGTGGAGGAAAACCAAGTTCCATGTCAAAAAACATGTGCGAATAGAGCCGCAGTCGTGAGGAATGCAGTCCGGTTGAGCGCTTGTTGTACTCGGCCACATAAAGTGTCGAACGCAGCAAGTGTTCCAAATACCAATTGTTAAAAGTACCTTCTTTCAGCTGACGGTAAACACCATAGGACGGGCTGACAATTCCAGTTCGATCAGATACCCCCAAGGCTCCCATCCACGCCCACATGATGTTGAAGACCAGATCGTTTGGGCGGCAAAGCTTGGAGCCGGAATAGTCCTCGGCCATGAACATGTAGATGTTTGTTTTTTCGGAGCGAGGTGTGACTCCGGTCATGTGTGAGACAGACAACAATTCTTCCTCGCCACTGACCGAGCGCTCGTCAATCTCACGAAACAGGTATTTCGCCCGCTTCACTTGCCAGTGCGAGGGAATCTTATCGATCCACGAGATGCCACTCTCACTCTGGGGGGCATCAGGGCTCAGGCCTTGCGTGACAGCCTTGTTGATCAGTATTGCCTTTTGCACTTCGAGCAACTCAATCAGCCGCTCTTTCTTCGCAATCGCGGCATCGATTTCGGCGGTTTTTTGGTCGAGGAAGGTAACGATGCGGTCTTGTTCGTCTCGCGGCGGCAGTGGAATAGGAAGGCGCTTGAAATCCCAGAAGTCGATGTTCTGGCGAAGCCCAGAGCCCATACCGTAAAAGACCTTCAGTGCGTCGTAGCTCGCCAGCAATCGAAACACATACTCTGGGTTGATTTCGGGATTACACCTCAAGCCCAGGTAGGCTGAGGTGATCATCCCTTCGTCCTTGGCGTGACCGACTCGCAGGCTGGTTTGATCGTTCTGTAGGTCAGTGGTGCGGATGACGATATCGCCAGGCTTGATAAGCTGGTAGCCCTCAAACGATGCCGGCACCAAGCCTGTCAGCTTCTCTTCTGGCTTGATGACGATGTGCCCGTAGCTCAGCGAAAGTACAGTGCTTTCCACCAGTCCCTTGTTGCGGTCCTTGTTTTCCTTGAAGCAGGTGAAACCGGGGCGAACCTCCCAATGCGCAGGAACATCCCCGAGCCATTTCACCCCGCTGGGTGCGTAGCTCTCGTAGCGCTGCATCACACCACCTCCTTCAAGCGATCAACCGACCAAAGCAGTTCGGCAATGCCCTTGTAGAGGCTAAATCGTTCATCGAAGTTAGCCTTCTTGAACTCGGTGAATGCCTTGAACGGCAGACCTGTTTCTGCCTTCAGGTTGAGGAAGCCGGGGTTGTGGACGTAGCACATGGGATGCAGTGAACGGGCCAGCAGGTTTTCACTTTGGTAGTGCTCCAGCTTGTCGCTGTAGGCCTTGTCATTCAGGCTCGCATTGATCTTTTTCGGCAGCAGAACCAGGCCGCCCACCTTGTTGCGGTGCGTGGAAAACTCCTGCGCATGGGCGAATTCATCGGTGTGGCGCTCGAAGTGGTTGGCCCACAGGTGTTCGATCTCGTAGGAGTTCTTGCCGGAGCGAACGATGTATTCCAGATACCGCCCTGGCTGTCCGCTTTGCTCTTCCAGCCAGTGCGTAAAACGGGCCAACTGGCGATGCAGGCTCTTGGCATTCCAGTTGTTGAGGTAGGGCTGGTCGTCGAGCGGCAGCTCCTTTTGATCGTTGGTCAGTCGGGTGATCAGCTTGTCACGCAACGCATCCAGCGACAGGTTGCGCAGTTCCTTAGTGAGCAGGAAGGTCGCGTATTGCAGGGTGGAGTAGTCGATGGACTTGAAATTCCACAGGCGGCGATTCAGCCAGCAGTCGAGGTAATCCGCCGTCAGCTTGAGCTTGGCCTTGACCGTGGCTTCGTCATCGGTCGGTAGCAGCGGGGCCAGCAACACCTGAAATTGCTGGGTAAACCCGTGGTCCGCATTGAAGCGGACAGACTCCAGCCCTTCCTTCAAGGTCTCGGACGCTTCCAGTAATTCCAGGTAGACGCGGGCGAAGAAACGGAGGTCTTGGCGCACCCAGCGGTTGAAATCATCGCTGGCATTCAGGCCGATCAGATCGTCCTTCGCGCGTACCCAGCGGTGATATTCGGTGCCGATCAGATCGAAGTCTTCCGGCTTCGCGCCTTTCTTGCGCTCCCGGATGTCCTGCGCGTACTTGGCACGCAGCCAGGCCTTGAAGAAATCAGCTTCGCTTTCCTTCGTGTCGCGCTCGCTGTCCCGCTTGGCAAATGTCAGCAGCCAGTGCTTGATTTCCTTGTTAGCCTCGGCCCGCTTGGCAGTGTCGGTGATACTTGCCAGCAAGTAGCCCTTGAGCATGTCGGTGTTTGAGAGCGACAGCCCACGGTCGTTCATGGTCTCGAAGATCGTGTAGGCATCGGCATCCGCATAGGCCGAGATCTCAACCAGTTGGGTCTTGTTACGTAGCCAATCCACGAAGTACGGCAGTGCCTTGTCGTTCGCAATCTCGGCGGGGAAGGCTTCTACGATGTCGTTGTAGCGGCCGATCAGGTTCTGGATCGATTCGACCTGATCTACCGCGTCATAGGGCGTGCCATCGAACAGTGCGTTCATGCACTCGTTGCGTTCGGGGATGTCGAGGTTGAAAGACTTCTCCCCGTACTCTTCGGAGAAGATCATCTTTTCGATCGAAACTGCGTCAGGCCGGTCTTTCTGGATGTTGTGTAGGTAGATCAGCAGCAGGGTGAGGCTGGTCAGCCGTTGCTGACCGTCCACGATCTGCTTTTTCTCATCCGGTTGGCTGATGACGATGGAGCCCAAGAAGTAATGCCCGTAAGAGGCTACGTCCTTGCGTTCGTGCTGCGGCTGGTACTCTTCCAAGAACGCCGTGGTGAGGTCGGAGACCAGTTCGACGATCTGCTTGGTCTGCCACTTGTATTCGCGCTGGTAGTAGTCGATGCCGTACTTGGTGTCGCTCAGCAACTCGCGCACGCTGCGCGTCTTGGCCTGAATTTCCTTCATTGCTTGGCACCCGATACAAAGCTCACCAACTGCTTGAGAAGGCCATCCGTCTCGGCCTCCAGCGCCAGGATTTCCGCCGTGACTTCTTCCAGGCTGCGCAGCGGCTTGTGCTGGTAGAAATACTTGTTGAAGCTGATCTCGTAGCCGATCACGGTCTTGTCGATGGCGATCCATGCCTCGTCCACATGCGGGCGCACTTCGCGGATGAAGTAGTCATGGATCACGCTGGAGGCCGACAGGCTGGTATCGAGCGCCAGCGGGACATTCTCGGTATCGCGCAGCTCGCTGTCCGGCTCGTACTCGATGTATTCGCCGGTTGGTGTCGCCATGTAGCCATAGTCGCCAAGCTTGTCGCGGGTCGTGCCCAGCTGGAACAGCAGATCGCCCAGCTTGGCAGCGTTGAACTTGTGGACTTTCTTGATGACCTTCTCGGCCCGCTCGTCACGCCAGCTGACGGCGTTGAGGATTTGCTTGCGTGCCGGTGCAGCCAGCTTCAGGCCCAGTGCTTTGAGGGCGTCATCGACGATGCCCTCAAAGTGGTTGAAGTCGAGGAATTCGCCGTTGCCGATCCTCTCTGCCAGTTGCCGTGCGGCCTGCATGATGCCGCGTTGCTCGCGCCATGTGGCTTCGGACAGCAGTTCCTTGCGGTTTTTGGGTGAAAGGGTGATCTCTTCGCGCTCAAGGTGCGCTTCGATGGCTTCGGTATGGGCCTTCAGTTCGGTGTAGACCTCGTCACCGTACTTGTCGAACACCCACTCCATGATGTCCTGCATGCCCGGCGTGAAACGCAGAGTGCCGATGCGCTCGGGGCTGAATTGCGCAGCCAGTCGAAGCGGGCGCTCCACCGTGACCTTGTAGTAACCGAAATCGCGGTTGTTGAAGATTTTAGAAATGCCGTCGTTCGGCATTTCCAAGTAAAGCTGGGTGATCTGGTGGATGTGGTCGTCGGTGAATTCGCAGTTCTTCTCACCCAGGTTCTTGCGTAGCTTCTGGTACAGGTTGCTGGCGTCGATTAACTGAACCTTGCCTTTGCGCGCATCGGCCTTGTTGTTGGACAGGACCCAGACGTAGGTGGTGATGCCGGTGTTGTAAAACAGGTTGTTCGGCAACTGGATGATGGCTTCGAGATAGTCGTTCTCGATGATGCGGCGGCGGATATTGCTTTCGCCACCGCCAGCATCCCCGGTAAACAGCGCAGAGCCATTGTGGACGGAAGCGATGCGCGAGCCCATCGGGCTGTCGCTGCGTCGCTTCATCTTGTTGACCATCTCCATCATGAACAGCAGCTGGCCGTCCGACGAACGCGGGATTGCTGGGTAGAAGTCGTGTTCCTGCCCGGTGTAGTCAGACAGATTGACCTGAAAGCGATGGTCGATCACGTCCTTGCCATCGACGATGCTTTTCTGGTCGCTCTTCCAGCTCTTTCCGTAGGGCGGGTTCGTCAGCATGAAATCGAAGCGCGTGCCGGAGAAATCGTCGGTTGCCAGCGTGGAGCCGAACTTGATCTTCTCCGGGTCGTTGCCCTTGATCATCATGTCGGACTTGCAGATGGCGTAGGTCTCGGGGTTGATTTCCTTGCCATACAGAAACACGCCCACATTGGCTTTGATCACGCCTTCGGGGTCGGTGATGAATTTCTGCGACTCGGTCAGCATGCCGCCGCTGCCGCAGGCCGGGTCGTAGATGGTCAGTGGATTGGGCAGCTGGTCCTTGACCGGGATGAAGACCAGATTGGTCATAAGCTCGATCACTTCACGCGGCGTGAAATGCTCACCGGCCTCTTCGTTGTTTTCTTCGTTGAACTTGCGGATCAGTTCCTCGAAGACGTAGCCCATGCCCAGGTTGGACAGTCCCGGCTGGGTGCGCCCATCCGGGCCTTTGCGCTCGTTGGGGCTGAGGTTGATCTGGTCGGACACGAACTTTTCGATCACGTCGTGCAGCACGTCCGACTGCGCCATCTTGCGAACCTGATTGCGCAGGTCGAACTTCTCGACGATCTCCTTCACGTTGTCGGAGAAGCCATCGAGGTAGCTCTTCAGGTTGGCTTCCAGCTGGGAGGGGTTGCCCAGCAGCGACTTCAGGGTGAAGCGGGAGGTGTTGTAGAACACGTAGCCCGATGCCTCACGCAAGCCGTGCGGATCGAGATCGGCCATTTCCGCGTCTTCACGCTGGAAGCGGACCTCTTCAAGCACCGCTTCCTTGGTAGGCTCCAGCAGGCAGTCCAGACGGCGCAGGACGAACATCGGCAGGATGACATCGCGGTACTTGCCGCGCACAAAAACATCCCTGAGGCAGTCGTCAGCGATTGACCAGATGAAGCTGACGATCTTGTTATGTACTGAATGATCCATTCTGTTCTGTTTTTCTCCGGGCAGCAGCCCGTATCGTTCCCGAAAGCCCGCTGACTGCGGGCTTGCATTTCATTTCTTTGGCGGCTTTTCTTGGACGGCATCGGCCTTCAGGCCATGCTCTTGCGCGTAGTTCAGGATCAGCACTTCCATCATCGATGCGATGGAGCGGTGTTCTTTTTCGGCAGCCATGCGCAGAAGCTGTTTGATGTCTGTCGATGTACGGATGGACAGGGTTTCGTCCTTTGGGCGCTTCATGACGTAGTCCCGGATTCATTGTCCTGCAAATGTACTGCGTTGTGCTGGGGTTGAATAGGACAGAATGCGCCCTTCGCACGTGAACGTGCGAGTGGGGATGGCTTCAGGCCAGAATTACCCAGGTTTGGACATCAATCCGCATTCTTGGCTTTTTGGTCTTGCAAGCGCAATGGCGGATTCCAACGCGCTTCGTGCAGCACCCGATGCATCTCGTCAATGAGCTCATTGGCTGACATCGGCTCGCCAGTGGGTTTGCCAATCGTTCGGTTGAGCACGAAATTGCCGGGTTCGATCTCGACGAAGCGTACGACGTCCCCGAGCTCCAAACCGAGGACGCGGCGAACGAACAGTGGAAGGGTGATGCGACCGCGGTCTGAGACTTTAGCTGTGGTCATGATGATCGGCTCCTATGGATCGGTGAACATTCACCACAGGATGAGGGAAAGTTTTCCCGCGTTCATCGCAGCTACTGCGTAGCTACAGCGGTGCAACCTGCCAACGACGCACATTTGGCACCAAAGAGAATCAACTCGGCGTGGCATACCCAATGGCATACCGGAGAACGCCGAAAAGAAAAAAGACTAAGTAAATCAATCACTTAGTCTCATGTACTGGCGGAGAGAGGGGGATTCGAACCCCCGAAGGGCTGTTAACCCTTACACGCTTTCCAGGCGTGCGACTTAAACCGCTCATCCATCTCTCCGGCAACCCTATATCGTAACAGCCCCAGTCGAGATTTAGTGGGACCCTGAGGCTCGGTTTTCAACGCGTTCCGGCATGGCTCAACCATCCGCGTCGAGCGCATCGCCAAGTTCGACGGCACGCCGGGCGGCCGCGTGTATCGCTTGGTCAAAAGCCTGTGCGACCTCACGCTCAGCCAGAACGGCAAGCGCAGCCGCCGTGGTTCCACCCTTGCTTGTGACCTGCGCGCGAAGTTCTGCAGGCGACAACGGTGATTGCGCTGCGAGCGCAGCGGCTCCCGCGAATGTGGCCAATGCCAGACGCTTGGCGGTGTCCGCCGGCAAACCCAGACGCACGCCCGCTTCCTGCATCGCCTCCACCAGATAGAACACATAGGCCGGGCCCGATCCGGAAATGGCCGTCACCGCGTCGAGTTGCGCCTCCTCCTCCACCCAAATCAGGCTTCCCGTCGGCGCCAGCACCTGTTCGGCTTGGGCTCGATCAGCCTCGCTACAGGCAGAGCTTGCGTACAGGCCCGCAATGCCCTGGCCGATGAGTGCAGGCGTGTTCGGCATAGCACGCACAATGCGTCGCGCCCCTGCTCGACGCGCGATCGCCTCGCAACGCACGCCGGCCATCACGCTGATATGGAGCGCGTCCGACAGCTGCGGTGCGCAGGCTGCAGCATTGACGAAGCTCTGCGGCTTGACCGCCCACACCACCACAGCCGCTGAGCGCAACTCTGGACCTGCGTCGGCGCACGCGCAGACCCCAAAGCGCTCCTGCAGCAGCGCGCGCTGAGCCTCGGAGGGCTCAACCACGATGATCGAGGACCCCGGCGACCCGGCCTGGATCAGGCCGCCAATGACAGCGCTGGCCATGTTGCCGCCACCGATGAAAGCGAGAGTGGGAACGTTCATTCGTGCATTATCGCGGCATCCGAAGCACAGTCCTGGCTTGCCAAAAGGCGCAGATCCACGCTCACGCATTGCTGCCGCCCGACCCAATCAGCTAAAGCATGCGAGCATGTCAGCGCCACGCGAGTGAGCCGGGTATGTGCGAATCCCCTCTCGACCGACACGGTCTTGCAAACCATGTGATTCTGGAGCCCCCCCCAAGATCGGTATTGCATTTCAATCGTCTTGACCGAAACTCTTGTGGTTAATCGGCAAAATTTGGTGGCAGATTCGGTCTGGACACCCTGAACTGAAATGCAGTGAGGCGTTTAAAAGGGAAGAAATCGGATGAATCACCCGCCTCAACTCCTGCGGAAAATCGGCAAAACGTCATGGCTCCCGTGAACTTTCCGGTGCGGCGCAACACTGACTGAATACTGTGTCCACGAAGGATGTGCCATGCAAGCCCAACGAGTCGCGCAATCAGCCTTTTCCATGCCCCTGTCCAGTCCAGCCTATCCACGGGGACCCTACCGCTTCATCGACCGCGAATTCCTGATCATTACGTATCGCACTGACCCCGCCCTTCTGCGTGAGATCATCCCCGAACCGCTCGAGCCTGCCGGAGACACCGTCAAGTTTGAATTCATACGCATGCCGGACTCGACCGGGTTCGGCGACTACACCGAATCCGGCCAAGTCGTGCCGATTACTTACAAAGGTCAGCCCGGCACCTACCAGATCGCAATGTTCCTCGACGACGAAGCACCGCTGGCGGGCGGTCGTGAGATCTGGGGATTCCCCAAAAAGCTGGCCAAGCCGCGCTTGCGTGTGGAGTCTGACACGCTCTTGGGCACGCTGGATTACGGGTCGGTACGCATTGCCACCGGCACCATGGGCTACAAGCACGTAGTGCTGGATACGGAACAGGTGCGCAAGGGCCTGCTGGCGCCGAACTATCTGCTCAAGATCATTCCCGATGTGGACTGCTCGGCACGCATTTGCGAGCTCGTCACCTACTCACTGGAAGACGTCTCTGTGAAGGGCGCGTGGACCGGCCCCGCCGCACTGGAACTCCACGCGCACGCGTTGGCGCCGGTGTCCCAACTCCCCGTGCGAGAAGTCGTGTCTTGCGTCCACATCGTGTCCGATCTCACCTTGGGCCTGGGCACCGTTGTGCATGACTACCTGAAGTAAGCAGCGAAAGTTGATGACTGCCGGTGGATCACCGCACGAGGGAGCCCATTTTCGATGACGGCTGGAACATCATTCGAGTTCGAGTTCAAAACACTGGGAGATTGATCCATGAAAGACTCCGCAAGCGCCCTCGACCGCGTCGACCGCCGCATTCTCGCTCTGCTGCAAAACGATGGCCGCATGTCCAACCTCGCGTTGGCACAGGCCGTTCACCTCTCACCGACTGCGGTGCTCGAGCGCGTGCGCCGCTTGGTGCGCGAAAAATTCATCCTCGGCTACGAGGCCAGGCTCAACCCGCAAAAACTGGGCGCGTCACTGCTGGTTTTCATTGAGGTTGTATTGGATCGCACCACGCCTGATGTCTTTGAGCAGTTCAAAGCCGCCGCACGCAACCGGCCGGAGATTATGGAATGCCATATGGTTGCCGGCGGTTTCGACTATCTCCTCAAAACGCGCGTGGCTGATATGCCCGCCTACCGCGAGTTTCTGGGTACCGTTCTACTCAGTCTGCCTGGGGTGCGCGAAACCCACACCTATGCGGTGATGGAAGAGGTGAAAAATTCTCAGGCGCTCCAGGTCGATTGACATCGCGCCGCCCGGTTGACACGCAAAGCGCGCCGATTTCTCGCGCCATGAGCCAGGCGGCAAGGCCCAGCACCTGGAACCCGCCAAAGTCGGGGCGCCTGCGTTCGCGTCGGCGAGGAACGCTCCATGCATCACCGCACCTCGCCGAGGATAACGCCCACTGAATGCATGCGGGCGTCACGCGCAGACGATCTTGGTCTTGGCGCCATGATCTTGAAGCCATCCCGGAGCTTCTTGCCGTGTTGGCGCCGATCGGGGCTCCCCCCTGCCCCAGGGGGACGCTACTGTCAACACTCAGGACGGCCTTGGCCGTCGGCCCATCCTTGGCCAGCGGCCACCGCCTACGTTGCACGGCGGGAAGACGCCCAAAAGTGGTGCTTTCTACAATGTTTGCATGACTTCTTCACCGCGCAGCCGTTCAGCCCCTGCGGTACAGGCTTGTGAGGGGCCTGCGCGAAAGAGCACTCGCCGTGGCGCACGTACAGGCCCCGCCCAGCCACGCGACTCCACGCACTCGTCCGGCCCATCACCCGGCGAGCGCCTGGGGCTGCGAAGCGATTGGGATTACGCGCTGCACCTGCCACTGCACTACCTTGACGAAACGCGCATTTCGGCAATTGCCTCACTGCGCGACGGTGTCGCGGCAGTTGTACAGGCGCGCGTTGTTCAAGCGGAGGCTTCTGCAGGGGTGCGAAAGCAACTGCGCATCCAGGTGCAGGATGCCAGCGGTACGCTTAACCTGCGGTTTTTCCACTTTTACCCAAACTGGCAGCGCCAGTACCCGCCAGGCAAGCTGTTGCGCGTGCGCGGAGAGCCGCGCGCGGGGCTGTTTGGCATGGAAATGGTGCATCCAACGTGCCATGCGGCGCAGCCGGATGAGCCCTTGCCTGAGCGGTTGACCCCGGTCTATCCAGCGGCCTCCGGGATCAGCCAGGCCTGGTTGCGCAAGGCGATCACGGGCGCGCGTGCGAGGCTTGACGCGCGCGAATGGTTGCCCGCCGATTTGCTCTCGCGCCTTCGATTGCCGGACATCGCCAGCACACTCGATGTGCTGCATGCGCCGCGACCCGAGGTGTCCTTGGCGTCGCTGGAAGATCGCAGCCACCCGGGATGGCAGCGCATCAAATTTGACGAGCTGCTCGCACAGCAGATCGCACAGCAGCAAGCGCGCCTTGCACGCGCCGCCTTACGCGCCTGGCCGCTGCCGGCGCGCAATGGCCCCCAGAGTCTGGGCGATCGACTCCTTCAAGCGCTTCCCTTTGCGCTGACGCCTGACCAAGAGGCCTGTGCAGCCGAGATCGCTGCGGATCTTGCACTGACGCAGCCCATGCATCGGCTGCTTCAAGGGGACGTCGGCAGCGGCAAGACCGTGGTGGCGGCGCTCGCGGCGGCCCAGTCCATTGATTGCGGGTTTCAGTGCGCGCTGATGGCGCCCACCGATATCCTCGCCACCCAGCATCTGCGCAAACTGGCCGACTGGCTGGAGCCACTGGGCGTGAGCGTCGCGTGGCTCTCGGGCGCTCAAACTCGACGCGAACGCGATGCTGCGGTGCAGGCCGCCGCGAGCGGCGCGGCGCAGCTCGTCGTCGGCACCCACGCGGTGATCCAGGAGAAGGTGCGCTTCCACCGTCTGGGGCTGGCCATTGTCGATGAGCAGCACCGATTTGGCGTTGCCCAACGCCTGAGTCTGCGCGCGAAGGGACTGGATGAGGGACTTGAGGGAGGGGCGGGCGATGGCGTGCGGGAGCCGCACCTGCTCATGATGAGCGCCACCCCCATTCCCCGTACGCTGGCCATGGCTGTGTTCGGCGACCTGGACGTTTCCACCATCGCGCACCTGCCCCCTGGACGCAGCCCGGTTCGCACGCGTGTGTTTGACGAAGCGCGGCGCGACGCCGTGATTGCCCGTGTGCGTGCCCTCGTCGCGGCGGGACGGCAGGTGTATTGGGTGTGTCCGCTTGTCGAGGAGTCAACCGCGAGACCAACCGCCACGCTGCCTGCCCACAGACGCAGCGACGAGCGCCGCGGCAGGGCGTTCACCCAGGCCGGCGGTGAAGTCCTCGATCTGCGCAACGCCGAGGCCACGCATGCCGAGCTGCAGGCGGCCTTGGGCAACGATGCCGAGCGGGTTGGACTCTTGCACGGGCGCATGCCAGCGTCGCAGAAGGCACAAGTCATGGCCGATTTTGCGGCTGGCCGGCTGCGCCTTCTGGTGGCGACGACAGTGATCGAGGTTGGTGTGGACGTACCCGCGGCCACCCTCATGGTGATCGAGCATGCCGAGCGGTTCGGCTTGTCGCAACTGCATCAGTTGCGAGGCCGGGTGGGGCGTGGTGCTGATGCCTCCGAGTGCCTCTTGTTGTTCACGCCACCGTTATCCGAGATGGCGCGTGCACGGCTGCTGGCCGTGCGCGACACCAATGATGGCTTCGTGCTGGCCCAGAAGGACCTGGAGCTGCGCGGGCCTGGTGAGCTGCTCGGCCAGCGACAAAGTGGTGTGCAGATGCTGCGCCATGCTGACCTGCATACCGACATCGCTTTGCTTGAGGCCGCGCGGGACGCAGCCGTGTGGCTGCTGCACCACGACCCGGGGGCGGCCCATGAGCACTTGCAGCGCTGGCTTGGTGGACGTTTGGACTGGCTGGCCGCTTGAGTCGAGCACGCACTGTCCACGCGCCCGTTCCATGGCTCGCGTCATAGTTGTAATTGATGAAAACTGTAATACAATTTTCAAAAACTATGACACTCACTGAATTACGCTACATCGTCGCTGTCTCCCGTGAGCTGCATTTTGGTCGCGCGGCCGAAGCCTGTTTCGTCAGCCAGCCGACTCTGTCGGTGGCCATCAAGAAGCTGGAAGACGAGCTGGACGTGAGGATTTTCGAACGCGGCGGCAACGAGGTGAGCATCACGCCGATTGGCCAAGAGATCATTGAGCAGGCCCAGCGCGTGTTGGAGCAGTCCGCGTCGATCAAAGAAATTGCAAAGCGAGGCAAGGATCCGCTCGCAGGTCCGCTGCGGTTGGGCGTGATCTATACGGTTGCCCCTTACCTGCTGCCACCCTTGGTCAAGCGGGTGATCCAGGTCACCCCTCAGATGCCGCTTCTTTTGCAGGAGCAGCTGACAGTCAAGCTCCTGGAGATGCTGCGCAATGGGGAGCTGGATGCTGCCATTCTTGCCGAGCCCTTTCCCGATCATGGCTTGGCGATTGCGCCGCTGTACGACGAACCCTTTTTGGTTGCCGTACCCCACGGGCACCGGCTGTCCCGCTGCGCGCCGGTGCGGAGCGAGGCGATCAAAGATGAAACGATGCTGCTGCTCGGCACCGGCCATTGCTTCCGTGACCATGTGCTGGAGGTCTGCCCCGAGTTCGCGCGCTTCTCTCCAGGGTCTGATGGGATACGCAAGAGCTTTGAGGGATCCTCGTTGGAAACCATCAAGCATATGGTCGCCTCCGGCATGGGCATCACCATTCTGCCCAGGATGTCCGTACCGTTTGAGCCCGGCAATGCTCCGCCCGATGGACCAGGGCAGATCTGCTACGTGCCGTTCTGCGATCCCGTGCCTTCACGACGCGTCGTGCTTGCGTGGCGCAAGAGCTTTACCCGAACCGAAGCCATTGAGGCGTTGCGCCGCGCTGTGCTGGATTGCGAACTTCCCGGTGTGGTCAAGCTGGAGGCCGCAACAACAGGACTTGAACCGCACGCTCAGGCGGCGTGAACGGTCACGCCAGCGCGCACCAGCCGCACGCGACCGATTAGGCCGCCCGCCTTTGCAGCTTGCTCCTGCGCCAATACGGCGCTGCAAGCCCACAAGGTCGCTGCCGGCTTTCCCCTCTTCGACAAAGTGGCGCGTTCAGCCCGCCTCTGCGTTGCACACCAACCCCGCATCGAGTCGTGCAGCACCCGCGAGCACGAGACCGTCCAACGTTTCCGAAAACAGAGTTCTCATGTCGCAGCCTGGCCAGAAGCATCGTGCCGTGCGCGTCACCAGTTCGGCGTCCTCGAACCAGGCGCGAAGGGCTTCGCGGGCAATGCTCGGCTGCTGCAACAGTTGAAACTTCAACAGGACACGCAGACCATGACGAGCGTGGCGCGAGGGGTCAGCCTCAAAGGCCTGCAGGCGAGAGCGCGCACGCGCGAGTGAGGCATCCACGTCGACGAAGGGCGCACCATGCCCTGGAATGACGCAGGCGGGGTCAAGCGCTTCGATGACTTGCAACGTCTCGCGTGTGGCGCCGAATCCGGCCTCGCCAACCATCTCGGGAAAGATGACCCCAAATCCGTGCTCCCACAGCGCGTCACCACTGATGAGAATCCGGGCCTCGTGCTGAAAAAGCATCAGTGCGTGTGGATCGTGGCCGGGGGCCGCATACACACGCCAGCGCAGCCCACCCAGGTCTAAGCTGTCGCCTGCGCCAATACTGGCTGCGGCGGAAAAACCGGCTGCCTGTTGGCCGGTTGCCCGGAAGCTCAGCGCGTCCTCGTCCCAGGCGTTCACCGCGTGAAGTTCGCCCACGGGCACCGTAATGGTGCAGCTCGCCGTTCCACCCGCCGCTGCCTGCAAAGCGGCGTTGCCGCCGCAGTGGTCGGAGTGCAAGTGCGTATTGACGATCCGCGTCAGCCTTCGGCGGCCCATCGCAAGCCGCACGAGCGCCACGGTCTGCGCCGCATGCAGCACGTAGCCAGTGTCCACCACGCTTGCCGTGTCGTCGTTGTCGAGGAACAATATGCTGTTGGCAGAAAGCCATCCACGTTCGAGCACGTGGACGGAGGCGGGCAGGAAAGGAATGGGCATCGGCCGAACTCAGTCATGGGCATGGGTGGACTTGGCGCGTGGACCACACCTTATCGGCGCACGTAGCCACCAGCGAAGCGGGGGTTCACACGGACGTTTAGCATAAGGCGAATCACCAAGTGAGGAATTGGCATGGACAGACCTCCCCTGTTTTCCTCGGATTTGCAAGCCGCCTACGAGCACCTGCACGCAGCCAGCCGCGCCGAGCCCTATCCCGCATGGTCAATCCGCCGCGACCGTCTGCGCCGTCTGGCTGCGCTCATCCGCGCCAACGAAACACTGTTGTGCCAAGCCATCTCGGACGACTTTGGCCACCGCTCGGCTGCTGAAACGCAAGTGCTCGACGTCGTGCCGTCGCTCGAGGCCATCCGCCACGCGCTGCGTCACGGCGCGAGCTGGATGCGCCCGCGCCGCGCATCCACCTCCATCTGGTTCTGGCCGGCGCGCGCACAACTGCTGCCGCAGCCGCTTGGGCTCGTGGGCATCATTGCGCCCTGGAATTACCCGCTTTACCTGGCGGTCGGCCCGTTGGCGAGCGCCTTCGCGGCGGGTAACCGGGCGATGGTCAAGCTATCCGAGTTCAGTCCTGCTTTCGGCGCCCAGTTTTCGCGCCTTGTGCGTGCGGCATTCGACCCGGCCGAGCTGGTCATCTTTACCGGCGGAGCCGACGAAGCCGCGGCGTTCTCCAGCCTGCCTTTCGATCATCTGCTATTCACCGGCTCCACCGCCGTGGGCAAGCGCGTAATGGCGGCGGCAAGTGCCAACCTCGTCCCGGTCACCCTGGAACTCGGTGGCAAGTCGCCCGCCGTGCTCACCCCGGAGTTCGATGTGCAGCTTGCCGCGGACCGAATTGTTTACGGCAAGCTCGTCAACGCCGGGCAAACTTGCGTTGCGCCAGACTACGTGCTGCTGCCGCGCAATGCGCTCGAGGCCTTCGCCACAGCATGTGAGCGCGCGGCGCGCCGCCTGTACCCGCAAGGCCTGCGCAGCCCTGACTATTGCAGCATCATCGACATGCGCCACTACAGCCGTCTGACAGCTCTGCAGGCGCATGCGCATGCGGCTGGCGTGAAGCTGCATCCACTCTTCGCTGGCACGCAGCACATGGATCTGCAGCACCGACTGGCGCCTGTCCTCTTCATTGACCCCCCGGACGATATTGCGTTGATGCAGGACGAGATCTTCGGCCCCTGGCTCCCGCTGGTCCCCTACGACAACGTCGAACAGGCCATCACGTACATCAACGCCCGCCCACGCCCGCTGGCCTTGTACTGGTTCGACCGCGACAAACGTCGCATAGGCCAGGCACTGCGCGCCACCCACGCGGGCGGCGTGACGGTGAACGACACCCTGTTCCACGTGGCGCAAGATGATTTGCCCTTCGGCGGGATCGGCCCCTCGGGCATGGGGCAATACCACGGCCGCTTGGGTTTCGAAACCTTCACCAAGCTCAAGCCTGTGTTGTATCAGCCGCGCCTGGCCGGGACGGCGCTCGTGCGCCCGCCCTACGGGAAGGCCTTCGCGCGCCTGATCGCCATGATGAAGCGCTGACGACCGAGCGCTCATGACAGCGCTCTGGCTACGCCGCCTGCTGCTCGCCCAACTTGCGTTGCTCGTATTCGCGGGCGCCGCCCTTGCTGCGGTCGGCCACGAAGTCGAAGGCATCCTGCTCGCACTGTTCGGCCTGCCCCTCGCGTATTTGGTGCTCACGGGGTTGCACGTGGCGCTGTTGTCGCTCTGGTGCGCCCGCCACGCCACGCCCGGTTGTGCGGGCGCGGCGCGCGCACGGATGTGGGTGACCGAATCGTGGCTCCAGATGCGCGCCTTCATGTGGCTGCAGCCCTGGCGCGCCCAAACCCTGCCTGACTCCCCAGGCACGCCACAGAACGGCCCCGGGGTGGTCCTGGTGCACGGGTATTTGTGCAACCGCGGGTTCTGGAACCCGCTGCTGGCGCGGCTGGAAGCCCAACGTACGCCCTGGGTGGCAGTCAACCTGGAGCCCATGTTTGGCGATATCGCCGCCTACGCCCCGATCATCGACGCGGCCGTCACGCAGCTTGCGGCGTCCACTGACCGTGCGCCGGTCGTCCTCGCGCACAGCATGGGCGGACTCGCCGTGCGTGCATGGCTGGCCGAGGATGCAACCCATGCGCAGCGCGTGGCTGCCGTGGTTACGGTCGGCTCCCCACATGGGGGAGCCTGGATCGCGCGCTGGGGCGCCACGTTCAACGCTTTGCAGATGCGGCCGGCCAACCCCTGGCTACAGAGTCTGCAGTCCCGGGAAAGCCAAATGAGGCAGCCGCCGATATGGTGCGTCTCAAGTGCCTGCGACCAACTCGTCTACCCTGAACAGGCAGCCTTGCTTCCAGGCGCCCTGCCCGTGCATGTCGCAAACGCGGGACATTTGGGCCTGGCTTTCGACCCGGCGACCTGGGCTGCCCTGGGAGCCGCATTAAAGCTCGCCAGTGGCCGTACGCACCGCTGAACCGCCCTTAGGGCCTTTGTCGCCGGCCGTCCACCCCTCGCAGATGCCGATCCGGGCCGCGCCATCGGCGCTGGCCGCCACCTGGCGCGCTCCACAGTCGGGCGATGCGCCCAGAGTGTTGGTCGCCGATGCCGAACGGGCCGCGCGAGCGGCGCCCAGCGGCCGCATGCCGGTGGATGGCGGCCCAAGCACCGGAGTTGCGGAGCAACCGCCTCAGAAAGCCGCTCGACCTTACGCTGGCTGTGGGCGGTGCAATCCAAGCTTGATCACAAAATCAAGCTGGCCCGTGGCGTTTTCGACCCATTCGTCCAGATGACTCAATAGGCTTCGATGCGGCACCTCGAGATACGCTTCGGTCTCGCTACCCGCCACATGCACCTCCATGCCTGCGCGGCGCGCAATGCCCATCATTGCCGCGTTTTGCGTCAGGCATTGCATCGTCATGGCCTGGATGCCACGGTTGCGTGCAAACATGGCTGCGCGCTGAAATAGCCGTGTTCCAATGCCCTTGCCGCGACCCGCCGGAAGCACGGAAACGCCAAACTCGGCCTGACAGCTTTTTTCGGGCGCGCACGACACGGCAATGTGCGCCACAGCAACCAGTTCGAGCTTGCGGTTGAAGACGCCAAAGACCTCGTCACGCGCGAAATCGATACGATTGACGTAGGCGCAAATCTGCGCATCGCTGGCCACATACCCAAACCGCAGATACCGGTCCTCCTCGCCCAGCGCAAGGAAGTGGGCGAACAACTCCGGCTTGTGCTCGACGCCGATGGCACGAATGGGAACCACCGGCTGACTGCGCCGGTTGAAATACGGCAATACATCGAGTTCGTGGCGTGGCTGCACCGCGCCCTCGAACGCTGGGAAGTCTCGGGATGTCATCATTGGATTGGAGAGCAAGGTCCGGGGACGGAGTGATCGCTCATTTGCTGCAATGCAACAAATATAGGCGCAATAGCCCACAAAGCAAACAAAAGGGTTTTCCCTACGGAGCGGCCCCCCGCTCACGTGGCGCGCCAAATGCTTGGCAGGCATGACGTATTCTGGCTAGAATCAAGGGCTCCGGTTTTTTGGGCCGCCGGAACAGCAGTTCGTGGTTTGCCGCATGAATGGAAGGTCACGCCCTCCCCGGGGTCTTCCAGGCCGGCACTTCAGACAGCCGCGAGCAGATACGGGAGCGCCCGCCAGCGTCACCAAGAGCGGGACAAAAAGGCCACAAGCTTCAAGCAGCACCAACATCCATGAAAACCTTCAGCGCCAAACCGGCCGAAGTGAAGCATGAATGGTTTGTGATTGACGCGACGGACAAGGTCCTCGGCCGTGTCGCCAGCGAAGTGGCACGTCGCCTTCGCGGCAAACACAAACCCATTTACACGCCTCACGTAGACACCGGCGACTTCATCATCGTTGTCAACTCCTCCAAACTGCGCGTCACCGGCAACAAGGCGGAAGACAAGATTTATTACCGTCACACGGGCTATCCTGGCGGCATCTACGCCACCCGCTTCAAGGACATGCAGGCCAAGCATCCCGGGCGCGCCCTGCAACTGGCGGTCAAGGGCATGTTGCCCAAGGGGCCACTGGGCTACGCCATGATTAAGAAACTCAAGGTCTACGCCGGCGCGGAACATCCGCACAGCGCGCAGCAACCGCAGAGCCTGGACCTTTAAGGAGCGGCCATGATCGGAGATTGGAATTACGGCACCGGCCGCCGCAAGAGTTCTGTGGCCCGCGTGTTCATCAAAAAAGGCAACGGCAACATCACTGTCAATGGCTTGGCGCTTCAGGAATATTTCGGTCGCCAGACGTCGATCATGGTGGTCAAGCAACCGTTGGTCTTGACGCAGAACGAAGCGCTGTTCGACATCAAGGTGAATGTACGCGGTGGCGGCGAATCCGGCCAAGCCGGAGCGGTACGCCACGGCATCACCCGTGCGCTGATCGACTACGACGCAGCACTCAAGTCGGCACTGTCCAATGCCGGCTTCGTCACACGTGACGCCCGCGAAGTGGAGCGCAAGAAGGTCGGCTTGCACGGCGCGCGTCGCCGCAAGCAGTTCTCCAAGCGCTGAGTTTCGCAATGGAGTGTTGCGCCAGCCCGAGCTGGCGCAATCCGCAAAGGCCCGTCCAAAAGATGGGCCTTTGTTTTTTCGTTGGACGCTCGCCTTTCTTCGAGAATCGCTCCCGGTCATGCAAATTGGGCGCCGACCGGCGAGCCCGACAGGATGAGTGCCCCTGACCCGTCCTGCGTAAGGCGCCTGCGCGCATTAACATCGAAGCCTGCAATGCGGAGGCAAATCGATGGAAAGGGTGCGGATCGGAATTGTTGGGGGCACGGGCTACACGGGTGTTGAACTGTTGCGCTTGCTCGTGCGCCATCCCCATGCCGAGCTTGTGGCGATCACATCACGCAAAGAGTCCGGCTTGGCCGTGTCGGAGATGTTTCCCAGCCTGCGTGGGCATACCGACCTCCACTTTTCGAGCCCCGACACCGCCCCCCTGGCGCAGTGCGACGTGGTGTTCTTCGCAACCCCGCACGGGGTTGCCATGAGCCAGGCACGCGGCCTTCTCGAGGCTGGCGTGCGCATGATCGACCTGGCAGCCGATTTCCGCCTGCGGGACGTCGGCGCGTTCGAGCGCTGGTATGGCATGCCGCACGCCTGCCCGGATCTGCTCCAGGAGGCTGCGTACGGATTGCCCGAACTCAACAGGCAAACCATCCGCCGGGCGCGCATTGTCGCCAACCCCGGCTGCTACCCGACCACCGTGCAGTTGGGTCTGGCGCCGCTACTGCGTACGGCCGGCCTGGTCGACGCCGGCCATCTCATCGCCAATTGCGCCTCAGGCGTCTCCGGTGCTGGTCGCAAGGCCGAAGTGGGACTCCTTTTTGCAGAGGCAGCTGACAACTTCAAGGCTTACGGCGTGAGCGGGCACCGCCATGGCCCGGAAATCAACCAGGAACTGCGCCGGATTGCAGGCCTGACCGACGATGACGAGCGCGTGCACTGCCTGTTCATGCCACATCTGGTGCCGATGATCCGAGGCATGCACGCCACGCTGTATGCACGGCTGACGTCGCAAGGTGCCAAGATCGACCTGCAGGGGCTGTATGAGAATTTTTATGCCGACGAACCATTCGTTGACGTCCTGCCTGCGGGAAACGCCCCGGAGACGCGCAGCGTGAGGGGCGCCAACGTGCTGCGTCTGGCCGTACACAGGCCCATGCCCGACACGGCGATGATCCTGGTCGTGCAGGACAATCTCACCAAAGGCGCCTCGGGTCAGGCAGTGCAAAACATGAATCAGATGTTCGGCCTGCCCGAGACGGCTGGCCTGGAGGGGCTGGCACTGCTGCCCTGAGGCTTGTGGGTGTTTTCAGCCAAGGCCGCGCACGGATTGGTCGGCGGCCTAGAATTAGCGCATTCATTAGGAGGTTGCCATGAGCGCACTCATGCAAGACACGAACGCCCTTGCCACGACCACGGAAATGCCTGGCCCGCTGCTGTTCACGGACAGCGCTGCGGCCAAGGTCAAGGAACTGATTGACGAGGAAGGCAATGCCGATCTCAAGTTGCGCGTGTTCGTGCAGGGTGGCGGCTGTTCGGGTTTCCAGTACGGCTTCACGTTCGATGAAGCGGTCAATGAAGACGACATGCAGATGGTGAAGAATGGCGTCACCCTGCTGATCGACGCCATGAGCCTGCAATATCTCACCGGCGCGGAGATCGACTACAAGGAAGGGCTGGAAGGCGCGCAGTTCGTGATCAAGAACCCGAATGCCACCACGACCTGCGGTTGCGGCTCGTCCTTTTCCGTCTGAGCTTCACCGCTGTGTAGTCAAACCGCGTAAACGGCACCAAGCACACGCGGGCCCGCAGCACCAGTGACCGCAGGGATATTACCCGGCAGACCGGCGAGCGTCTGAGCCGCGAGCCACGCGAAAGCTGCCGCCTCGACCTGCTGAGGCGGCATGCCGCGTGCGGCGGAACTCATCACGTCCACGCCCGGCACGAGTCGGCGCAAGCGTTGCACCAAATCGGCGTTTTCCGCTCCGCCACCGCATACGAGCAGGGTCCGCGCCTGCGGCAGGTGACGCCGCAAATCCTGCGCCACGGTCGTGGCCGTGAGTTCCGCCAAGGTGGCCTGCACGTCCTGCGGTTGCAGTGCGGCATGCGAAGCAAGTGCGCGCTGCAACCACGCCAGGTTAAAGCGTTCCTGTCCCGTGCTCTTGGGCGGCAAAGCGGCGAAATACGGCTCGGCAAGCAGGTCATGCAGCAGGGCAGCAGAGACGCCCCCACCGGCCGCCCAGCTTCCACCTGCATCGAATTCGCTGCCCAGATGTTTCTGGACCCACCCGTCAAGCAGGGTATTGGCCGGACCACAGTCGAAGCCGATCGTGCTGCCGGCCTGGTCAATCAATGTCAGGTTCGCGATGCCACCAAGGTTCAGCACGGCCAATGCCTCGCCGGCGTGCCAAAACGCAGCGTGGTGAAAGGCCGGCACCAATGGTGCACCTTGTCCACCAGCAGCAATATCGCGGCTGCGAAAGTCGGCAACCACAGCGATTCCGGTGCGCTCGGCCAGTAGCGCAGGGGCATTGATCTGGACGCTGTAGCCACGGTCCGGTCGGTGCCGCACCGTCTGCCCGTGTGCGCCAATCGCACGCACAGCGCTCGGCGCGAGCGCTTCCTGACTCAGCAATTTGGTGACCACCTGCGCATAGACATCCACAAGCTCGATGGCAGCGCGTTGCGCTTGATGAATCTCATCGGGGCACGACTGGGTCAGCACCAACAGATCGGTGCGCAATTGGCCAGGGAAAACCTGGTGGGCGTGCGAACGCACGCGCAAGTGGCTCGCCGAGGAGTGCCGCGACTCCTGAGCCGCTTCCGGGCTTCGTGCAAGTTCAAGCAAAACGCCGTCCACCCCGTCGAGCGAGGTCCCGGACATCAGGCCGATGTACAAATCAGCCGCCCTGGGCGGAGCGTGGCGCAATGTGGTCATGCGCGGGCGAAGGCTCCTTCGGCCCCTTTAGTCGAGTTCAACCGCTGGGGCCGCGCTGGCCAGGCGCGATGCGCCTCCCATTGCTGCAGCCAATTGGGTGCTGAAGACGGCGGTCGCGGCGAAAAACCCCGCTCGCTCGCCAGAGGGCAGGGACGGGCTTGGCGGCATATAGGCGGCAATCTTCAGCGGATCCACCAGTCGGCCCCTGACATGGAGTTCAAAGTGCAGGTGCGGAGCCGTCGACCAGCCCGAATCGCCCGACTTGGCGATGACCTGACCGCCTGTGACGTGTTGGCCCGCGTGCACGTCAATTCGACTCAGGTGCGCGTACACCGTCTCGAAACCGCCAGGATGATCAATTTTCACGACATTGCCGTAGCCGGATTCCTTGCCAGCCTTGACGACGCGGCCGCTTGCGACGGTGCGCACCGGCGTGCCCACGGTCGCATGGAAGTCCACGCCCTCGTGTAACTGCGCGCGCCGGGCTATGGGGTCAAAGCGCATGCCGAAAGGCGACGTGACCTTGCTGACTGCCAGCGGTGAGGTGAGCCAACCGCGCTGCAGAGCATGGCCTTGCGGGGTGTAGTAGGCGCCTTGCCCTGGGTTATCGCGCGGAGCGAACCACAGCGCCTGCAACCGCTTGCCATGACTGGTGAGCTCGGCAGCAAGCACACGCCCCGTGCCCACCGTGCGGCCATTCGCCATGAACACCTCATAGACCATGGCAAAGTGCTCGCCGGCAGACAGATCGTGATGGACATTGAGCCGGTCGGCGAAGATCTGGCGAAGCTGGACCATCACATCCGGCGCGAGGCCCGCCCTTTGCGCCGTCTCGGCGACGCTGCTCCCGATCTCCCCCGCGGCAATGGCCGTCTGCGTGTGCAGGTCAAGCGGCACGAGGCGCGCGGTCCAGCCTGCCGCAGATGGGGCGAGCGTGAGCCGCTTGCCCTGCGGCGCGAGATCGGCAACACGCAGCACCTCGCCTTGCGCCCCATGACCGGCGGAGGGAGCAGGGGATCCTCCAGCGCGGGGCACCAAGGTGGCTTCAAGCTTGCGCAGCTGCCCGGTGCTGTCAACTTCGGCCACCACTTCCGAACCGATGTTGCCCCCCGCGACAAGGGCGCGCATCTGGGCGTCCCTGCTGAGGGTATGCAGCGTTGTCGGGTCGGTCACGCCCAAGCGCCCCAGCAGGGTCTGCACCGTGTCGTCTCGACCGATCTGGGTGCTGTCATGCAACACCACTGGCTGTTCATCCAGGGACTCGGCTTGCGCCGCGGCGTCCGTCTGCAGCGGGATGGTGAGGAGCGTTGCGGGCCGGAGTGCCGGGTCATGCGAATCAGGCGCAATGGCATAGGCAGTAACGCCTGCCCCCATCAGCACCACGCCGGCTGCGAATGCCGCGCGCCCCGGATGTCCACGAAACACGGCGCGCAAAAGACACGCCGCGGAAGTCGCTCCATCGTGCGCTGCTCGCAGGGCTGTGCGATACCCGCTTGAGCGCTTGGTGGGTGCCATGCGTCAGCCGTTGCGCAGGGCGCCTTGGGCATGCGCCTGGTTGACACCACTGGCGACTTCGGGCCCCGGAACGAGGGCCAACATCTTCGCAGGATCGGATGTCTGCGCGAAAAAGGCGCTGCGCAAATCGGCTGGAACAGCACTTCCCTTCGGCGAATAGTGCGAAATCGTCAATGGGTTCACTGGTCTACCGTCAACGAAAAACTGGAAATACAAGTGCGGCCCGGTCGACCACCCCGTGTTGCCGGATCGTGCCACAACCTCGCCCTGCTTGACGTGCTCACCGACGTGCACGTCGAACTGGCTCAAATGCGAGTAGATCGTGGCGAAGCCGTCGGGATGCACCACCTTGACGTACTTTCCGTACCCTGTGCCCCAGCCCGCATAGACCACGCGTCCGTCCGCAATCGTGCGCACGGGCGTGCCCACGGGGATCGCCAGGTCGATGCCTTTGTGAAATTCGGGTTTGTGGAAGATGGGGCTGATGCGCCAGCCGTAGCCTGAGGTCAACCGGTCATAGGGCAAGGGCGAGAGCAGAAACGCGCGCGTCAGGCTGCTGCCATCGGGCTTGTAGTATCCCGCGGCCTTCTTGTCGCCCTGCGGATCAAACCATACGGCAGCGTGCGTGACGCCACGGCTGGTGATCTGGGCCGAGACGATGCGTCCCACACGCAGGGTCTGGCCGCCAGCCTCATATTGCCGCCACACGACAGTGAAGCGGTCGCCTGGACGCAAGCTGCGGCGGAAATCCACCTCTCCAGCAAAAAGGTTGACCAATTGCGTGGCTACGGCATCGGGCATATGCGCCTCGTCGGCCGCCGCGAACAGCGTTGATTGCACCACGCCCGTTGCCATGCGCAACTGTGCCTGCGCGCTCTCCTGCGTCACCGTGCTGGCAAAGCCACCGCCAGACTGGCTGGTGAGGGTGAGCAGACGCCAGGTCTGACGGCCCGGCACCTGGGCGTGATCCACTCCACCGCGTTGCAAGTCCTTCTCGGGTCGAGTCGGCGCTGTTTGCGGCAATCTCGCCTGAAGCTGCACCAGTTGGCCCACCGAATTGACCTTCGCCGTCACCACCCCGCCTGACGCGTCGAGCAGGACGCGCAGATCGGCATTGGCGACGAGATCCTTCAATTGCGCCGGATCGGTCACCTGCAAACGGCGCAGCAACGACTCCACCGTGTCGGACGCGCGTACATGGGCCGTCGTATAGACCTGCTGCGGTTGGTCATCCAGCGCCTGCACTTGTGGCGCGACGTCGATGGCCACGGGAATGCTCAGCGTCGTGGCTGAGGGAAGCTGGGGCTGTAGACCATATTCGGCAAGGCCGAAAGCCGTCGCGCTGGACAGCAGCAAGGTCGAGCCAACGGCAGCCGCAACGCGGCCCGGGTGGCGCTCGACCGCTTCGCGCAGCGCAGCGATGCGGCCGCGAAGCCGGTTGGGGTTTTGGGCAAAAAAAGTCATGCACACTCCTTGTTCGTCGAGTGGCGGAACAACCAGCCGGCAGGAGCCGGCCAGGGCGGAAGGGGTGGAGAGCATTCCTGAAGCAGCCTGCCGCGCAAGCGCGACGTCTGGGCCAACGCACTGTCTCCGCGATCGAGCGTGGACGACGGCGCGTGCGAACGCCTCCAATACACTGCATGACTGAGGTGCAAACGCGCATGGAAAAACTTGGCGATGCGCAATCCGCGACCCGATTCAGGATGCAGGGCGGGGCCAAGTTTAACAGCCGTTTCCTGCAAAAATTCCCCAAAAGCCATGACTGATTCCTCTTTTCACAATCCTGACGCTCCGCTTGCAAGTGCTGCGCAGTCCACAGGGCCACTCGCCAAGACGGTGCAGCAAGCCCTGGCCATCACCAAGCGCGGATGCTCAGAGCTTCTGGTGCAATCCGAGTGGGAGGCCAAGCTTGCACGCAGCGCCACCACGGGCAAGCCGCTGCGCATCAAGCTTGGGCTGGATCCAACGGCTCCAGACATCCACCTCGGTCATACAGTCGTGCTCAACAAGCTTCGACAGTTGCAAGATCTGGGCCACACGGTGATTTTCCTCATTGGCGACTTCACCTCACGCATCGGCGATCCCTCCGGGCGCAACACAACCCGCCCGCCGCTGACGATCGAGCAGATCAAGGCCAATGCACAGACCTATTACGCGCAGGCCAGCCTGGTGCTCGACCCTGAGCGAACGGAAATTCGTTACAACTCCGAATGGAGCGAGCTGCTGGGAGCCGACGGCATGATTCGCCTTGCGGCGAAGTACACCCTGGCGCGGCTCCTCGAGCGTGATGATTTCACCCAGCGCTTCAAGGCCGGCGTGCCGATCGCGATGCACGAACTTCTTTATCCGCTGATGCAGGGCTACGACTCGGTTGCACTGCATAGCGACCTGGAACTCGGCGGAACCGACCAGAAATTCAACCTTCTCGTCGGGCGCGAGCTGCAGAAGGAGTATGGGCAGGAACCGCAGTGCATCCTGACCATGCCGCTCCTTGAGGGACTGGACGGGGTCGAGAAAATGTCCAAGACCAAGGGCAACTACATCGGCATCCAAGAGGCGCCTGCCAGCATGTACGCCAAGCTGCTGTCGATCAGTGACACGCTGATGTGGCGGTACTACGAACTGCTGTCATTCCGCCCGTTAGACGAAATTGCCGCACTAAAAGCGGAAGTCGACGCCGGGCGCAACCCCAAGGACGCGAAGGTCTTGCTTGCACACGAGATCGTCACTCGCTTTCACTCAGCACAAGCCGCCAACGCAGCGCAGGCGGATTTCGAACTGCGTGCCCGCGGTGGCGTGCCGGACGATATCCCCGACCTACGGCTGGCCCTGCCCGAAGGCGGGTTGCCCCTTCCCGCTGCCCTCAAACAGGCGGGGTTGGTGCCCTCCACCGCCGAAGCGCTGCGCATGATTGCCCAGCGTGGCGTGCGGGTGGACGGCACGCTGGTGGAAGACCGCACATTGAAGCTTGCCGCCGGAACCGTGGTGCTTCAGGTTGGCAAGCGCAAGTTCGCCCGGGTGTTTCTCGGCTGAAGATCTCTTGGTGCTGCGACATCGTGGCCTGCCGAATTTTGGCATGGCCCGACGATCTGCGTCGACCACGCGCACAAATCGTCACGCCCGCTTGATCAGCCGGATCAAGAACAACAGCACGATAGCACCAATGGTCGCCACGATCAGGCTGGGGATGAGGCCCCCGCCCGGGAAAAGCCCCAGCATGCGGAACAAAAATCCGCCGAGGAAGGCTCCGACCACACCAACAACGATATCGCCGAGCAATCCGAATCCACCACCCTTGGTGATGAGCCCGGCAAGCCAGCCGGCAACGGCGCCGATGATGAGAAACGCAAGCAGGTGCATGAAATTCCTTTCAATGACGTGTACATCACCCCTGACGCAACGCGCCAGCCCAGCTGGCCAAGCCTAGACCCAATTGCGCGATGGCGCAAGGCAAACCCGCTCAGAGCATCGCGCCGACCGGCTGGCTCAGCACCCTTTCCGCCAGGCGCGCGTAAAGCGCCGCCCCCAAGGGCAGGACGGCGTCGTTGAAGTCGAATCGCGGCGTGTGAAGAAAGCCCCCACCCTCGGATCCCTGCCCCAGGCGCAGGTACGCGCCCGGCGTGGCCTGCAACATGAACGCGAAGTCTTCGGCCCCCATGCTGGGCGGCAGATCACGCACCACGGAGGCGTCACCCACAATCTCCGCGGCAACCTCGGCGGCATAATGTGCCGCCTGCGGGGTATTGATCGTGGCGGGGTATATGCGCTCGTACTGCATCTCCGCACTGGCCCCAAAGGCCTGCGCCACGGATTGCACGATGCGACCCAGGCGTTTTTCGATCAAAGCCTGGACCTCCGTGCGGAAACTGCGCACCGTTCCCACCAGGGTGACCTGGCGCGGAATCACACTCATGGCCGACAGATCGCCGCCCTGCAGTGCGCAAATACTGACGACAGCATCGTCCAGCGGGTTGACATTGCGCGCGACGATGCTCTGCACCGCCGTGATGATGTGCGCTGACACAAGAACGGGGTCGATGGTCATGTCCGGATGGGCGCCGTGGCCACCATCGCCCGTGACCTTGATGGTGATGCGGTCCGCCGCCGCCATCATTGCGCCCGGCGCGAGGCCGATCTTTCCAGAAGGCAACTGCGGCCAGTTATGCATGCCGAAGATCCAGTCTGCCGGGAAGCGCTCGAACAAACCGTCGTCCATCATGGCCTTGGCGCCACCCAGCCCCTCTTCACCAGGCTGGAAGATGCAATACACGCTGCCGGCAAAATTCCGTGTGGCCGCCAGATAGCGTGCGGCACCAAGCAACATGGTGGTGTGACCATCGTGGCCGCAGGCGTGCATCACACCGCTGCGAGCCGAACGCCAGGGGAAATCGCTGTCCTCCTTGATGGGCAGCGCATCCATGTCGGCGCGCAGCGCCACCGCGCGCACGCAGGAATCCGCCGCCCCATTCAATGGCCCGTCGAGGCTGGTCTCGACATTGAGCCTTCCACGCACGACCCCCACCACGCCCGTGCGGCCAATGCCGGCGTGGACCTCGTCCACGCCATAGCTGGACAGCTCTGCGGCGACAAGACTGGCCGTGCGCGCCTCCTCAAACCCGAGTTCGGGATGCGCATGCAAATCACGGCGAATGCGGGTCAGTTCGGCGTGATAGTTGCTGATGTGCTGGATGGGACCGGTGAGCTTCCACATGGTTTGGGCAAAAATGCCGGCATGGCGCCGGCGCCCCCATTGAAGCACTGCACACCCAGGGCTGCAAACGACTTTTCCGATGCCCTCGCCACCGGAGCAGGCAAACCGAGCTCAACAACAGGGCGTGCGGACTCCCACGCCTTGCTCCGGGCTTGGTGCCGGGCACGATGATGGATGCTGTCTCGGCGCGGTCGCGCCCGGATCCCCTTGGCAAATCTAAGCATGGAGCCGCGCGCAGCGCCCGGCGCGCAACGCGGCGGTCCATGACCCTCTGCACCAGCTGCCGAGCGTGCCGTTGCGCCCGGCAGCATTGCGCCGGGGCACCATTCCCGATCGCCCGCCCGTGGTGTCTTCCCGGACAAGACCTTGCAGTGTTCCTATCATCACCACTTTGCTTCATGCAGCTCATGGATAAACCCTTGCCCGCCGCTTTGGACATTCCCGCGCGCAGCTTGCGCGCGGTATGGCACCCTTGCACGCAGATGAAGCGTCATGAACAGGCGCCCCCGCTGGAAATCGTCAGCGGCGAAGGCGTGTGGCTCACTGACGCAAAGGGTCGGCGCGTCGTCGACGCGATCAGCTCCTGGTGGGTGAATCTGTTTGGCCACAACCAGCCCTCGATCAAGGCGGCCATTCGCGCGCAGATGGATCGGGTTGAACACGTGATGCTCGCGGGTCTCACCCATGCGCCTGTGGTCCAACTCTCCGAAGCGTTGGCCGCTCGCACAGGTCTGTCACACGCGCACTATGGCAGCGATGGCTCATCAGCCACCGAGATCGCGCTCAAACTGAGCGCGCACTATTGGCGCAACGTTGGCCGCCCCGAAAAAAATCGCTTTATCGGCCTGGCCGGCGGCTACCACGGCGAGACTGTCGGGGCACTGTCCGTGACCGACATCCCATTGTTTCGCGCGAACTACGGCCCGCTGCTGCGCGTGTCCGCCACGGTGCCTGTACCGGATGCGCGCGCGCGGCCAACGGGCATGGAGCAATCGCAATGGGTTGCACACTGCGTGCGCGCGCTTGAAGCCCACCTCGAGGTCCACGCGCACGAGACCGCCGCACTCATTGTGGAGCCGCTCGTGCAATGTGCCGCCGGCTTTGTCATGATTGCCCCGCAATACCTGACGCGCGCCCGCGAGCTGTGCACGCACTTTGACGTCCATCTGGTTGCCGATGAAATCGCCGTTGGCATGGGCCGTACCGGCACCTTTCTCGCCTGCGAACAGGCGGGGGTGAGGCCCGATTTCGTCTGCCTCAGCAAGGGGCTCACGGGCGGCTATTTGCCGCTATCGGTGGTGTTGACCACCGATAGCATCTACCACGCGTTTTACGATGATGACGTGGCGCTTGGCTTCCTGCATTCGCACTCCTACACGGGGAACCCGCTCGCGTGCAGTGCCGCGCTTGCCACGCTGGCGTTGCTGAATGATGCGCAGTTGATTGCCAACAGCGAACGCGCGACGATCCTCGATGCCGTGTTTGCCCCGCTGACCGCGCATCCACGCCTGATCCATGCCCGCCGTCTAGGCATGATCTGGGCCTGGGACGTCGACGGCGCGCCTGCAGATTTCGCAAGGCACTTCGCCGCAGCCGCCTTGAAGCGTGGCGCGCTACTGCGGCCTATCGGCAACACCATCTATTTCATGCCGCCGTACGTCATTGATGACGATGCTGCCACACTCCTGCGCGATGCGGCGCTTGGCGCACTCGCTACCGTCCTCACGACCGCGACGCATCCGCAAGCCTCCAGCCCGCCCCTACCTTGATGGACACCTTGGCCCCCGCCTGGTTTGTCACCGGCACGGATACCGAAATCGGCAAGACCCTCGCCGCGTGCACGCTGCTGCATGCGTTGCGCGCCAAGTTCCCGCGCGTCGTGGGCACCAAGCCCGTGGCTGCCGGGCACCCACCGGGAGGTATCAACGACGATGTGGCGCACCTTCGCGCAGCAAGCACAGTGCAAGTGCCAGGCGCGCTCGACAACCCTTACCACCTCGCCGAGCCGGCATCCCCACATCTGGCTGCGCAGGCCGCAGGGGTGCGCATCGATTTGGCGCACATTGCCCAATGCGTTGCCGACTTGCGCCGAAGCGCCGAGGCGGTGGTGGTCGAAGGGGTTGGAGGATTTCTGGTGCCGCTGTCGAGCATCGAGGACGGGGGCGATCTCGCGCGCGAACTGCGTCTGCCGGTCATTCTGGTGGTCGGCATCAAGCTGGGCTGCTTGAGCCACGCACTGCTTACCCAAGAGGCCATCTTTGCCCGCGGCCTTCCGTTCGCGGGGTGGATCGCCAATCGCATCGACGCCGACATGCTGCGCGCCGAGGACAATATCGCCACGCTGCGCGCCCGCCTGCGCGCGCCTTGCCTGGGCGTGATTCCGCACATGGCCCCGCCCGACAGCGTGCGGGCGGCAGTTTTCCTCCAATTGCCGACATGATCGACGCTCGACGCCTGAACACGGCGCCAAGGCGTGCGCATCCGGGCCATCTGGCGATGCCGGCCGCTTGCCCAGTTCATCCATGAACAAATGCCCGCGCATTCCCCTTCCTCGCCCGGCCCGACGCACAGCGTCGCTCAGGCGAAGCCGTCCGGGCAGGAGGGGGTCAAGCAGGCGGGTTTCGCTTGTTGTTCCTTGCGAGGCTGGATAAAATACCAGCATGCAACGGCGCAAAGTCACGCTCAAGCTGTACCCCAATGCCGCGCAAGCTGCGCAGCTGGAGGCGTGGACGCGGCTGCACTGCGAGTTGTACAACGCGGCGCACGAGGAGCGCATCGACGCCTGGCACAAGGCCAGGAAGTGCATCTCTTACGACGAGCAGCAGAACGTCCTGCCGCAGATCAAGGCCGATCGGCCTGAGCTCAACGAACTCGGCAGCCATGCCTTGCAGCAGACGCTGCGGCGGCTGGATCTCGCCTTCCAGTCGTTCTTTCGCCGGGTCAAAGCTGGTCAAACGCCCGGATTCCCGCGGTTCAAGGCCGCCAAGCGGTTCGCGGGCTTTGCCTATCCCGACCCGGCTGGCTGGAAGCTCATGCAGCACGGCGGTCGTGGTGCCACGCTGCGCATTGGCAGTGGCGAGGCTGCGATGTCCATTCGGGCGCGCGGCCGGCACCGCTTCGGCGATCAGGCAAAACCCAACGACATCACCCTCACGCGCAAAGGTGGTGGGTGGTTCGTGTCGGTGACGCTGCGCGTGCCCGAGTCGGCCTGTGCGCGGCAGCGCACCGCCGATCTACGCCGTGGCGTGGACTTCGGGATCACCGACTGGGCGACGTTCGACGACGGACAGACGATTGCGAACCCGCGCTGGCTGCGCGAGGAACTGCCGCGCCTTGCCGCGCTGCAACGCCAGCGCGCCAGGAAGAAGAACGGATCGTTGCGCTTCAAACGGCTCGGGCGTCGCATCGCCCGGCTGCACGACCGGATTTCCAACCTGCGCCGGCACTTCGTGCACAAGGAAACGACCAGGATGGTGCGGCAATGCGCCGTCCTGGCCACGGAGCAATTGGCCCCGAAGACCATGAGCCGCAGCGCGAAGGGCACGGTGGATGCACCGGGCCGTCGCGTGCGGCAAAAGGCCGGACTCAACCGGGAAATTCTCTCGGCCGCGTTCGGCATGGCGCATCCGATGCTGGCGTACAAAGCGGAAGAAGCTGGTACGCGGCTGCATCTGAGCAATACGCGCCAGATCAAACCGTCGCAACGCTGCGCGGCGTGCTGGGAGATTGTGCCCAAGACGCTCGCAGACCGCATGCGTGTCTGCCCGCACTGCGGGCATGTCATGCCACGCGACCGCAACAGCGCATCGGTGGTCATCATCGACGCATTCAACACGCAGGACACGCCTGGGACGGGCGTGGCGGCGAGACCCAAACCTCTGCCATGGCAACGTGGCAAGTCGAAGTCTGTGACCCGCGAAACCCCAGCTACAACGCCATGCGTTTAGCGGCGGGAGAGTTCATGACCTTGCCCTTTCGGATGTTTCATGACACCTGACTTCACAGCTGATCTCGATGCGCTCGACGCCGCGCACCTGCGTCGACGGCGCCGGGTCGTGCAGCGCTACGACGGCGTGCGCCTGACGGTTGACGGTCGCGAGATGCTGGCGTTTTGCAGCAACGATTATCTGGGGCTCGCCCAACACCCGGCCTTGATTGAAGCAGCATGCGAAGCGGCCGCACGCTTTGGCGTGGGCGCGACCGCGTCCCCGCTCGTGTGTGGCCACAGCAGCGCTCATGAGGCGCTGGAGGCCGAACTAGCCGCCTTTGTGGGTTTGCCGCGGGCGCTGTATTTCTATGCCGGCTTCGCGGCAAATGTGGGCATTGTGCCGGCGCTCGTCGGACGCGGCGACGCGGTGTTTTCAGACACCCTCAACCATGCCTGCCTGATCGACGGTGCGCGGCTGTCACGCGCCGACGTGCAGGTGTACCCGCACGCGGATGTCGACGCGCTCGGCAGACTGCTGGCAGCAAGCTCCGCGCGGCGCAAGCTCATTGCGACTGACGCCGTGTTCAGCATGGACGGCGATATTGCACCGCTCCCGGCGCTGCTTGAGTTGGCCAACCGGTTTGATGCGCTACTCCTCATCGACGACGCGCACGGGTTTGGCGTGCTCGGCGAAGGAGGTCGCGGTACGGCGGCGATGTTCGGACTGCGCAGCCCGCGGCTGATCGTCATGGCAACGCTCGGCAAGGCGGCAGGCGTGGCTGGCGCCTTTGTCGCCGGCGAAGATGACTTGGTGGAATGGATCATGCAGCGCGCACGCAGCTACATCTTTGCGACTGCAGCGCCCGCCCTCATTGCTGAAACCTTGCGCGTCAGTCTCAAGTTGATCGCCGCAGAAGAGTGGCGGCGGCAAACGCTGCAGGACCTGAATCGACGCTTGCGCGCCGGTTGCGCGAAGGTGCTTCCTTCAGGCTGGCAACTCACCGCCTCCAAGACGCCGATTCAGCCCATCATCATCGGCGACAACGCATCAGCGCTCGCAGCGATGTCCGGCTTGTGGCAAAAGGGGTTTTGGGCGCCCGCGATCCGCCCGCCCACCGTGCCCGAGGGAACGGCCCGTCTGCGCCTGAGCCTTTCAGCGGCCCATACGCTGGGCGACGTTGATCAGCTCATCGAGGCACTGGCTTCACTGGCGCCCCAGACTCCAGGCTAGAGGGCACGGCGTTGCGCTGCGTGCGACCCTGAAGCGACCGGCTCACGCAGCCAACCGCGGATATGCGAAGTGCGCAAATCCACGCTCAATGGGTCCCCGAGAGCCAGGTGATGATGGTCGGCCAAACGATAAGGCGCGGTGAGCCATAACAGCGCGTCGCCGCAGCGCAAGGCCGCAGTGGTATTGGCACCCTGCACGACCAGGTGCTCGATGCGGCCGTGCACCGGGTTTTCGCTTGCGCGCTGTTCCTGAAGCTTGAGGGGCGGCAGGCGCACGTCATCCGCAGCCACCACCCAATCGACGAGGCAGCCTGGGGCGGCCTGCGGAAGCAGCGGCACGCGCAGCGTGGCATCTGCTGCATCCCATCGCAAAAGGGTGTAGCCGCCGTGCTCCTCCTGGCGCAACACGGTGCCCACGAAACGGTTGCGAAAACCCAGGAGTGCGGCCGCCTGAATGCTGGCTGGGTGTGCGAACACCTCCCGCGGAACACCCTGCTGCACCACCCGCCGCCCCGCCATCAACGCCATCCAATCGGCCATCGCAGCCAGGCTTGCATCATGGGTCGCGGCCAACACGGGAACCGAGAGCTGGTGCATGCGCGAGATGAGTTCGGCCATGACTTCGTCTCGCGTGCTCGCGTCCAGCGCCGATGTGGGTTCATCGAGAAGCAGGATGTGGGGCTTGCGCGCCAGCGCCCGGGCCAAGGCCACGCGTTGCTGCTGTCCGCCGCTGAGTTGCGCTGGGCGCTTCTCCGCATGATGCGCAAGATTCAGGGCGCCGAGAAGATCAAGTGCAATGCGGCGATGCTCCTTGAGCGTGCCACCGAGCGCATACGCAACGTTTTCCCATGCCTTCAGGTGCGGAAACAGCGCATAGCCCTGGGGCAGATAGCCGACGGGCCGGCGCTGCGGGGGCAGCCCATTGAAGGGCTCGCCTGTACTCGGCACCAGACCGGCCAGCGCCTTGATCAGCGTGCTCTTGCCCTCTCCGCTCGCCCCCAGCAACACGGTGAAACCACGCACCTCGAATTGCGCGGAAAGTACGACGGGGTGTGTGATGGAAAGATCAACGCGCATGGAGCATTTAATGCCGCATGGAATTGCGCCGCGATAGCGCACCCATCAACAACGGCAAAGGCAGGCCAATCACGAAAAAAAGCCATAGCAGGGGATAAACTGCCGAAAGCCCCGTGTCTTGCAGATTGACCCAGAGCTTGACTGGAATGCCCTGAGGGTAGTACGCGACGATCAGCACGATGCCGAACTCACCGAGCGCCCGCACCCAGGCCAGCGCCACCCCGGCGCCGAGCCCGAGCTTGGCCAGTGGCACGGTAATGCGCCAGAACGTGCGCCAGGGAGACTGCCCCAGCGTGAGCGACATCTGTTCGAGTTCGCGCGGCACGCCTTCGAAGGCCGAGCGCGCGGCCACGATGAAGTACGGTGCGCTGCCGTAAATTTGCGCAAGCACGAATGCATTCGTCGTGTTGGTGAGAGTGAGCCCCAGTTGTGCGAGCGGTTGCCCCGCCCAACTGTAGGGCCCGTAACTCATGGACAGGAGAAGGCCCATGGCCAGCGGCGGCGTCAGCAGCGGCAGCAGGACGAGGAGTTCCAGCGCCCATTTGCCCCGAAACTCATACCTCGCCAGCCACCATGCCACAGGCGTGCCGAAGATCACGACAAGCGTCACGGCCACGAGGGTGTAGATCACCGACGCCCTCAAGGACGAGAGATCACCATGCTGCAGTTGCAACTGGCTCCAGGGTGTGCTGATGAACAACCCGAAAAATGGAACCGCAAGAAAGGCTAGCCCGGCCAGGCCGAGCGCAGCCACCACCCAGGCGCGCCGCGCCTCACCCGCGTTCGGGTGATGGCCACCGAAATCAGCGGCGGCGGAATCCAGGGGAAGGATGGACATGTGGGCAGGTCGGGCAGCGAAAACTGGGCAGCGGCGCCATTGTCACCCACCCCATGGATTTACTGAAGATTGCCACCCTTGGGTTCGCCATACCCGTATGCCTTAAACATCCTCTGCCCCTCTGCACTGGTCATGAGCTTGACGAAGGCCTCGCCCGCCTCGGGGTTGGGGGCGTTCTTCAGCACGGCGGCATAGAACACCATCGGTTGCGGAGACACGTTATCGCTGCTGCCATTGGGCAGCGCAATACTGAAGTGCACCTTGCTGTACCAGGTGTCGATCATGGCTGGATCACTCAGATTGATTTGGGCCGGAAGTCTGACATAGGGCAACCCATGCGAGATGACGGCACTGAGGTACCCCGAAGTGGCGTCAAGTTGACCCGATTCGAGGCGCGACAAGAGCGAAGGCTCGGTAAAGATCTGTCTCGTGTTGAACACGCCACCCAGAATCTTGTCGGCCAATCCCGGCTTTTTGTAGTAGTGCTCGGCCAGCAGCATGGTCAACACGATGTTTCGGCCTTGGGGGTCCACGGTGGGATCGGTCCGACCAAATTTCAATCCCGGTTTCTCCAGCACCTCGTACCAATTTGCCTTGCCAGCCGACGCGACCATGAAATCCTTGGCAAAGCGGCTCTTGGGGCTGTATGCGATGACCATCTGCGTGCTGGCCACCGGTACCGCCGTACCAATCAGCCCCGCCTTTTGCAGCACCCTGATCGGACCTGGGGTCACCGACACGAACACGTCAGGGTTCAGCTGCTTGGCGGCAATCAAGTGTGCGAGCCCGAAGGCGCCAGCGCCCTCGCCCTGGTACTGCACACCCGTCTGCCTTGCGATGGCTGGGCCCAAGCCCTTGTCCATCAATGCACCCATCGAACCTGCATAAGCCACCGCAAGCACGGGCTTCGCCGCTTGCGCTGCGGGAACCGCACAGGCGCTTGCAAGGGCGACAGCGGCCAGCAAGCGGGATCCCTTCGTGAAACGTTGCATCGAATACTCCATGGGCTGGGAAGGCCAGCGAGCATGCACATCCAGCCCCAGTGAACATGCAGCCCGATCAAGGGTTATATTTAATTAACTATAACGCAAGAAACTTCTAGCCTATCGCTCGACCCTCTTTGCCAATTACGTTGTGGCTGACGGTTGCGCACATGCATGCGTTCGCCTCGAAATCGATATATCCGCTTGGACCTTTCGATTACAGGGCATTCATGCTCCAAAGGGTTGGCCGCGGCGCGCCCGGATCCGATCGCCGCTTGCCGGAATGCAGGCGCAGCCCGCTCCGGGTGCCCTCATCGTGCAGCTGTCGTGGCGCTGCTCGCGCCGGAGACGGTCTAGCTTTGGCGCGCCGGTGACGTCGCGCGCCATTCGTGCATCGAGCAGCCGATGGAGGCCAATCCGCTCAACGGCGCGCTCGCGGCAATGAGCCGTTACGCGAACGGGTCAAACCTTGGGAAATGCAGCGCCCTTTCGCGGCCGGCCGCGCTTCGCGCTGACGGTTGCGGCGCGAAGCGGCTGGTCCATAGCCCGCACAAGGCCATCACTGCCGGGCTCATCGGCCACATCAGCGGCGACATCGAGCGCGGACGGGTCATCATCGCCCTCACGCAGCAGGGCATTGAAGGCTCGCATATCAGACTCGATGGCGCGCAAGGCCCTGTATTCCATGCGCCGGTAGCGCCGAAGGACTTCATATCCGAGCGGAGTCAGCAGCGCTCCACCACCGCCGCTTCCCCCTTTGCTGGCTTCAATCAGGGGCGACTTGAATGCCTGGTTCAGGCTGCTGGCAAGCAGCCAGGCACGCCGGTAACTCATGTCGAGCTCCCGGGCAGCAGCTGAAATCGAGCCGGTGCGCGCCATGGCCTCGAGCAACCGGGCCTTGCCTGGCCCGATCGCCGTGCCCTGTTTGATTTCAAGGCGGACTTTCGGACGGGGAGTGGTGTCGTTGGAGACGCTCATGGATCGCGTTTTGCCTGGTTATGCAATGTCCAGCATTATCACGATATGCTTGGCAAATCATAACGTGGTTTCGCCCCCAGATCATTGACATCCCCGCCCTTGGCTGGCGGCCGCCGCTTGCATCGCAGGGATGGCGCTTCCTGTAGCGCTCTGGCGCGCCACTGGGCTGCCCCTGCGTCGCTTCGGCGCGTTCCTGCTGCTGGCGGCATGGCCATACCACGCACGTCACAGGCGATGCGGGCCTGCCGCGCGCTTGGTCAACCGCGTCGAGACGTGCCGGAGTGTGCCTCCACTCACCGGCTCAGGGACGCCCCCACAGCAGGGGCAGGGGCAGGGGCAGGGGCACGGGAGTCATCGTTGGGGGCGGTGCCCTGCTGCGCAAGCCATTGCGACAGCGCGTCCGCCGCGCTCTGGTAGCCAATGGCAATGATTTCTTCGGCGCGCCCAAACTCGAGAAACCGGATATGTCCAAGCGGGGGTTGGATAAGCACATCCGGCGGATCAAGCGCCAGGCGCGTTTTGGTGATCCGTGTCTCCATCACGTTGATTGACGCCAACAACACGTCAAAGATGTTCGGCAACGGGTCCTCCTTGAGCGCCCAGCGCGAAAACTGCGCCGCCGCCGGAGCATCGCGGGCGAGCAACCGCGCCTTCAGATCGGCCATCGTCTGCCGGTAATTGCGAACCAATCGCGTCATCGCTGCGTCGCCCATGCCTTGGCCCCCGGGCGCTTCGCGTCGAAAGGGTTTGAAGTTCTTTCCTGCCACGATCTGGTCGTTCAGGTCGACGGCAACCACCACGTCGGCTCCCATGGTTCGCACCACGCTGACCGGTACTGGGTTGGTCAGCCCGCCGTCGACCAGGATGCGCCCGTCGGTGCGCAGCGGGGTGAAGATGCCCGGGACGGAAATGCTGGCGCGCACGGCCTCGATCACGTCGCCGGAGCGAATCACCACTTCCTCGCCGCTGGCGATATCGGTCGCCACCGCCGCGAACGCTATGGGCAGTGCCTCGATGAGGTCGGCATGAACATGCGCGCGCACCAGTTCACTGACCTTGGCGCCATCAATCAAACCCGATCGCGGCAGCACCACGTCGAAAAACGACAGGGTCCTTTTCCGGTCGAACTGCGCGAACGTGGCCTCCAGCATGTCGAGCTTTCCAGCGCAGGCAATCGCTCCAATGAGCGCCCCCATGCTGGTACCCGCGATGCAGTCAATGTGCAGCCCGGCATCGGCGATGGCCCTGATAACGCCAAGATGGGCCAAGCCCCTGGCTGAGCCACTGCCCAATGCCAAGCCGATGCGCGGGCCATCGCTTGATCGGCCAGCCCCGAGCGCGGCCGGCACCATCACGGGGTTGGCGCTGCCGCCTTGCCCAGGCGCACCGCACAGTACTTCACCTCGGCGATCTTGCCCCATGGATCCAGTGCCGCGTTGGTGAGCAGATTTGCAGCCGCCTCGGCATAGGCGAAGGGGATGAACACGGCGTCCTGCGGCATCGCATCGTCCGCGCGGGTGGCCAGCTCGATGGCGCCACGGCGTGACTGAACATGCAGCGCATCGCCTGCCCTCAACCCCAACTTGGCGAGCAGGATGGGATGGACGCTGACGGTGGGCGCGGGTTGCAGCGCGTCGAGGACGCTGGCGTGGCGGGTCATCGCTCCCGTGTGCCAGTGCTCCAACTCGCGCCCGGTAATCAGCACGTACGGGTAGGCGTTATCGGGTCGCTCGTCCGCAAACGCAAGCGGCGCGGGCAGCAGCCTGGCACGGCCGTCGGCGGTCGGAAAGCGGTCGACAAACACCACACGCTGCCCCGGCTCATCTTCTGCCGTGCAAGGATAGGTCACGGCGCCTTCACGCTGAAGGCGCGCCCACGAGATACCGGCGATGGAGGACATCATGCCACGCATTTCCTCGAACACGGCGCCCACACCCGCATCACCACCGTGCATATCAACCTCCGCGATGGGCGTCACCCCGAGGCGCCGGCCCATTTCCTGGATGATCCAGAGGTCCGCACGCGCCTGTCCCGGAAGGGCAAGCGCCTTGCGGCCAAGCTGGACCAAGCGGTCCGTGTTCGTCACCGTGCCGGTTTTCTCGGGCCATGCGGATGCGGGCAGCACCACATCGGCCAACGCTGCCGTCTCCGTGAGAAAGATATCCTGCACCACCAGATGCTCCAGGCCGCTCAGCGCTTGGCGGGCATGGTGCACGTCAGGGTCACTCATTGCTGGGTTTTCGCCCTCGATGTACATCCCGCGGATGGTGCCGGCCAACGCGGCGTGGACAATCTCGACCACAGTCAGGCCAGGCTCACGGCTCAGGCTTCCTTGCGGCAATGCCCAGTAATGCTCCACGCGATCGAGCACTCCCGCGTCCTGGGTGCGCACGTAGTCTGGGAACATCATCGGAATCAGCCCAGCATCGCTGGCGCCCTGGACATTGTTTTGTCCACGCAGCGGGTGCAACCCCGTCCCGGGACGACCGATCTGTCCCGTCAGCTGGCACAGCGCAATGAGTGCGCGCACGTTATCGGTGCCGTGCACATGCTGGGAGATTCCCATGCCCCAGAGAATCATCGATCCCTTGCTGGTGGCAAATGCCCGAGCAGCGGCGCGAATGTCCGCTGCGGCGACGCCGCATATGGGCTCCATGGCCTCGGGGCTGAGCGGAGCCACGTGCCTGCGGATGGCCTCAACATCCTCGGCATGGCAACGCTCCTGCACGCTGGCCGCATCGACCAGGTCTTCTGCGAACACCACGTGCAGCATGGCGTTAAGGAGGGCCAGGTCCGTGTCGGCGCGGAACTGCAGGGTCATCCACGCCTTGCGGGCCAATTCCGTGCGCCGTGGATCGGCCAGGATGAAGCGCGTGCCGCGCGCCATGGCGTTTTTCATCCACGTGGCGGCCACCGGGTGGTTGACGGTTGGATTGGCGCCAATGACCAGGACCACGTCGGCGTGCAGCACGTCCATGACCGGGTTGCTCACCGCGCCCGAGCCAATGCCTTCAAGCAGCGCCGCGACGCTGGATGCATGGCACAACCGGGTGCAGTGGTCCACATTGTGGGTACCGAAACCCGCGCGGACCAACTTCTGAAAAAGATACGCCTCCTCGTTACTGCCCTTGGCACTGCCGAACCCGGCCAAGGCCTTGCCCCCGTGTTGCGCGCGCAGGCGCAGAAGCCCGCCGGCGGCGCGTTCCAGCGCCTCGTCCCAAGTGGCCTCGCGGAAGACGGCGCGCCAATCGGACAGCCGCACCTGCTCAGGGTCCTTGGGGACGCCCTCGCGGCGGATGAGCGGGGTGGTCAGCCGGGCCGGGTTGGCCACGTAGTCGAAGCCAAAGCGCCCTTTGACGCACAGGCGCCCCTGGTTGGCGAGCCCGTCGCGCCCTTCCACTCGAGCGATGTGTTCGTGGCCGTGAGCGTCAAGCTGGACATGGTAAGTGAGCGCACACCCCACGCCGCAGTACGGGCAGACCGAATCCACCTGCCGCGTACTGAGGCTGGCCCAGGATCCGTTGGCTGGGGCGAGTGCGCCAGTGGGACAAGCCTGCACGCACTCGCCGCATGCCACGCAGGTACTTTCACCCATCGCCGCGGCCTGATCGAACACGATTTGGGCCGACGCACCCCTGCCGGCCAAGCCAATGACATCATTGCCCTGCTCCTCACGACACGCGCGAAGACAGCGTGTGCACTGGATGCATGCATCGAGGTTGACACTGATGGCCGGGTGGGAGTCGTCTGCTCTCGGAGGCGCGGGCCAATGCGCGGCCTCGGCGCGCGCGCCGGCAAAAGCTGACGCAAAGCGGCTGCGGTCGGCGCCCAAGCGCTGGCACCAATGGTCCAACTCATTATCAATGCGGTCGACCCGCTTGGGCTGGCGGGCAGCCAGCAACTCCAGCACGCCGCGCTGGGCAGCCAGTGCCCGCTCACTGCGCGCGCTCACCTGCATGTTGGGCTCAACGCTGCGGCAGCACGACGCCGCAAGCACGCGCTCGCCATTGACCTCCACCATGCAGGCGCGGCAGTTGCCGGCCGGACGCAAAGGGTCATGATGACACAGATGGGGAATCTCCACCCCGTGGCGCTGCGCGGCTGCCCAGATCGTCTCCCCCGCATGGGCCAGCAGGGTCTTGCCGTCCAGTGTGAAGGCAACAGCGGGAGGTGTCATGTCCATGGTTCAGTCCTCATCGAGTAGGGGTCGCGCAACGCGGCATGACGATGCCCGTCCACGAAAGGCAGCACGGCACCGCGATGCGACGCCCTGCTGTCCTCATCTTTCCATTGGTGTCATCCGCGCGGCTCACTCTTGTCCGCGCCGCCGGCAAGCGTGCCTTCCAAGACGACCTCCTGTGGAAAATGCCGCAAGACGCTGTCGGTTGGATTGGGAGCGGCTTGACCGAGTCCGCATATCGAGGCATCGCGCATGATCCGGGTCAGCCCGGCGATGTGCGTTGCATCCCACGCTGGCGAAGCCATCGCCGCAAGCATCTGGTGGGTGCCTTCGCGGCACGGGGTGCACTGGCCACAGCTCTCGTGGGCAAAAAACTGCATCAAGTTGGTGGCTGCCTCGCGTGCCTTGTCAACATGGCCCTCCCGCTGTCCCAGAACGATGAGCGCCATCGAGCCGATGAAGCAACCTTCGGCGTCAAGGGTGCCGAAGTCCAGGGGCAGATCCGCCTGATTCGCGTTGAGGATGCCCCCTGATGCGCCGCCCGGCAATACGCCATAGAGCGACCAGCCCGGAGCCATTCCCCCGGCATGCTCCTCGATCAGTTCGCGCGCGGTGATGCCGGCTGGCACCAGGTAGACGCCAGGTCTGGCCACGCGCCCAGACACGGTGAAGCGTCGCACGCCTTTGCGTCCGCGCCGGCCCAGTGCGGCCCACGCTTGACCGCCACCCTGCACGATATCGCGAACCCACCAGAGGGTCTCCACGTTATGCTCCAACGTCGGCCTGCCAAACAACCCGCTGATGGCCACGATGGGCGGCTTCAGGCGTGGCATGCCACGTTTGCCTTCAAGGGACTCAATCAACGCGGACTCCTCGCCGCAGATATAGGCGCCCGCGCCGCGGCGTAGCGCCACCCGCGGCGGTCGCGCACGCACCTCGGCGTCCGCTCCCGGTTCATCATCCTCAGGGCCACCGACGTCCACGCCGCCATAGCGCACGAGCCCCGCTTCATGCAGGGCCTGCAGTTCGCGGTGCAGCAAGGCGCTCTCGGCTGCGTATTCGTCACGCAGATAAATCCAAATCCTGCCGGCAGCCACGGCCCACGCCGCAACAAGCATGCCTTCGAGCACGCGGTGGGGGTCCGTACGCAGAATGTGGCCGTCCTTGCAGGTGCCGACTTCGCCTTCGTCTGCATTGAGTACGATCAGACGCGGGCCCGGTTGCTGGGCCAGCGTGCGCCATTTGCGCACGGATGGAAAGCCGGCGCCGCCCAGCCCGCGCAAGTCCGCGGCTTCAAGTTGTGCCATGATTGCTTCCGGCGCGCGCGCCGCGGCATGACACTCCTCGAGGAGGCGGTAACCGCCCCCGGCACGATACGCGGCGTAGTCCACGGCAGCTGCAGGCGGCTTGGCCGGAGCAGACGCCTGGGGCAGTGCGGCAATCACCGCCTCGGGCGTGGCGTTGCCGAGCGCGTGGCGCCCCACAAGCACACCTGGCGCCTGGGTGCACAGACCCATGCACGACGCGCCTTCAACTGCGACATCGGCACCGCAGCGGTGTTGCAGCGCGTGGAGCAAGGCATCCGCGCCGGCGAGTGCGCAACTCAGATTGGTACACACGCGCACGGTCGCCCGTGGCGCGGGCTCATCCTCGCGCAACAGGCGCAAGTGGTGGTAGAAACTTGCCACCTCATACACCTCGCTGGTGGACAGGCGCAACGTCTCGGCCAAGGCTGCAAGACGCGACGGGCGCAGCCCGCCCTCGGCGTCCACCAGGCGGTGCAGGTGCTCGATCAGCAAGTCAGGACGTGACGCCAAGTCGCCGCTGGCCGCCTTGACAGCTTGCCGAGCCTCGGGGCTGACGAGACCACCGCGCGGAGTCACGCGCATGAAACGCACGGGCTGCGCGCGCGCGGCGCTTTGCTCCGACTCGACCGCTCGAGGAGTGTTTGTGGGCGCTGGGGTGGGCATGGGAGAGTCTTGTGAAGTGACGAGGCCGGCGTCAATGCCGGCCTCGTTATGCATGGAATGAGGAGCCGGGAAAGGGAGACCGACTCTCGAACCTTACTTCAAAAAAGGACTGCGGCCTTCTGCAGGGCGATATAGACACCGATGAGGAAGGGGATGCCGATGGCAGCCCAGGCCAGAACCCCGGTGAGCCCGAACGGGCCGCGCGCTGCATGCGCGGGATCACCCGCGGTGCGATCCTCGTGCTGAAGAGCCCGTTCACGCGCGAGTTGTTCGGCCGTCATGTTGTGCTTGGCGTCGACCGGGCGCACCAGGAGGTTGAGGACAAGCCCCGCGAGGAGCAGACCCGCCAGGATGTACAGGGTTCGGTCATACACGAGGTTGTGCGCCACCCCGGCGTTGATCTGCGTCTGCCGAATGGCTGCAATCAGGAAGGGTCCGACGATGCCCGCCACTGACCACGCGGTCAGCAGCCGCCCGTGAATCGCCCCGACCATCTGGGTGCCAAAAATGTCAGCAAGATAAGCCGGCACCGTCGAGAAGCCTCCGCCGTACATCGTCAGAATCAGGCACACGCCAATGACGAACAGACCTGCCATGCCCAAATGTCCCAGCGTGGGAAGGCTGATGTACAGCGCCATGCCCAGGATAAAGAACACGGAGTACGTCATCTTGCGGCCGATATGGTCCGAAATGCTGGCCCAAAACAGCCGCCCAAGACTGTTGAACAGACTGATCAAGCCCACGAGCCCGGCCGCGGACGCCGCAACAGCCGCCTTTTGCGCCGTGGTCAGCGCCGTGAGCGAATCCAGCCCAATCAGGTGCCCACCGAACACATCCTGCAGCATGGGACTGGCCATGGAAATCACGCCAATCCCGGCTGTCACGTTCAGGCACAGCACACCCCAGATCAACCAGAACTGGGGCGTCTTCCAGGCCACATCCAGATGCACATGATGGGGGGTAATCATCGCCTTTCTGGAGCCGCTCGACGCCGCGTCCCATCCCGTCGGCTTCCAGCCGCTGGGGGGAATGCGAATGCCGAATGCACCAGCCGACATCACGATGAAATACAAAATACCCATGACGATCAGGGTCGTGGCCACGCCTTGCGAGCTGTCGCCGCCGCCAAAATGCTTCATCAGTGCCACAGCAATCGGCGCTCCGATCATTGCGCCCCCGCCGTAGCCCATGATGGCAAAGCCCGTGGCCATCCCCCGACGGTCCGGAAACCACTTGATCAGCGTCGACACCGGGCTGATGTAGCCCAGTCCCTGCCCAACCCCGCCAATGATCCCGCAGCCCAGCCACAGCAACCAGAGCTGGTGCGTGGACACGCCAATGCCACCAAGGACAAGTCCACCACCCCAACACAATGCGGCGATGAACCCGGCCTTGCGGGGACCGGCGTGCTCCAGCCAGCCACCCCACAGTGCCGCAGCAATGCCGAGGACGGCGATGAACATCTCGAAGGTGTGCGTGACTGAAGGCACGGTCCAGTTACAGGTCGTGCTGAACATCTCGGCCATCAGCCCTTGCGCCTTGCACGTCGCCTCGTCCGTGTTTGACAACAGTTTGGTCATCGGAAGCCAAAACACGGAAAAGCCATACGCCATGCCGATGCACAAATGGATGGCAAGAGCCGCGGGCGGCACCAGCCAGCGGTTGAATCGTGCACCGGCAACGGTGCGTTCGCGGTCAAGTAACCCGCTCGCCGGCATAGGCCTTGCTAGGGATTCAGACATCGTGTCTCCTCATGGGTCCGATTGTTTTCTAGACCCCCGACATGGGGGGCCTGAGCATTTATACCGGAATTTGATGAACAAAATCCATATGGAGATCCCTGTTCCGGTCACGATTCTTTCCGAAGACTTATGCAATTTTTCCGAACATTCGGCGCGCAATGGGCCGAGAATGGCAAACAGGCGCTTCGCAAACGCGCGCGGCGACCGGTTCCGAAGTGCGCGGTGCTAATTGCCATCAGCGTTCCCGAGTGGTGCGGGCTGCGGCCAGCAGCGCCTCGACGCCGACTGGGCGCGGTTCGCGCGCCACGGTGATCAACCCGGTTTCCCACGTCACCGTTGGCTCGACCAGGCGCACGACTTTCACACCTTTGGGGGTGCCCACGACGTCCAGCACACTGCCGGGAAGGATGGCGCACCAAGGCCCACTCCCAACGTGCGCCAGCATGCTGACAATGGAGTTCGTCTCCAGGCTGGGCTGCGGACGCGCTCCCAGCGCGTCGAAGACACGGTCGATGGTCTTGCGGTTTTGCATGTCGGGCGTCAGCAGACAAAGCGGCAGCTGCCCAGCCTCACTCCAGCTCATGGTGTCGCGCAGCGAGGCTGCGATGCGCTGACCCGCAATCAGCACGTGCCGCTCCTGCCAAAGCGGCATGAAATCCAGACCCTCCACGTTACTGGACTCGGTGTAGACAATCCCCCCATCCAGCTCAAAGGCCTGCACCCCACGCAGGATCGCCCCGGTATTGAGCGAGAGGATCTCCAGCCTGAGCTGCGGATGCCGCTGCGCGAGGGCCACCGAGAGCCCCGCCACAACGGTCAGCGCAGTGGGAATCACCCCAAGCGAGAGCCGCCCGCTCAGCCCACCACCCATCTTGCTGAGGTGCAACCGAAAATCCGCCTCCACTGCGCTCATGCGACGGGCATAGTCCACCACCGACAGGCCTTCAGCCGTGAAGCCCGAGAACGTGCGCCCACGCTCAACAATGGCCACCCCCAACTCGCTCTCCAGATCGCGAACGGCCGCCGAAAGCGTCGACGGCGAGACATGGCAGCTTGCGGCAGCGCGTCCAAAGTGACGGCTTTGCGCCAAGGCCAGGAGGTAGCGGTATTTGCGTGCAAGCATGGAATGGCGGGAAGCAGCGTTGCTCGGGAACGTCAGCGTCATGGTCACCCGCGCCTGCTGGCGACACCCATGGGCCCCCAGCCAAGCGCGCATTGGTCCCGACGGTGACCAATCAATCGTTTTTGTAGTTCATCATATTTCTTTTCATTAGTTTTTATTGTTTATTTAGTCTAGCATCCCTCATCATCAGTTCAATTCGGAAAACCGTCTCATGCACCGATTTCTTCCCCTGCAGGCGCTTGCGCATCCTCGAGAACTCATCAGGCAGTTCACACCCAATTGGTTCACGTTGAACATGGGTACGGGCATCGTCTTCACCTTGCTGGCCCAGTTTCCCCTGGACTTTCCCGGGCGCATGCTGCTCGTGTACGCCCTCTTCTGGGCCGACGCCGCCATTTTCATCTTCTTCTTCATGCTGTTTGCCACGCGCTGGATATTTTTCCGGCACTATGCGCTGCCCCTTTTGCGCCACCCGGTGCAGTCCATGTTCCTCGGAGCCCTGCCCATGGCACTGATTCCGCTGGTCAATGGTCTCGCGACGATGTTTCCCCAATGGCCCTGGGCACCGCAAGCGGCTGTCCAGCTCTGGTGGCTGGACGTCGTCCTGAGCCTTGCCGTGGGTTGGCTGGTTCCGTTGATGATGTTCTGCGCACAAGAGCACGGCTTGGACCGCATGACGGGCGTATGGCTCCTGCCTATCGTGCCCGCTGAAGTCGCGGCCTCCAGTGCCGGCCTGCTGGCCAATCACCTGCCTTTGCCACAGGCTCGGGACCTGATTGTCGCCGGCTATGCCCTGTGGGGGATGTCCGTGCCGCTCGCACTGGGCATTCTCACCTTGCTCTACTTCCGCTTGGCGGTGCACAAGCTTCCACCGCAGGAGATGGCCGTGTCGACCTGGTTAAGTCTTGGTCCTCTTGGGACCGGCGCGCTCGCATTGCAAACGCTGGGCGTCGCTGCCGAACGCGCCCTCGTCGGCACGCCGCTCGCACCTCTGGCATCGCTTGCCGAGCCCCTGGGCGTGGTCGGCGCTCTGGTCCTGTGGGGGTTCGGCCTTTGGTGGCTGCTCACCGCAGCGTTACTGACCGCCGTGCAGGCACGGCGGGGTTTGCCCTTCAATCTGGGATGGTGGGGGTTCACCTTCCCCGTCGGTGTCTTCATCGCGGCCACCTACGGCCTGGGTGTGCACACAGGCTTGCGCGGATTCACAGTGTTCGCCGCTGCCCTCACCGCAGCCCTTCTCGGCATCTGGCTGGTGGTAGCCGCACGCAGCCTGCATGGCCTGTGGCATGGACACCTCGTTCACGCTCCATGCCTGGCAGATCGGTCCGCGGCAGTCGCCCTCTGAGGTGCCCGCGGGCAGCGCACCGCCCGCAAAGGATCACGACACGCACCGCAAAGCCCTGCCGAGACACGCGGCATCGCCGCATGCCAGTGTCCCGGTTTCGTGATCCTTGGCGGCCGCGTCAGTCCAGCAAATCGAAACCAACCTGCTCAACCACCAGGAACGCACGCGTGAATTCGGCCACCTTGCGGTAAAAGTCAGCCGCTGGATGGTCAACGATGGCGTCGCACATGCGCAAGGCCCAGGGCTCGATATGCCTCTGGAACAGCTCACGCTGGTGCGCGAGATCCTGACGACCCGGGATGTTGCCCGTGCTCAGAAACCACATGATCTCGGCGAGGATCGCGAAGTGGTCCTCGCTCTCACCCACGTCCTGCCGCCGGGTAAGGCCGAGCGTCTGCAGGTCGCTGCGCAGCCGCGCAAGCGGCTTTTCGTGGAGGGCGCCTGCCAGGTAATACGAACCGTAGACATACACCGACGGGCGACCGATGCCACCGAAAAGCGTTTCAAATTCCTCGCGCGCCGTCTCCTGGCTCACAAGGCCAGCCTTGTTGGCAAGCGCGTCCCAAGCAGCCTGCAGCGCGCTGGGCTCGCCACTGCGCGCCTGCACCTCCACCCCTCCGGCCAGATGGCGCAACAGCACCGCATCGGGCGGCGCGATGTACAGGCGTGCGAGCACGTTCCACACCTTGGCGCGATCCGCGTCCTCGGGGCTGGACGCGTCAGCCAGCGCGGGCATGACCGCAGAGGGGGCGGAGGGCATGGGCAATCTCAATGCGAATGGTCGTCGATGGTGGGGCCGGCAGCGGTGTGCATGTCGATCACGCGGCAGTCACCGCACATTTTCAGGCGCTCGGCAGCTGCGCCGGAAAACGCGGGATGCCCTGCGAGCTTGACCAGCATCTGCTCGATTGCCTGCACAGTGCCGAAAGGAGCGCCACAGCGTATGCACCGCCAGGGCTGGGCCGCATGCAAGGAGCGCGGCTCGCCGCGCTGCGACCCCCATAGCAGGCGGGGTTCAAGACGGATGGCGTCTTCGGGGCAGGTCTTGACGCAAAGGCCGCACTGCACGCAATTCTTCTCGATGAAGCGCAGCTGCGGTGCCTGAGGATTATCAAGGAGCGCCCCTTCGGGGCAGGCACCGACACAGCTCAAACAAAGGGTGCAGCGCGCGGTATCGACGCGAACGGACCCGAACGGGGAAAACGCTCCGTGCGGCAGCGCTATCGGCTGCTCACCGCGCCCCACGGCCTGCACCGGGGCATGGCGTAAAAGGTGATCGAGCGCGAGCTCCAGTGTCGCCCGCTTTTGCGCCAGGGCTGCAAATCCGGCAACGGCTTCGGGCACCGGACCTTGCGGGCGCGAGGCCCCTAATAGCGCGTCAAGCTCAAGGGGATCGTGTGTCTGCAACAAAGCCAGGCGCGTTCCGGCATAACCCATGCCATGCAAAAGGGTCTGGCCGAGGGCGAGTTGGCTGCGCAGGGTATCGAGATAGGCGGGCGCCTCCTCGCTGCTCGCAAGCACGAGGATTTCAGCCGCCCCCCAGGCAACCGCCGCCAACCATAGATCCAGGCCAACCGAGGCAACATGCCACAACGCAACGGGCACGACATGCGCAGGCACGCCCTGGACATCGCCATTGGCTGCTGCCAGGCGACCGAGCTCAGCCAGGAGTCGCGCACCCTGCGCCTGACTGTGCAACAGCAGTGCCGGGCGTTCGAGCCCGGCGCGCCGAGCCGTCGAGAGCAGAACCTTGAGCCGCGCACCCATGTCGGCGGGGCGCGGCCACTCGAATGCGAGTGCGCCCGACGGGCACACCGTGGCGCAGGCACCGCAGCCCACGCACAAATGTGGCTCAACCTCGATCTGGTTGAGGAAGCGGGATGTCTTCTCACGTGGTAAATGGACCGAGTTGACCGGCTGTGGCGGCTGGTCTGCGCGCAAGCGGGCGCGACTGGTGATCGCCTCGGCTGAGCATACGTCCACACAGGCATTACACCCCAGCAGCCCATTGCGCGTGTGGGCGCAAAGCTTGGGTTCATAGTGGACAAAGCGCGGTTTCTCGAACCTGCCGACGTGGTCGCGCAGCTCGCCCACGGCGCGCGCAAGCTCCAGTGGATCGCTACCCGGCGCGTAGTAGCCCTGTGGAACCTGATGCAGACGGATCGCCGGCCGGGGCTGAAGATCAAGCACCAGGTCGAACGTGTCGATGTGGGCTTGAGGCGGCCGCTCGAAATTGATCGCGCCAATGGCACCGCAGGCGCGTACGCAGTCCCGTTGATCTGTACAACGCGTCAGATCGATCTGGTAATCCAAGCCGATCGCCCCCTGCGGACAGGCCTTGATGCACGCGCTACAGCGCGTGCATATATCCAGATCAATGGGATTCGAACTCTGCCATTCCACCTGAAAGGCGCCAAGCCACCCCCGCACGGCGTGCACGCATCCAGCATGCAAAACCTGCCCACGCTCCAGCGGCAAGCCGCCGAAGCGCCCCTTGCCACGGGCTGCTCCCGTGTCCAGCAACGTGAGACGAAGCGCGTTGGACAGCAAACTCACGGCAAGGCTGAGCGATTCGGCGTCGCCAATCACGAGACAGTGGCCTTGGCTCGAGTAACTGACTGTGGGCACCGGCTCGGGCTCGCCAAGCCTGGCCGCGGCCAGCAGTGCAGCGATCTTCGGGCCGGCAGCGTGAGCCTGTCGGCTCCAGCCTGCCGTTTCGCGAATGTTGACGAAACGCATGGGGCGCACATCGGGCGGCGCAACGCCGCTGGTCTGCGCGGCGACCGCAGTGAACAACCGTGCCTCCTGCGTGCAGGCCACGATTAAGGGTTCCGCACCGCGCGCAGCACCCTGGAATTGCGTGATTTCGCGTCGACAGAGCTGGCTGTGCGGGGTCAGGGACTCCCCGATGGCACCCGACAGTGCAGCGAAGTCCAGCGGCATGCTGTGGTTGCAATCACAGACCAGGGTTTTCATGCGTGCGGTGCCTCGGGATGCTCAAGCAGCGGCTCTGACACCGACTGCTCCAAAGCGCGTGCGGGCCCTGCACCCGGCACCGAGCCATCGTTGGCGGCGGGCGCCTGCGTGGTCACGCTCCCATGTTGCTCGCAAGCCTCCTGTGCAGGACCAGTCGCAGGCGGCTCCTCATCTGGCTGAGCGACCACGACCCCGGATGCAGCGTGGCGAAGGCGATCCAGCATGCTCACAGGCACCGGACTGGCGACGTTATAGTCGTCAATATAGGTGTCGAGCCCATCCATCACATTAAATCGCGGATCCTGAAAGATCTTGCGCAGGGCCGCGCAGCGTACCGATTCATCAACCTCACGCGCAATGAAACGCCGCAGGTCGGCGCTGTGATCGAGCGACTCCAGCTCTTGCATTGTTGGCGCTTCTCGCACCGCAGCTTCGCCCACAGCCTGCGCTTCGGCAGCAGCGGGAGGCGACGGATGGACGGGCGCGGCGCCGGTTGCGCGCGTCGCGCCATCGTCCATGCGCCGCGATTGCGCCTGCAGTTTGCGACGCGACCAACGTGCGAGAACGCCCGCGGCATGACCAACGCCCTCACGGTCTGGGGGTTTCATGTGTGGATCCTTTTGCGTCCCGCAGCCCTCGCGTCCATGTCGCCGGCGCGATTGTCTGAAGTGCCGGCCGTGGGCTGCGGTTGATGCCCATTCTCGGCTGCTGCCTGCGCAAGCGTGGCGTCGCGCTCCTGTGGCGCAAGGAAGCTTTGCGGCCGTACACGCCTTCGCGGCTCCGGCCTGTAAGCCATGGCGGTGAACGCCGCCAGCCAGTTTGCCACTGCTCCAGGCAGCGGCACGATTTCCACCGTTTCGCCCGCGTCCATCCAGCGGGCTGCCTCGTTGTACGACAGCGTGATGGCCTGCACCGCAGGCAATCCACCGGGTTGAACGCGTGGATCATCGCAATCGGGATCGGCGGGCCCCGTCCACCAGACGAACCACGATGGACTGGGCGAAGTAAGGTTGAGGTGGTAGCCCTCACCCTCGTCACGGTGAAGTTCAAGGCCGTAGCTGCCAAACAGCCACTGCGAACTGGCCGCGTTCCAGACAAGGCAGCGAGGCATCGGTCCTTCGTCATTGGCCTGCAACACATCACGCACGCTCCAGCTCCAGCGCTGCCACGCGCTGTGCAGGCGATCGCGTTGCAGGATGACTGCCAGACGCAGTTCACCCGTTGGGCCGGGGAGCGTTGGGGCGTTCATGCGAGCAAAGGCTGCGGCCTTGGAATCGGCTCGGGGATGAAACGATCCGGCGCGGTGTATTGGAGAAAGTGCCGGTTGGCGCAGCGCGCAAACAACGCGATTCCAAGACGCGCGGCAATGTCGTAGCCCATTTGCGTCACCCCCGAACGCGACACGAGGATCGTCACGCCCATGAGCGCGCACTTGATGACCATCTCGGAAGTGAGCCGGCCGGTGGTGTAAAAAACCTTGCCGGCGCCCGCCACGCCGTGCAACCACATCCAGCCCGAGATGGCGTCCACCGCATTATGGCGGCCGACGTCCTCGGTGAACATCAAGAGCTCGCCACCTGCAAACAAGGCACAGCCATGCACGGAGCCAGCAGTCTTGTAGATGCTGTCGCGCATCCGCATGACCTCCAGCAGGCTGTAGAGCTCGCCTTGCCGAAGACGTGTGTCCGGATCGAGCGCAAGGGTATCCACCTCGTCCATCAGGCTGGCGTACACGGTGCCCTGGCCACAACCGGTTGTCACAACCCGCTTGGCAGCATTGCGCCGCTCCAGACCGGCGATGCCACCACGGCTGGTGATGGAACAGGCCTCGACGTCCCAATCGACTTGCACGGAGGCAATTTCGGCAAGGGAGCGCACGAGGCGCTGGTTCCGCAGGTAGCCGAGCGCCAACAGCTCGGGGGCAGCGCCTACGGTCATGAGCGTGACGATCTCGACCTTGTCCAAATAGAGCGTCAGAGGCCGCTCTGCCGGGATGTGCACTTGTTGGCATTCACCGTACTCGTTGCGCACTTCGACTCCCCGCGTGAGGTCGACGCGGGCGTCACTCAGCAGCGGACCCTGAGAGGGCCTCGCCCGTTCGACAGCGGGTGAAGGCGAGGTGATCGATGGCGTGGGCATGGTCAAGGCAACGAACTGGGTGGTCGGGCAGGGGTTTGGCGGCGCATGATGACGCCGTCGTCTTTTCTCTTTATAAGCGACAGAGCCTACGCCTGCACGACCGTGCCGGCGCAGACCCTGCTCGACATAGCCCTAATGTGCTCTCCACCTCCGAATCCGTCTTCGCCACGTCCTGACGTCCCGCCCTGCTCAACCGCCTAGTTCGATCCTTTTGCTGATGCCGCAGGCCGACCGGCGGACGCGGAGGTGTCTGCCGAGACCGCGGTAAACGGGCCGGGATCGACACATGGCGGGGTGTCCACCGGTGGCGCGGTCGGCTTGCCCTGTTCCTTGGCCTGCGCGTAGTAAAAGCTCGCCACCTTGTTCTGCGCCTCGCACAGCTGGTAGGCCGCGACCTTGTCGCTCCATTTCGCCTTGGCTGCAGCTTCATCCGCCTTGGCTTTCATCGCGGCGCTCGGCGGCGGCAGTTCAGACCAGGCCGGGCTGCCCAGTCCCAGCAGGCTAACGGCCACCATGAGATTGGCACGCTTCATGAAGAAGACTCCTCAACTTTTGGGCTTGACCATCGGCACTGGGGCTTGCACGCTTTGGCCGCTTCGCTGCGCCGGAATCTTGCCGGCGTTGATGTCATCCAGCCACAGCGCATGGTGCTGCCTCGCCCAGCTCTCATCGACATACCCGGTGCGCATGCCGTCCAGCGCGCCCTCAACGCCGATTGTGCCGAGGTAGATGTGCGCAAAAGACATCGCCATCAACACCACCGTGGCCGATGCATGCACGATCTCCGCCACCTGCATGACGCCCCGCGTGAAGACAACATCCGGCACCAACTTGTCCAGCACCAGACCCGAGCCGACTGCGATGGCGCCGAGAAACAACCAGCCCGTCCAGAAGAACACCTTCTCGCCCGCGTTAAACCGTGGCGATGGACCCTCGCGGCCCCCGAATATGCCACCGGCCGTTGCGAGCCACGCCAGATCCCGCTTGCTTGGTATGTTGTCCCGGATGAACGTGACAAGCACGAGGAGCAGCGCGACGCCGAAAAGCGGCCCCACGAAATTGTGAATGGTCTTGAGCCCGTAGGCAAGCCAGCCGAAAAGCGCGCCGCCGATCAACGGCAACAGGAAGAACTTGCCGAACATCATCACGATGCCGGAGACAGCCAGCACGACAAAGCAAAGGGCTACCGTCCAATGGATGAAACGCTCAGACGGCGTAAAGCGCTCGAGCTTGCGCCCCGTCGGCTTGTGTTCCATGCGGATTTTGCCGCGAATCAGGAAGAAGCCGGCGAGGCCAAGCACGGCGATGACCAAAAGCCAACCTCCGACCGGAATCAGCAGCCTGTTGCGGCTCTGGCGCCAGGCTTCACCTGCCGAGGTGAAGGCCGAGCCGGCGTAATGGGTCTGGGGCTGGATCAGCACCCCGGCCTCGGGATACGGAAGACTGGTGAATCCCGCTTGCTCCTTGATGCCACGCCACATGGGCGCATTGTTGCCGGGCTGCACCTTCGCGCGCTCCGCGTTGCTTTGCCGGAGGTACCCCGGCAAGCGGGCCGCGCCAGGCGGGGCTGCGTCACTGCGCCCATTGGCACGCGCCTGAGGTGGCGCCGTGCGCTCCATCGGCGCCGCCGACGATGCCCCGGCAGCGCAGGCCGGGCTCGCAATGAGGCACCCGCTCAGTGCAAGAGCGGCGGCGAGCAGCAACGAAACCAGGGGCCGCGCCATGCAGCCCGCCGTAAAGGCCATCCGGAATCGGGACATCATGCCCTCGCATTTAGCGCATGCGCACGTATTCATTCTGGTCCTGGGCACGGCGGTCGATCTCGCGCTGCCAGCTGGCCTTGTCACCCGGCTTCCAACCCTGTGCGGTGAAGGCGGGCTTGGCGCCCATCCAGGGCGCCTGCGCTTGCGGCACGCCCGTCTGCGTCAACGTCTGCGGTTTCTGGCTGCACGCATCGAGAAGAGCCAGAAGCAAAGCGCAGGCCACCAACGGCCTGATCATCTTCATGATTGTGCCCCTTGTGCGGATTGTGGCGGTGCCCCGCCTTGACGCTGCGTGCCTGTCCCGTAGGCCGTGCCCCAACCCCACAGTTCCGCTCCGCCGCCGCGATGCAAGACACGCTCGCGCATGATGTCAGCGATCACCTCGCCATCACCTGCGAGCAATGCCTTGGTCGAGCACATTTCGGCGCAAATCGGCAGTTTGCCTTCGGCCAGGCGGTCGCGCCCGTATTCCCGGAATTGCTCTTCCGAACCGTTCGGCGCAGGACCACCCGCACAGAAGGTGCACTTGTCCATCTTGCCACGCAGGCCGAATTCGCCGTTGGCCGGGAATTGCGGTGCGCCAAAAGGACACGCATAGGAGCAATAGCCGCAACCGATGCAGATGTCCTTGTCGTGGAGCACGACGCCCTCCGGTGTGCGGTAAAAGCAGCTCACCGGACAAACCGCCATGCATGGTGCATCCGAACAGTGCATGCAGGCCACCGAGATCGACTTTTCGCCAGGCACACCCTCATTCATGGTGACGACGCGCCGTCGGTTGACACCCCACGGCACCTCGTTCTCGTTCTTGCAGGCCGTGGTGCAGCCGTTGCAGTTGATACAGCGCTCGGCGTCACAGATGAATTTCATGCGTGCCATGGTCAATGCCCCTCTTGGGTTATGCGCGCTCGAGTTGGCACACGGTGGTCTTGGTTTCCTGCATCATCGTCACCGCGTCATAGCCGTAGGTCGTGGCTGTGTTGACGGCTTCACCCAGCACGATGGGCGCGGCGCCCTCGGGGTAGTACTGGCGAAGGTCCGTGCCCTGCCAGTGCCCGGCAAAGTGGAAGGGAATGAACACTGTGCTGCGATCCACCGCTTCGGTGATACGCGCACGCACCTTGATGCGCGCTCCCGTGGGCGTGCTGACCCACACGTCATCGCCCTCCCGGATATTGCGGTCGTTGGCCACGGCCGGATTGACCTGCACGAAGGCAAACTGCTGCAACTCGGCGAGCCAGGGATTCGACCGCGTTTCATCGCCCCCACCCTCGTATTCGACCAACCGTCCCGAGGTGAGGATGAGGGGGAATTTCTTGACAATGTCGATGTTCTGCTCCTGCACCGTCTTGAACAGCGTGGGCAAGCGCCAGAACACCTTCTTATCGTCGTAGGTGGGGTATTGCGCCACCATGTCGGGGCGCACCGAGTACAGCGGCTCGCGGTGCTGGGGTATGGGGTCCGGGAAGTTCCACACGACCGCGCGCGCCCGGGCGTTGCCGAATGGATAGCAGCCATGATTTTTCATGACGACGCGGATGATCCCGCCCGACGGGTCGGTTTTCCAGTTCTTTCCGTCGGCTGCCTTTTTCTCGGCATCCGTCAGTTCGTCCCACCAGCCGAGCTTTTTCAGCAGAGTGGCATCGAACTCGGGATATCCGGTTTGAATGTCCGCGCCCTTGGAGGCCGATCCGTCTGCCGCAAGCAGGGACTGCCCATCGCGCTCGACGCCGAAATTGGCGCGGAAATTTCCCCCGCCCTGCATCACGTTGAGCGAGGTGTCATACAGATTGGCGGTACCCGGGTGGCGCAACTCCGGCGTGCCGTAGCAAGGCCACGGCAGGCCGAAATACTCGCCATCGAGCTTGTATCCCGTCTCTGCGTCAATCCCGCCGCGCGCACGCAGCGTCTTCACATCGAACACGTGCATGTTGCGCATATGCGCCTTCAGACGTTCAGGGCTCTGCCCCGTATAGCCAATGGTCCACACACCACGATTGATCTCGCGCAGGATCGACTCGGTTTCGGGCTCCAGCATTCCGCCCTTTCCCGGCACCATTTTGTAGTTCTTCACCAGCTCCTTGCCAAAGCCCAGCTTGTCGGCCAGCTGCACCATGATCATGTGGTCCGTACGCGACTCAAACAGCGGCTCGATCACTTGTTCACGCCATTGCAGCGAGCGGTTGGAGGCCGTGACTGAGCCCGATGTCTCGAACTGGGTGGTCGCAGGCAGGAGATAGACCGCGCGCTTGGGGTTGAGGTCCTTGGCCTCGCCTGGCATGGCCGCCATGGCTGCGGTGGCCGACGGATAGGGATCGATCACCACGAGCAGATCCAGCTTATCCATGGCCTTCTTCATATCCAGGCCGCGCGTCTGCGAATTGGGGGCATGGCCCCAGAAAATCTGCGCGCGCAGATTCGGGCCCTGATCGATCATGTCATTAGGGGTCAGCACGCCATCGATCCAGCGTGAGACCGTCATGCCGGGCTTCGTCATCATGCCCGGCGCAAAGCGCCCCTTGATCCATTCGTAATTCACACCCCACACGCTGGCGAAATGTTTCCACGCGCCATCGATCACCCCGTAGTAGCCGGGAAGCGAATCGGGATTCGGACCAACATCGGTCGCGCCCTGCACATTGTCGTGACCCCGAAAGATGTTCGTGCCGCCTCCGGATTTGCCAACGTTGCCAAGCGCCAACTGGAGAATGCAGGACGCGCGCACGATGGCGTGGCCGATGGTGTGCTGCGTCTGACCCATGCACCACACCACTGTGCCGGGACGGTTCTCGTGCATCCACCTGGCCACCATCAGGGTGGTATCGCCGTCCACACCGCAAACCTCCTGCACCTTGTCCGGAGACCACTTGGCCATCACATCCTGCTTGACCTGGTCCATTCCCCAGACCCGCGCGGCGATGTAGTCCTTGTCTTCCCAGCCGTTATCGAAGATGTGATAAAGAACGCCAAACAGGAACGGAATGTCGGTCCCCGAGCGGATCCGGATGTGCTTGTCGGCCTTGGCCGCCGTGCGGGTGAAGCGCGGATCAACCACGATGACCTTGCAGCCGTTTTCCTTCGCGTGAAGCAGATGCAGCATGGATACCGGGTGGGCCTCAGCCGCATTGGAGCCGATGTACAGCGCCACTTTGGCATTCGCCATGTCGTTGTATGAGTTCGTCATCGCGCCATAGCCCCACGTGTTGGCCACTCCGGCCACGGTGGTGGAATGGCAGATACGCGCCTGGTGGTCGCAGTTGTTCGAGCCCCAAAACGAAACCCATTTGCGCAGCAGGTAGGACTGCTCGTTGTTGTGTTTGGACGACCCGACGACGAACAGCGCATCCGGCCCGCTTTCCTTGCGGATTGCCAGGAGCCTGTCGCTGATTTCCTGCAGTGCCTTGTCCCAGGAGATCCGTTGGTATTTGCCGTCAACGAGCTTCATCGGGTAACGCAAGCGGTGGTCGCCGCGGCCATGGTCGCGCAGTGCGGCGCCCTTGGCGCAATGCGCGCCCATGTTGATGGGTGATTCGAAGACGGGGTTTTGCCTTACCCACACGCCGTTCTCCACCATCGCGTCGCTTGCGCAGCCCACCGAGCAGTGCGTGCACACGGTCCGCCGCGTCACCACGCGCCCACTTCCTGCAGATCCGGGGGCCGGCGTATCGGCGGCGTCTGCCTTTTGCACCAGGCGCAGTTGGGAAGCGATCAACCCGGCGCCGACGCCGAGCCCGAGGCCAAGGCCCGAGCGCCGCAGAAACGTGCGCCGGTCCACGGTCGGCAGCGCGTGCTCGAGGCCGCGCTTGAGTTGAACAACCCACTGGTTGTCCACAGCAGAGGCAGCTGCGGAGCCATCTGGCCGTGATTTGCGGGTGAGCAGCATGGAAGAAACTCCTTGAATAGACCGCCGCAAGTCACGCCGGAGCCGCACCCGTGCCAAGGCCATGCAGGCAATGCGCGGCACGGCACTGTCGTTGCAGTCGCGGATGCATGGTCGTAGCAACACGCTTCATGGCAACGCCCCACGTGTAAACCTGCGCCTCAGAGTCTGGCCGTCCGGTAGTACCGACGAATATGCTCGGTGACGTGGTAGCCCGTCACCTCGGCCTGCGAGGCCTTGATTGCGTCAGGCCGCACCATGCCCTCCGTACTGGCTGGGTTGGCGCGTGCAACACAGTCGGCACCCAGCACCGCAGCGCCGGCCACGAGCGAAGCGCCACCCAAGCCAGCCAAGACCCCGCGCCTGCTGACGACAGCCGCGCCGATGACCTTGGCCCCTTCGAGAATGCTCATCATCTGGCTCCTCTGGCGCTGTGTGACCCACCGATACGCTCTTTGCGGGATGTCGGCGGCGCCCGTGGTTTCACTTTAGTTCGGCATTGGTCATGATTCAAGGCCAGATTTACGAGCGCAAGGGGCCGTAGGGCAGCATTCGCGGAAGTCCACCGCATGCTCGAGAGTGCCTCCGGCCAACCGGGGAGTAGTTAGCCTCGTCCTGGGGTGCTGTGCCGCCCCGGCTCGTCGATACGGCGGCGATGTCGGCAACACCCTGGCTGCCCGCCGCGCAACGGCGTCCACCCCTGACCCTGGATGAGGACGGGGTTTGGGTCCCATTGATGCGCCGCAATACAAACGCGTCACGCCCGCCTACCCAAGGGCCAGGAGGCCTGCGCAAGACCAGGACTGCCGGCCCAAACCCGCAAGAGTGCGGTGGACGCGGCCGATGGCGCATGGCCCGGGTCACGGCATGGTGGGCGCGCCCGTCAGCCCAAGCTCCACGTTGCACGGCCATCACGTCGTCGGCACCTGCTGCTGGAGACGGCGGTGTCAGTCGTGCGCGTAGATGTCGCGATCCTTGGTTTCGGGGAGGAAGAAAAGGCCGATGACAAAGGTGGCTGCCGCAATGATGATCGGGTACCACAAGCCGTAGTAGATGTTCCCGTTCTGGGCCACGAGGGCAAAGGCAATGGTCGGGAGCAGCCCGCCAAACCAACCGTTGCCGATGTGATAGGGCAGGCTCATTGACGTGTATCGGATGCGCGTGGGAAACAACTCGACGAGCGCTGCGGCAATCGGACCGTACACCATCGTGACGTAGATGACGAGCAGCACAAGAATGGCGAGGACCACTGGTTTGTTCATCTTTGAGGTGTCGCTCTTGGCCGGGTAACCCGCGGCCTTGATGGCTGCGCCAATGTCCTTTTTCAAGGCGGCCTCTTGCTCCTTGAACGCGATGGGCGACATGCCCTTGCCGTTGAAGGTCGGGATCACCTGGCGGCCGACCTGGATCTGGGCCACACCGCTACCGGCAACCGTGGTGTAGTTGACAGAAGACGCTGCGAGCATCTGTTTGGCGATGTCGCAGGAGCTCGTAAATTTCGCCGTGCCGGTGGGATTGAACTGAAAGGAGCACTCCGCCGGGTCTGCCACGAGCGTGACCGGGGTCTTTGCCAGTGCGGCCGCAAGGTCCGGGTTGGCTGCTTTGGTCAGTGCCTGGAACAGGGGCATGTAGGTCAGGGCGGCGATCAGACATCCGGCAAGAATGACAGGCTTGCGGCCGATCCTGTCCGACAGCGAGCCGAACACCAAAAAGAAGGGCGTACCAATCAGCAAGGCCAAACCGATAAAGACGTTGGCCGTGACGCCGTCCACTTTCAAGGTCTGTGTCAGAAAGAAAAGCGCGTAGAACTGCCCGCCGTACCAGACCACCGCTTGACCGGCCACCAAGCCCAGCAGGGCAAGAATGACGTACTTGAGGTTCGCCCATTTGCCAAAAGCTTCGGTAAGGGGCGCCTTTGAGGTCTTGCCTTCCTGCTTCATGCGGATGAAGGCGGGAGACTCGTTGAGTTTGAGGCGGATCCACACGGAGATGCCAAGCAACAGGATTGATGCGAGAAAGGGCACACGCCAGCCCCATTCGTTGAAAGCCTCTTCACCCAGACCCGTGCGGACACCCAGGATGATGAGCAGGGACATGAACAGACCCAACGTTGCAGTGGTCTGGATCCATGACGTGTACGCGCCGCGCTTCCTGCGGGGCGCGTGCTCGGCCACGTACGTCGCGGCGCCTCCGTATTCGCCGCCCAGGGCCAACCCCTGAAGCAGACGCAGTGCAATAAGGATGATCGGCGCGGCCACACCAATGGCGGCATAGCTCGGCAGAAGGCCCACGATGAATGTGGACATCCCCATGATGAGAATGGTGACAAGGAAGGTGTACTTGCGCCCGATCATGTCGCCCAGGCGTCCAAACAGCAGCGCACCGAACGGCCGCACGATGAAACCCGCAGCAAATGCCAGGAGGGCAAAAATGAAGGCGGACCCTGGGTCCAGGCCAGCAAAGAATTTTTTGGCGATGATGGCCGCCAGTGAGCCATACAGGTAAAAGTCATACCACTCGAATACCGTGCCAAGCGAAGACGCGAAAATGACCTTCCGCTCTTCGGTACTCATCGGCCGCGGCGCGGCGTCCAGGGTGATTGATGCCATGAAACCGTCTCCTCGTTCTGATGGCGTTGCCGCATGACGGGCACATCGCCGGTGTCAGTGCCGACCCGACGGGTCAGCTACACGGTAACATTTGGACTTATTTGTTACGCGTCGTGAGGATTCTTGTGGGGCTGTCTGACCGGTTGCTGACACCAGCCCTCGGAAAACCCCCGGGAATTCCCGAAGACACAGCGTCCGAAGCCCGAGTCAGACGCCCCAAACGATGGGCTTGTCGGCCGCGAGACTGCGTTTGAGCAACTGGATGAACGGCCAGGCACGCTGGTGCAAGGTAATGGCCTGCCCGCCAGCGGGCCCTGCGTGCTCCGTCGCATCCGGTGTCGGCTCCGTGCTCGCTGTCCTCGCCGCGTCGTCCTCCGCAACGGCCCTCTCCAGCTTGACGATGGCCTCCGCCATGTCAGCGGGCTCAATGATGCCCTGCGCAGCGGGGTCCTTGCCGATGATGGCCAAGATGCGCTCGGCTGGCGCCTGGTTCATGTACAGGTCAGAATCAGCTTGAGATTTGAATTTGTAGAGCATGGCAGGTGCGATGGTGGCAATGCGATTGAAGGAATGATCGGGAGGTGGTCGTCAAACAGTGATGGTGGTGCGCTATACGCCCGCAGGCGGGGAGACCCCGGGTTCGGGCAAACCTTTGGCGTAAATGTAGGCCCTGTTGAACGGGTACGAGCTTTGGCGGGCGCGCAGGCCGCTACCGCCGTCGCGCCCCTCCACCATGCCGTCAGGCCGCGAACCGAGAAATTGGAACAGGGAGATCCACTCCTGCTCGAAACCCATGGCCGACCCTGCCAGGTAAAGGCGGTAGGCGCGAATGATCTTGTCGGCATGAGGGCCAAGAACCTGCCGCGCTTGGCCCTCGTGCTCTTCGAGTGCGTCGGCCCAGCACCAGAGCGTCTGCGCATAGTGCGGGCGCAAACACTCCGCGTCCAGCGGCTCCAGGCTGCCACGCACCATCGTCTCCAGCATCACACTTGCATGCACGAGCTGGCCACCGGGAAAAATGCACTTTTCGATGAAGTCGCCCATCCCGCCCGCGAGCTGCGGGTTATCCGTGCCGCCCGCCGTGATGCCATGGTTCATCACCAGCTCCCCGGCTTGAGCAGGCGGCGAATCTTGCCGAAATAGCGGGGCAGATTGGGCCGGCCAACGTGCTCGCACATACCCACTGAAGCGATCTTGTCGAACGGTTGGGTCTCGTCGACGTCGCGGTGGCCCTGCAGCAGCATGCGCACGCGCCCCTGGAGCTTTTTCTCCTGAATCAGGCCATTGACGTACGCGCATTGGTTCTTGCTCAGTGTGATACCTGTCGCGTCCACGCCATAGTGCTCTGCCGCCCACAACAGCAGCCCACCCCAGCCCGCGCCAATATCGATGAAGCGTTCACCTGGCTTGAGCATGAGCTTTTTGCAGATCAGGTCGAGCTTGGCCTCCTGGGCTTGCGCAAGCGTCATCCCTGGCTCGGCAAAGTAGGCACAGGAGTACACGCGCCGGGGGTCCAGCCATAGCGCATAGAAGTCGTCGGAGACGTCGTAGTGGTGCTGGATCTGCGCAGCGTCCTTCTCACGACTTTGGCGGGTACGCTCCCAGACCGCGCGCTGCATGCCCTGAAGTACGCGAAGCAGGACGCTTTGGGTCTCCCGCGTTGGATCCGTGCCGAGCAGCGCGGGGGCAGCGGCCATCAGGTCGCGCAACCGGCCCTCGATCTCAAACCTCCCTTCGACATAGTCTTCGGCCATTCGGCCGATCGCACCTTGCGCGAGATGCATGAGGGCACGCACGTCGCGCACGATGAGGCGCAGCCGCGGCTGAGAGGCGCCGATGCGCTGGCCGCCCGGAAGTTGAAGGGCGCACGGCAATGGCAAGCTCGCCAAGCGCTGCTCGGCCGGTTGCAGCAGGAGACGGCTGGACAGGGGCATGACGCATTCCTCCCTTGTGCCTATTGTGCGGCAACCCCGCACAGCCAGAGTCCAATCGGTGCAAAGGACGGGTCGCTTGTGCGTCATCTCGCACAAGCGCGCAGCGCTCATCGACATACGCGAAGCGAACCGCTGCCACCCCAGCTCACGTTTCGTCGCGCGCCAACCCCGCCCCACCACGCAAGCCCTCCCCCGTACCAGCGCCTTTGCGGGCGATGCGCCCGGGCGACCTGGACCCCTGCCAGGTGGCGACGCACTCAGGCTCGAAACGCTTCGGCACCCTGCGACCGGGCCCGATGGCATGCACGGGATGGGCGGCGTTCCTGCGCCAATGCAATGCCCGCCGCAACGGATTTGCGTAAGCTTTGTCACTTCGCCAATCCTTCCCGAGCGCGCCATGTCTGAAGAATCCGCACCAACCGTTGTCCTGACCCAGCAGGAGGGGTACCAGTTCGACATCAGCTTCACCCCGACGATGCCACACGTGCTATCGGACGAGCCGCCGCCTCTCGGGCAAGGGGCTGGACCCTCGCCTGCTCAGCTGCTACTGGCTGCGGTAGGCAACTGCATGAGCTCGAGTCTGTACTTCGCTCTGTCCAAGTTCAAAAATGATCCGCAAGGCATGACCACCACCGCGCGCGCGCAAATTGGCCGCAATGAGGCGGGCCGCCTGCGCGTTCTGCACATCGACGTGGCGATCCGCATGGGGGCGAAAGGCGAAAGCCTGAGTCACCTTGACCGCATCCTCGGCCAGTTCGAAGAGTTTTGCACGGTAGGACAGAGCGTGCGCAACGGCATCCCGATGGACGTGTCGGTCTACGACGGCAGTGGACAAAAACTTAAATAATTGAGGTTTCCGGGCAACGCACACGCAACGCAATGAACACTACCGCATCGACACCCGCCTTCGCCGACCCTCGCGCAACCTGGGACGCGCGCTTCGCCCAGCCTGGCCTGCTGTTCGGGGATAAGCCCAACGCCTTCCTTCAGCGCGAGGCCCAGCGCATTGCCCCGGGCAGCCACGTGCTGAGCGTGGCCGATGGGGAAGGACGCAACGCGATCTTTCTTGCCGAGCAGGGCCACGCGGTCACCGCATTCGACATTTCGCCAGTGGCGGTCGACAAAGCGCGGAAATGGGCTGCCGAGCGCGGCGTGCAGGTGGATTTTCACGTCGCCGCCGCGGACGCGTGGACGTGGACCCCGGCCGCATTCGATGCCGTCGCAGCCATCTTCGTGCAGTTCGCTGACCCTGACTTGCGCCGCAAGCTGTTTGGCGGCATTTGGCAAACCCTCAAACCCGGCGGTCTTCTGCTGATCCAGGGCTACACCCCCAAGCAACTTGACTATCGCACGGGAGGCCCCGGCAAGCTCGAGCACCTGTACACGGAATCGCTGTTGCGTGAGCTGCTTCCCCAGGCCCAGTGGCTGCTGTTGCGCGAGCATGAGGCGGAGCTGGCCGAAGGCCATGCTCACGCAGGGCGCTCGGCGTTGATCGATGCGGTGGCGCGCAAGCCATGAGCGCCAGAACCGAACCGACGATCATGGGGCCACGGCGCCCAGGCTCCAAGGCAGCTGACGTTCGGCGTGTCGATCGAGCCGACTTGGGGTAAACACGCAAGACGGTTCTGGCCATCCCGGCGCGTTCGCCGCACTGGCCGGCACCCGATGGCAAGTGCCCCGTTCACATGACGCGCGTCCGCTGCAGTGCGGCAACCCGCCACAATCGTGAAATAGCGCACGAAGTCTCGAAAGAATTTCGGTCCGATGGGCTTCGCGTAGCCTGAATGGCGCCACAATACACCACATCCGAAAAACTGAGACATGCATCTGATGGCTGCTGCGAGGCGTGAACGGTTTCGAATGGGGGGGCGGTGCAATCCATGCGTGAGCTCGAGTGGTTCGATCGCGTGACAAGGGGCCTGAGGCGGCCATCCAGCCGCTCCAGGACGGACGAAGCGTTGCCGCACAAGGCAACGCCTTCCGGCATCGGCCCCCCCCAGCGCCTGGCCTTCGCACCAATCCCGGCTCGTCCGAGGAGGCTGCACCTTCACCCGATCCCCCGAGCGCGATCCCCGATGGCCTGCTGGGTCTCGTGCGCCTCGTCCTGGCGCAGTCTCTTGTCCTGATTTTCGTCGTCAGCCGCACCGCCAATGAAAGGCCCCTGCCGGCCGTGGCGCTGAGTTCGTTGTACCTGCTCTATGCCGCCATGCTTTATGCCCTGCCAGGCAAGGTCCGTAGCGTCCTGCGACCGGCCTGGCAGCATTGGGCAGACGTATTGTGGATTCTCGCCCTGAGCGTGGCCAGCGGCGGCCTCCAAAGCCCGGCGTTCCCGTACTTTTTCTTTCCCGTCCTTGTCGCCTCCGTGCGCTTCGGATTCGCCGAAGGCCTGCGGGTCACGGTCGCCGCCGCACTGTTGACCGCTCTGGCCCATTTCACGCTGGTTGCGTCGCACGACGACGCATCATCGATTCCGGCCCTGACTCATGTCGTCGTGCTGCTCATGCTCGGGTATTTGGTGGCACGATGGGGACGTGCAGAAATCCTGCAGAAACGTCGTCTGGCGCTCCTCGGCGATCTCGCCCGAATCCCCAATCCGCGCCTTGGCCCCCAACAGATCATGGGAAAATTTCTTGAGCGTATCCGTGGCTTTTATGGAGTGCAGTCCTGTCTGGCGATCATGGAATTGCAGGATGCCGGCCATGTCGCATTCCTTGCCGACCGCGACCCGACCAAGCCCCCGCTTGTGGGGCAGACGCTGAACCCGGAACTTGCCACGCACCTGCTCGACCTTCCGCTGGACAGCGGAGTGTCTTATGCGAATGGAGCAGTGCGGCATCGCATTCCCATTGACAGCCCGCTGCCAGCTGCGGGGCTGGCCGGCCCGCCCTCCGCGCACGATATCGCCGAATGCGCGGGAACCGTGGCGCAGTTTCTGGAAGCGCCAAGCTTCGCCTCGGTGCCGCTGGCCCATCACGGCCGTTTCATGGGCCGGCTTTTCCTGTGTGCGGACGCCGGCGCTTTCAGCGAGGATGACGTCATCTTCCTCGCCGAGGTGGCCAGTCACATCACGCCCATGGTCGAGAACATCCATATCCTCGACCGCATCGCCACCGATGCCACGCTTCACGAGCGTGAAAAAATCTCCCGCGACCTGCATGACAGCACCATCCAGCCCTATATCGGCCTCAAACTCGGCCTCGAAGCCCTGCGCCGGCGCGTCACGCACGACGACGCGCTGGCCGAGGACCTAGACGACCTCATCCGCATGACCAGCGAGGGAATTGCCGAGCTGCGCCAGTATGTCGGCGGTCTGCGCGACCGCGCCCTGCCGCGGGAGACGTCCCTGATGCACGCTGTGTGGCGGGTTGCGGAGAAATACCGCGAGTACTACGGTATCGACATCGCGGTGAATGCCAACGCCGAAATGCACCTCAACGACCGCCTTGCCGCCGAGGTATTCCAGATCCTCAACGAGGCGCTGAGCAATGTGCGCCGCCACACGGCTTCGCGCCGGGTCACCCTCAACCTGCGGCGTCAGGCAGGCGAACTGGTGGTGCAGATCATCAACCACGCCCACGGCCAGAGCGTGGACTCCACGCCGTTTCGCCCGCGTTCCATCATCGAGCGCGTCGACCATCTCGGCGGCCATGTCGACGTCGAGCATCGCAGCGATGGCAGCACCGTCGTCACCGCCGAAATCCCCTTGTGACGTTGCCATCACCACCGAGCACTGCCATGAACACCGCGACCGATGACCAAGTCCATCCCATTCGCATTCTTTTGGTGGACGATCACAAATGCATGCTCTGGGGACTGGACCGTCTCATCGTAAGCGAGCACCCCCGGATGCAAATCGTGGGCAAAGCCGGCAGTCGCCAGGAAATCTTCCAGGCACTCGACGCCGTCGAACCCGACCTCATCCTGCTCGACCTCGACCTCAATGGCGAAAGCGCGCTGGACTTCCTCGGCGACATCCAGCGCCGTACCCCAGCGCGCGTGCTCGTCCTCACGGGTCTGCGCGACCCGCAGGTTCACCAGCGTGCCATCCTCGGCGGAGCACGTGGCGTGCTGCTGAAGGACGTTCCCGCCGAGACCATCTTGCTTGCCATCCAGCGCGTGCACGCCGGCGAGGTCTGGATGGATCGCAGCACCATGTCGCGTCTGCTTGAACGTCTGACCAGTGGTTCCACCGGTGCATCAAGCTCTGGTGATCCCCATGCCGCGCGCATCGCCAGCCTCACCGCAAAGGAACGCGACATCGTCGCCGCCCTGGTCAAGAAGCCCGGTGCACCGAACAAGACCCTGGCTGATAGCCTGTGCATGAGTGACCACACGCTGCGCAACCACCTCACCGCGATCTACGACAAGCTTGGCGTGCAAAACCGGGTGGCCCTGACCCTATACGCCATCGAGCACCAATTGGCCGCCGGCCAGGCGTGATCGAGGGTGCGCGAAGGGCGCAGGCGTCCATCCGGGACATCTGTCCCGACGAGAACGGGAGCCTTCTCCCATGCCTTTTTGCCGGCGGCGGCCTTACCTTGGGAGCCTGGCTCTTCATCACCGGGCATCACCATGTATGTCCCCACACCTGCGACAGCCCCCATCCGCGTGCTCATCGTCGACGACTACCGCACCGTGCTCTGGGGCATGGCGCGGTTGATCCAGGGCGAGTGGCCGCGACTGGAACTCGTCGGGGTGGCTGCCAACCGCACCGAGGCCCTGCTCGCCGCACGCCATGCCCGCCCCCACATCGTGCTCCTCGACAGTGTGCTCGACAGTGACAACGGCCTGGACCTCATCCCCGAGCTCAACAGCGTGGGCGGCATGCGCGTCATCGTGCTCAGCGCTGCTCCAGACGCTGAACTGCAGCGGCGCGCCCGCACCATGGGAGCCTATTCCGCACTGGGCAAGGCCGCACCAGCCGAGTTGCTGCTGCGCACGATCGACAGCGTGCATCGGTTTGGCCGATGGTTCGACGCGCAGGCAACCGAATCACCCTCGATAGGGCCCCGCGAGATCGGCAAACCCGGCCCATGAAACGGGACATTTGTCCTGACGGAGCGGGACAAATGAGACCCCTGATTTGGGGATCATGATCCCATCCGAACGGCGACGGTTGTGTCTAGCATGGGCCTCAAGCAGATGCGGAAGCCTATCGCATCTGTCGCCCCCAAGGCCGCGGCTGCGGCCACGGACTTTTTTCCTCATCCCCTTGGAGTACCGCAATGAGCATCCAGACCCACATCCAACGCTTTGTTCGCGACGACGAAGGCGTGACCATGATCGAGTACGCCCTCCTGGCCGCACTGATCGCGGTTGCGCTGATCGCCACCATCATCATCCTGGAAGGCGGCATCCAGCAGGTCTTCACCAAGATCGCAAACTGCCTCCAAAGTGCAGCTGGTGGCACTGCAACGTGCTGAATCGTGTGCAGCCAAGACGGGCGTCGCGGTGGCCCCGCTGCGGCGACGCCCTCACGGTAGAGACTTTCCGGGGACGATCATGAGCACGCGCAGTGTATGCAGGCAACTCGTCCGCGATGAGGGTGGCGTGACGATGATCGAGTACGCGCTGCTGGCGGCGCTGATTGCAATGGCCGCTGCTGTGGCGGTCGGCGTCATGGGCCAGAGCCTGCTGACACTCTATACCGCGATTTGCAACAAGGTGACCAAGGCTGCCACCGGCCAGGCCTCCTGCTGAGCCCCCTCCGACACGGATGCCGCCATGTCCAGCAACTGGAACGATGCCCTGACCCTTTTGGGGATGCTCGCCACCGATCCGCGCCTGGGTGCGCTCATCGGCGTGCTGTTATTGGCTGGTGCCATCGATCTGGCGCGCCACCGCATTCCCAACTGGCTTGTGCTCGCCGGCCTCGGTTATGCGCTGGTCTACAACGGGTTTCACCCCGATTACGTACACGACGGCGTCGGCGTGCTCGGCGCGCTTGAAGGCGTTGGGGTGGGCTTCGTCCTCACCCTGCCGTTCTATCTGCTGCGCGGCATGGCCGCGGGAGACGTGAAACTCATGGCCATGACGGGTGCCTACCTCGGCCCCTGGGACGGCCTTCATGCCGTGCTTTGGAGCTTCATGGCCGGAGGCGTCCTGGCGCTGGCCATCGTCCTGGTCAAAGGCCGGCTGGGTCGGCTGTGGCATAACCTCAGTCAGGCCGCGCTCGTCGGCTCCTTGCAGCTGGCCGCCGGCAGCGCACCGACCGCACAGATTGCCCGCAGCGAATCGGCAGGCATGTTGCCATATGCGGTGGCCATTGCCGCCGGTACGACGCTGTTCCTGATTGCGCGCCAATTGGGATTTGTCAGCTATGTTTGAAAACGACACCTCGCCGCTGTGGCTCGGGGTCGACGCGCCCGACCTGCTGCGCCCCGGCGCCATCGGCAAAAGCGCGCCGCCGGCTACCGAGCCGGCGTTGGACGACACCGTGAACCATGGTCCTGACGCCGACGTCGAATTTCCTTCTGCGCCGTCACCGGCTACCGCGCCCGCGCCTGTGTCCGTCCTCCCACCCGCTGTGCGGCGGGTGCAGGACACGGGGGTCAGCGAGGCGCTGCTTCTGGAGCTGATGGTCAAGGTGCTGTATCTGCGCGGCCAGATGCGTCTGCCCGAATTGAGTGCGCACGTGTGCCTGCCCGCGACCGTGCTGGAGGCCCTGCTGGGCTTTCTGCGCAGCGAACGGCTGTGCGAGATGTCACGCCGCGGCGAAACCGACGCGGCCATGGCCTTCAATCTCACCGAGTTGGGCCGCAATCGCGCGCGCGACTTTCTGCGCCGCAGCCAATACGCCGGCCCGGCGCCGGTGGGCCTTGAGGCCTACGTCGCCCAGGTGCGCCATCAGTCCGTGAAAAGCATGCGGGTGACGCAGCCGCAGCTGCAGGTCGCGTTCCGTGGGGTTGTGATCCGACCGCAAATCACCGAGCAATTCGGCGCAGCGATGAATTCGGGCCGTGCCATCTTTGTCTACGGCCCGCCTGGAAGCGGCAAGACCTATGTATCGGAACTGCTGGTGCGACTGCTGTCGGGCCACGTCGCCATTCCGCATGCCGTTGCCGTGGATAACGAGATCATGCAGATCTACGACCCCATGGTGCACTGCGCAGTCGACGAGCCGTTGCCTCACCAGGGTCTGGATCGTGGCACTGGCCGGGACCTGCGCTGGGTGGCCTGCGAGCGACCGGTGGTTCGCACCGGCGCCGAATTGACGCTGCCCATGGTGGATCTGCAATTCGACCGCGAGGCGGGCTTCTACCAGGCTCCACCGCAGGTCAAGGCCAACAATGGCCTGTTCATCATCGATGACCTCGGCCGGCAACTCGTGCCGGCGCAGAGCCTCATGAACCGGTGGATCGTCCCGCTGGACCGCGCCATCGACTTTCTCGGCCTGCACACCGGCGCCAAGTTCCTGGTCCCGTTTGACGTGATTGTGGTGTTCTCCTCCAACCTGCTGCCGTCCCAACTGGCCGACGAGGCCTTCCTGCGCCGGCTTGGCTACAAGATTCATATGGGCCACATCGACGAGCCCGATTACCGCGCCATCTTTCAACAGGTGTGCGACGAGTTTGAGATCCCCTATTCGAGCGCTGCGGTGGAGCATCTGCTGCAGCACCATGCCGCCGAAGACAGGCCTCTTCTGGCCTGCCTGCCGCGTGATTTGCTCGAGCAGGTTCGCGACCGTGCCCGTTTCCAGGGCGAAGCTGCGACGTTGAGCGCGGCCAACCTGGATTGGGCCTGGAACAACTATTTCGCCAAGCACTGAAGCACCACACCGATTTCGACGCGCTGCGGCAAGACGAGGAGACAGGCCATGAAAAACCCCAGAGCAATTGCCATGCTGGTCGTGTCCCTGCTGCTTGGCCTGCTGGCCGCAGTCCTGGCGGCAAACTGGTTGCAGCAGCGCGCGGTCGCCGGCAACAAGGTGGTGGTTGCAGCGGTGGACATTCAGCTGGGCTCGCGGCTCAACGCGCAGATGCTCACCACCGCAGACTGGCCGGCGGGCAGCGTGCCTCCCGGGGCCTTCACAGACGTGAAGAAGCTCGACGGGCGGGTGGTGAAGACCACGGTGTTGCGCGGAGAGCCGCTGGTGGAGTCCAAGCTTGCGCCGGTGGGCACGGCGGGCGGGCTTTCAGCCGTGATTGCCGACGGTTACCGCGCCATCACCGTGCGCGTGAACGATGTGATCGGCGTGGCGGGTTTCGCCTTGCCGGGAAACTACGTGGACATCATCGTCAACACCCAGGACAGCTCGAATCTTCAACACGACAGCCAGATCTCGAAGATCGTGCTTCAACACATCCTTGTGCTGGCTGTCGCTCAGGAAACGTCGCGCGACGAGACCAAGCCCCGCGTCGTCAACGCCGTGACGCTTGAAGTCACGCCGGAGCAAGCCGAAAAGATCGACCTGGCGCGCAATATCGGCACCCTGTCACTGGTGCTGCGCAACCAGATGGACACCACCAAAATGCGCGTGCCCGGCGTGATGAAGCCCGAGCTGCTCGACACCACCGCCGAGTCTCCACAACCCCCGGCAAAGCCCGTTGATGTCGAACGGCACGTGGCCTATCGGCCCCGTCCCCGGCAAATCCGCGAGGCCGCCGCAGCGAGTCGCGACTGTGTGGACGTGGTGAAAAACGGAGTCAGCACCCTGCAGTGCTTTTGAACCCAACACAACCAGGCCTGAGCGCTGCAGCGAACCGAGGGGAACAAGAATGAACATGCACCGGTTGATCCAAACGACGATGCACGGCGCGCGAACCCTGCTGGTTCTCGCCTGCGCGGCAGCACTCCTCGACCCCGCTGGCCCGGCTCGTGCCGTGCCCATTCATCGCGCCCCCATATCCCTGCCTGCTGCGCGCTTCTCCGCCAATTCCGCGCCACCATGCAGCAGCATTGCCATGTCGACCACGGCGACCATTACTCTGGGCAAGTCCACGCTTGTCCGATTGCCCCAGCCAGCCATCCGGGTGCTGATCGGAGGCCTGCCAGGCGGCGCTGCCGGCAAGCCCGTGGCCGAGCCAGCAGGCGCCAGGCCCAAGGGCGGCCTCGTCCCGACGCAGCCGCAGGTCAGCGCGGGGCCGAATGCGAACACCAATGGCGTGGGCGACAGCGACGTGATGCTGCTGAGCCCCAGCGAGCTTTACCTTCTGGGCAAGCGCGCCGGCACGATGAACGTCATCGTGCAAAGCCAGAACGGACAGTGCACGGTGCTTGACGTAACCGTGGCCGTCGATCCCACGGCGATGCAGAGCGAGCTCGATCTCTTGCTGCCGGAGGACAAGGGCATCAAGGTGCAGGCAGCTGCTGACTCCTACATCCTCACCGGCCTGGTACGCGACACGACAGCAGTCGGGCGCGCCATGTCCATTGCCGAAGCCTACGCACCGAAGGGAAAAGTCATCAACATGCTCCATGTGAGCGCGCCGCAACAGGTGATGCTGGACGTGAAAGTGGCGGAAATCTCCAAGACACTGCTCGACAGCCTTGGCGCCGAAATCCGCGCACGGGGTGCCATTGGCGGCTGGAGCGCGAACCTGTTTTCAGCGGGCGGCAGCATCCTCGACAGTGCGGCGGCGGCCGTGCTGAGCAGCGACATTGGGGTGTTCGCCGCAATCCAGAGCGCCAACCGACTGGTCGCCGTGAATGCGGAGAACAACAACGGCGTCGTGCGCGTACTCGCGGAGCCCAACATCATGACCATCAGCGGGCAGGAGGCCAGTTTCCTGTCGGGTGGGAAGATCTTCATCCCGGTGTCGCAGACCAATGCCATCAGCGGCGTGCCGACCATTACGCTGGAAGAAAAGAGCTTTGGCGTCGGCCTGAAGTTTGTCCCGGTGGTCCTGAACAACGGCAACATCAACCTCAGGATCAGCTCCGAGGTCTCCGAGCTGTCGCAAACCGGCTCGCCGTTCACCACCGTCGGCGGCGTCACCGCGGTTTTGCCCACCTTCACGACCCGCAGTGCGCAGACCACGGTGCAACTCGGCGATGGCCAGAGCTTTGCCATTGCCGGGATGATCCAGAACAACGCCAACGAGACGATCAAGCGTGTCCCGGGTTTGGGTGACCTCCCGGTGCTGGGGCCCTTGTTCCGCAGCAGCCAGTTCCAGAAGAACCAGACCGAACTGGTGTTCGTCATCACCCCTCACCTGGTGAAGCCACTGCCGGCACACTACGCGCTGCCGACTGACCGGTTCGTCACGCCCAGCTACACCGACTTCTTCCTGAAGGGTCAGATGGAAGGCTCCATCCCGCCAGCCTCGGCACCGGCCGCACCCGCTGCTGCCGGCGGCTTCGAAACCCATTGAACGAGCACCCCGACAGGAGCGCACATCATGAACCGCTTGATCCTTGTATCCCTCGGGCTTCTGGGCCTCCTCAGCGGGTGCAGCAGCCCCACGCCCATGCTCGATTCGAGCTTCGGCCAGGCTGTCCTGTACGACAAGCAGGCGCAATACATCGACCCCCAGGCCGGCATCCAGCCAGGCAGTCCTGCGGGCCTGGACGGCAAATCCGCGCAGGCGGTGATCGACCGCTACCACCAGAGCTACAAGTCGCCGCCGCCTGCCTTCAACGTGATCAACATCGGGGGCACGATCGCCGGCGGCAGCAGTAGCGGGGGTCAGTGAACCCCTTGCACCACCCGCGATCGAGGCGAATGCCATGAAACGGCCACGTGTGCGGCGAGCGCCCCAGCAAGGCGCCATCATCGTCATGGTGGCGCTGGCGCTCGTGGTGATGCTGGGATTTCTCGGGCTCATCGTCGACCTTGGTCGCATGTTCATCATCAAGACCGAGTTGCAGAACGCCACCGACGCCTGCGCTCTGGCCGCAGCGCGCGAGCTCACCTGTAGCGCCTCAGCCGTCGGCGGTACCTGCCCGGGGACATTCCTGCAGAATGCCGAGGCTGCCGGCATTGCAGTGGGCAACCGCAATCTGGTCGACCTGCAATCCACGAATGCTGCGCTGGGGCCTGGCAACATCAGCTTCAGCACAGTGCTGAGCGGCTCCGGGGGGTCGGATTCCGTCTACCAGACCATCGCCGGCGGCGCCAGTCCGAACGCGCAGTACGTGATGTGCAGTCTGCCACAGACCGGCATCGTGATGTACTTCATGCGTTTGCTCGGTTTTGGCCCGCAGACGGTCAACGCCATGGCAGTGGCCACACTGTCGCCATCGGTGACCAGTTGCGCGATTCCGCTGGGCGTTTGCCAGGGCCCCAATTCACAAGGCGCATCCAATGACTACGGCCTCACCGTCGGCCAATGGTTGACGGGACTCTATGCTCCGGGCGGGCCGAACACCGGCAGCTACAACTGGATTGATTTCACGCCGCCGAGCGGCGGGGCGAACGAGCTCTATGCCATGCTCGCAGGAACGGGTGAATGCAATCTGCCGCCGGTCGGCACGCTAGTCGGCCAACAGGGCCAGCTCACGGCGCTGTCCAAATACTGGAACACGCGCTTTGGCCTCTACACCAGCAACCTCACGCCCAGTAGCGCGCAGCCCGACAAGACCGGGATTACCTACACGGCTTCATCCACAAGCGGCGCCAACAGCCTCACCTGGCCTTGCGCCTTCAATGCCTATGGCGGCAACGCCTCCACGTGCGTCGATGCATCAGGAGACAAGGCCACGGCGTCCAACTTCGTGACCTCTCAGGCCCAGGGCCTGCCCTATCAATCCGCCAATCCCATGGGGCTCGGGAACAACTACGCCAACATGCTGCCAAGCCCGCTTGCCGGCAACCGCCGCATCGCCGTGGCCCCCATCATCGACTGTTCCCTGCTGACGGGCTCCAACCCGCAGTCCACCCCGGTGCAGGGCTATGCCTGCGTCTTGATGCTCAATCCGATCACCGACAAGAATGGAGCAGGTGCTGCCAGTGTCGAGTTCGAGGGGCTGTCCAACACGCCTGGCAATCCATGCGCCACGACCGGCCTGCCGGGAGGCAGCTTCGGGCCGATGGTTCCCACGCTGGTGCAATGACCATGATGCGCCATCCTCTCTCCCGTATGCAGCGCGGCGTGGCAATGTTGGAGTTCGCACTGCTGCTGCCCCTGCTGCTGCTGGTCCTGTTTGGCATTACCGAGTTCAGCCGTGCGCTATTCCAATATGACACCCTGGCCAAGACCACGCGCGACGCGTGCCGATACCTCTCGACCCAGGCCCCGGGCGACCCAGCCGCCAAGGCGATTGCGCTGTGCTTGGCCGTATATGGCAACACGGGCTGCTCCGGGCCGGCACTCGCTCCGGGTCTGGCGCCGGCAATGGTAGAGATCTGCGACAGCGTCGACGCCTCGCAATGCCCAGGCGATCCGCCCTACACACTGACTGGAGGCATCAATCTCGTCGCCGTGAAGATCCAGGGATACATCTTCCAGTCCGGCGTCGGTTTTACGGCCTTCGGACTGAACTTCGGCCTGCCGTCGTTCACCTTCGGCACCATCAGCACCGTGATGCGCCAGTCGTGAGTCTTGCCATGCGCACCGGCCCCGCCACTCGAGATCATCCGCCCATATCAGCGCGGCAGACGGGTTCCGCGATTGTCGAGTTCGCACTCGTCGCTGTGCTGTTCTTCACGGTGCTGCTGGCGATCATCGACTTTGGCCGGATCCTGTTCCAGTGGAATGCTGCGGCCGAGGCCACGCGGCTCGGTGCGCGCATGGCGGTGGTCTGCGATGTTGGCGACCCCAGCATTCTTGCCGGCATGCGCAACGTGCTGCTCAATCAGAACCTGACGAGCGCCCAGTTGTCGGTCGTCTATAACCCGTCCGGTTGCACATCCAGCAGCTGCACGAGCGTGACGGTGTCCATCAGCGGCTATCAGATCCCCTTCATCAGTCCCTTCATGGGCTTTCTCATGCCTTCGGTGCCGGCCTTCTCGACCACGCTGCCACGCGAGAGCATGCAGAGTATCAACAGTGCCGGGCAAGAAAACCCGGTTTGCTTCTGAGCATTCGGACATCGCGCCATGTTGAACATCGCTGTCATCTCGCCCAGCCCCAGCAGCCTTGAACTCATCGGGCAGCTGCTACGCGACGCCGGACAGCAGCCCCAGATGCTGCACCTCGCCGAAGGCGGGATGAGCAAGCTGCGTGGTGTCGTCAATCAGGCGCAGCCCGATCTGGTCATCCTCGACTGCATGTGCCGCGACCCCGGCGAGCTCGCGGAACTGGAGGCGGTGACGATGCTGCGGCCCCAGCTCATGGCCATCATGCTGTGCGCCAACCACACGCCCGAGTTTCTGCTGCGCGCCATGCGCGCAGGGGTGCGCGAGGTTCTGGCCTCGCCCGTGGACGCCGAAAGCCTGCTGGCTGCCATCGGGCGCGCCGATCAGAAGCTCGGTAGCGCGCTGCCCGGGCGGCGCTCGGGCGAAATCCTAGCCTTCATTCCCTGCAAGGGCGGCAGCGGCTCCACGTTCATCGCCGCCAACGCGGCCCACCAACTGGCCTCCGAGGGCCGCAAGGTCATCCTGATCGATCTCAACTTGCAGTTCGGCGACGCCGTGCTGTTTGTGCATGATCACAGTCCGAAGACCACGTTGGCGGACGTGGCGCGCAACATCCACCGCCTGGACGCGTCCTTCCTCGCGGCCAGCCTCGTGCAGGTGAACCCGCAGTTCGGCGTGCTGGCGGCCCCGGAAGACCCTGGTCAGGCCATGGAGGTCCGCCCCGAACACGTCGATGCGCTGCTGAACCTGGCCGTGGCGCAATATGACTTTGTCATGATCGACATCGGGCGTTCGCTCGACGCGGTGACGATCAAGGCGCTGGATCGAGCCCGTCGCGTGTTCCCCGTCATGCAGATGACGCTGCCGTTCCTGCGCGACGCGCACCGTTTGCTCACCGTATTCCGCTCCCTGGGTTACGCCAAGGAGAAGATTCACATGATTGTCAACCGCTACGAGCGCGGAAGCGAGATCACGCTGGACGACGTTGAACGCGTTCTGGGCTGCGATCGACCGTTTCTGATTCCCAACAGCTACGCGGCCGTGGCGGCTTCGGTCAACCACGGGCAGCCCATGCTGGACGTGGCGCGCAACAACCCCGTAACCAAGGCCCTGCAGGAATTTGTGCAGGGCCTGCTTCCCGCCGACCCGCAGGGCAGCTGGTTCAGCCGGCTGAAGCGCCGCGAGCAAAAGGCCTGAACCATCGGGAGAATCATCATGTCGCTGCGAGACCGTCTCGAGAGCATCAGCCAGGATTCCGCCACCGTGCAGGTGATTCACCGGCGGGAGCCGGCGGCCGCCGCCGAACACCAGGAGGTGAAGACCCGCATCCACCAGCGCCTGCTCGAGCGCCTGGATCTGGCGGCCATGGAAAGCATGGCGCCCGAGCAGTTGTCCAACGAGATCGGCATCCTCGTGGAACGGCTTCTTGCCGAGGAGCCCCTGGTGATCAACGACGTCGAGCGCCGCAGCCTGGTGCGCGACATCCAGCATGAGATGCTGGGGCTTGGGCCCCTGGAGCCGCTGCTGGCCGATCCGACGATTTCCGACATTCTGGTGAACACCCATGCACGGGTGTTCGTCGAGCGACGCGGCCAGCTCCAGCTCACCGACGTGCGATTCTCTGACGAGGCGCACCTGATGCGCATCATCGACAAGATCGTCTCGCGGGTGGGACGCCGCATCGACGAGTCCAGCCCCATGGTTGACGCCCGCTTACCCGACGGATCGCGCGTGAACGCGGTGATTCCGCCCGTTTCAGTGGACGGGCCGCTGCTGTCGATCCGCCGTTTCTCGGTGGTGCCGCTCACCATGGCCGACGTGGTGACGAACAAGACCCTCACACCGGAGATGGCACGCATCCTTGAAGGTCTGGCCCGGGCCAAGGTGAATATCCTCATTTCCGGTGGCACTGGCGGCGGCAAGACAACCCTGCTCAACATCATCTCAGGGTTCATCCCGGTTACCGAGCGCATTGTGACCATCGAAGATGCAGCTGAGTTGCAGCTGCAGCAGCCCCACGTGGTCCGTCTGGAAACGCGGCCCCCCAACATCGAAGGCCGGGGCGAGGTCACGCAACGTGCCTTGGTGCGCAACGCCCTGCGCATGCGTCCGGACCGCATCATCCTGGGGGAGGTGCGCGGTGCCGAAGCCATGGACATGCTGCAGGCGATGAACACCGGGCACGAGGGCTCAATGGCCACCATTCACGCCAACACCCCGCGCGATTCGCTGTCGCGACTGGAAAACATGGTGAGCATGGCGGGCTTCAACCTTCCGCCCAAGGCTGCGCGTCAGCAGATCAGCTCGGCCATCACGGTGATCCTGCAAATTGCACGGCTGACCGACGGCAAGCGCAAACTCGTGAGCATGCAGGAAATCACCGGCATGGAAGGCGACACCATCACCATGCAGGAAATCTGGTCGTTCCGCCAAAGCGGTGTGGGCCCGGACGGCAGCGTGCAGGGGCAATTTGCCGCAACCGGAATCCGCCCCAAATTCATCGATCGCCTGCGCAATCATGGGGTGATGCTCGACGACGCGGTATTCGACGCGTCGCGGATCTACGCCTGAATCCTGAGGAGCCCGCCATGATGCGCTTGGTGAACGGTCTTGAGGCAAACGTCTTCTACACCTTCGCCGTGGTGGCCTTCATCGCCATGGTGCTGCTGATTGAAGGCCTTTACCTGCTGTGGAGCGCCTACCGCGGCCCGGAAGCCAAGCGCATCAGCCGCCGGTTGCAGGCTCTGTCAGCTGGGGGTTACGTCGCCGAGGCCTCGCTGCTTCGCCAGCGCATGCTCAGCCGCATCCCCATGATGGACCAGTGGTTGCTGCGCGTGCCGCGAATCCAGCGCTTCGATCGATTTCTGGTGCAGTCGGGCCTTGGCTGGTCCGTGGGTGGTTTCGCACTGATGTCGTTCTTGTGCGGCCTGGGTGCCGCGTTGCTCATCGCCCTGGTTCCAGCCGTACCGCTGGAGCTTGCGCTGCTGGGAGGACTGGGGGCCGGCTGCATGCCCTGGGCATACGTCGTGCGCAAGCGGCTGCAGCGGTTGCACAAGTTCGAGGAGCAACTGCCCGACGCGCTGGACCTCATCGGTCGTGCCTTGCGCGCAGGCCATGCTTTCCCCAGCGGCTTGAAGATGGCGGGCGAGGAGATGGCCGATCCGATTGGCACCGAACTGCGCATCACCCACGACGAGGTGAATTTTGGTGTCTCGGTCCAGCAGGCACTGCTCAATCTTGGTACGCGCATCCCCAGCACCGATCTGCGCTACTTCGTCGTCGCGGTACTCATCCAGCGCGAAACCGGCGGCAACCTGACCGAGGTGCTGGGCAATCTCAGCACCCTGATCCGCGCACGACTGAAGCTGCTGGGCAAGATCCGTGTGCTCTCGGCCGAGGGCCGGCTATCCGGGTGGATCCTCAGCCTGCTGCCCTTTTTCCTTGGTGGGGTTCTGTACCTGATCAACCCGAAATTCATGGCCGTGCTGTGGACCGATCCGATCGGCCACAAACTGATCGGCACGGCCCTGGTCTTGATGTTTCTCGGCATCTTGTGGATGCGCAAGATCATCCGGATTCATGTCTGAGCGCCTCAGGAGGCTTCCATGTCTGACGTCACCCTGCTTTACGCCGTGCTGATTTTTGGTGCGGTCGCCGCGCTGACCTATGCGGTTTTCCTGCAGTTCTCGCCGACCCGCACGCAAAAACGGATCGCCGAAGTCACGGGTGCCAGCCCCTACGGCACGGCCCCGACCGGTGACGAATGGATGGTGACCATCGCCAAGCTGACGGGCCCCTTCGCCAAGCTCTCCTTGCCCAAGGGCGGGTGGGAGACCTCCCCGTTACGCCGGCGCTTCCTGCATGCAGGTGTGCGCGGCGACGGGCCGATCGCCCTTTACTTTGGTGCCAAGACGATTCTGGCCCTGGCCTTGCCAGCGCTTGCGTACGTGTACCTGGAAATCAGCGGGCGCACTTTCTCGCCCCCAGCCCTGCTGTTCATTCTGCTTTGCGTGGCCACGCTTGGCTACTACCTGCCCAACTACGTGCTGCACCGGATGGTGTTGCACCGCCAGCGCACGATTTTCGAGAACTTCCCCGATGCCACCGATCTGATGCTGGTTTGTGTGGAGGCGGGACTGGGTCTGGACGCGGCACTGGCCAAAGTGGCAGATGAGATAAAGCACAAATGTGTACCGCTCGCGCAGGAGCTGCATCTGGTCAACCTGGAGATTCAGGCCGGGGGCAGCCGGGAGTCGGCGCTGCGCAATCTGGCCTTGCGCACCGGTGTCGATTCGCTCGATACCTTCGCAACCATGCTGATCCAGGCGGACCGGTTTGGCACCAGCATTGGCGACTCCCTTCGCGTGCTCTCGGAAGAGCTGCGAACCAAGCGCCAACTCGCTGCGGAAGAGACCGCAGCCAAGATCCCGCTCAAGCTGCTGTTTCCCCTGGTCTTTTTTATCTTCCCCTCCATGCTGTTGGTGCTCCTCGGCCCGGCGGTGATCCAGATCGACCGGATTCTGCTGCCGATCCTGCATGGTCAGTGAAAAGGACACCGCCATGTTGACCATTCGTCCATGGATTTTCGGCATCGCCGCCGGTGGTTTGCTCGGAGGCTGTGCGGCCATGCACCCCCAAACCAGCCAACTCGGAACGCCGGAAGTCACCGCAAGGCAGGCCGAGGGCACGATTGCGACGTCTTCGGACCCCGGCAACGCGGACTATGTCCGGCAGTTGCGCCGGCATGTCGAGATTTGCAATGCGCTAGCGGTCATGCAGGCGCGACAGGGCCATTACGGCGCGGCGGAAAGGCTGATCCGGCAAGCGCTCGTCGTTTCACCCCGCTCGGCCTATCTCTACAACAACCTCGGGTACGTCGAACTGCTGCGGGGGGATCTGGCGATGGCGCGCCAGAATTTTGAGTTTGCCCGAGAACTCGACCCCCGGGATGCGCGCGCGCAAGTCAACCTGCGGACGGTAAAAGCCCGGCTGGCTGCGGCTTCGGCGCCACCGAATGGCACGCCCTCTGCTGCTCCCCCGACGTCTGATGCGGGGGCCGCGTCACCGCATGGCGAAGGGCCGGGACCGAGCCCCGTGGCAGCGACCGGAGCCCCGCCCGCGGTGACCGCAGCGAAGGCTCCGGTCGCAGCGGGACAAATGGCACTCGCCACACCACCAGCTGCACGCATTTCGGTTCTGCAAGCGGGCGCTGCACAGGACTCGATGGCCCTGATCAAGGTGTCCCCGAACATTTTCGAGTTGCGCTGGAAGCACGCGGCAGGTCAAGCGCTTGCTGCGATGCCCGAGCCCACACACACCGTCCCGGTTGCGGCGTCCCAGCCGATTGTGGGGCTGGAGGTCAGCAACGGCAATGGCGTGACGGGCATGGCGTACCGTGTTGCGCGCTACTTGCACAAACATGCGAATGCGCCCATGGCCCGATTGACCAATCTCAAGCCGTACACGCAACCGGTTACCGAGATTCGCTACCGGCCCGGCATGCTCGAGGCGGCGCGCGCCGTCAATCACGATCTGCCAGAAATCGTCCAACTCGTCGAGGATCCGAAATTGGCGCAGGGCACCAATGTGCGCGTCGTCCTTGGTCACGACGCAATCATCGCGTTTGCGCGGTTATCCAGGCCAACGCGGGGCGATCACCAGCAGCTGTCGCTGCAGAAGGCCGCGCACGTGATGCTCGAGTAGTGCCTCCACTCGGGGGCCCATGCCCGGAAGGGGGCCGAGGCTGCGCCGTGTTCCGCGGGCCCGGTTGGCCCGCAGCCGAGGAGGTCCTGCCAAGGCACGTTCGCCATGGGCTGTATCTCCGGCCCCTGCGTCGAAGGTTGTCCCTCACTGCGCGAGGCTGTCCTTCCGCCGCGAAGCGATGAAACGCAGCCCCAAACAACACAAAACCCTGCCATGAGGCAGGGTTTTCATTTACGCGCACCGATCGGTGCTTCCGTGGGTCTTGCTCAACACTTGAAAATCAGTGCTCGCTAAAAGGGGATGTCGTCATCCATGTCGTCGAAATTTCCGGCGGCCTTGGGTGCGGGGGATGCGGGTCGGGCCGCAGATGGGGCGCGTGTGGGTGCGCCCTCACGGCTGCGGGTGTAGCTCTCCTCGTCACCGCCACCGCCACCGCCTTCGCGACCGCCCAGCAATTGCATCTCTGTGGCGACGATGTCAGTGGTATAGCGTTCGACGCCGTCCTTATCGGTGTACTTGCCATACTTGAGTCGTCCTTCCACGTACACCGGGCGGCCCTTCTTCAGGTACTCCCCTGCGATCTCGGCCAGACGGTCGTAGAAGACGACGCGATGCCACTCTGTTTCTTCCTTCTTCTCGCCCGCTTTGTCTTTCCACTGACGGGTCGTGGCAATGGAGACGTTGCACACGGCCGCCCCTGAGGGGGCGTAACGCACCTCAGGGTCACGCCCGAGATTGCCGATAAGGATGACTTTATTTACGGAGGCCATGGAGATTCCTGCAAGCAGATCAAAATTGATGAAAGCCCGAGCAACAGAGCGTATTAGCCGCGCGGTGTAAGCACGCAGCCACAACAAAAGCAAGGATAGCGCGCCAATTCGGTGGCGCCACCCGCAACTGCGAAAGAACTCAACCCGCGCGGGCGTGGCGCTGCCGCGTTTGAGCTGTGTGCGCCTGCGCCTGGCGCCGCTTCGCCGGCGGCTTGATGGTGAGCGCCACCAGAAGCCACAGCCCAGCCAACGTGGCCGCTGCCAGAAACACCGCCTCCTTGGTGAAGTGCTGGGCCAGCAATCCGCCGACCGCACCACCCGCAAACAGGCCGAGCGATTGGCCGGTGTTGTAGATTCCCAGGGCCAGACCCTTGCGGCTGGGCGGCGCCGTGCGCGACACAAGCGATGGCAGGAGGGCCTCCATCACATTGAATCCGACGAAGAAGAAAAATAACGCCGCGATCAAGCCCAACGCGCTGGTGTACCCAGCAGCGAAGCCAAGCATGGTCAGCACGAGCAGCGCCACGGCACCGACGAACACCGCCTTCATATGGCCGTGTTTTTCGGCCCAGATGATGCCGGGTATGGCCAGCGCGAAAGACAGCACCGCCACCGGCAAGTAAACCATCCAGTGGTGCAAAAGCGGAATGCCGGCGTATTTCACCAGCGCCAGCGGCACGACCACGAACATGCTGATTTGGAGAAAATTGACAACAAAGATCGAAAAATCCAGCTTGATGAGTGGCCTCGTGAACACCGCACGCGCCCAGTGGCCCTGGAGTTCCTCCGAATGCGTGACCATGGGCACATTGGGCACCACCCAGATGATCACTGCGATTGCTGCGAGCGCCATCACGCCGGTGAGGATGAACATGCCAGGAACGCTGATGAGGTTGTAAAGCGCGGGGCCGGCCACGAGGGAAATGATGAAGCTCAGCCCAATGGTCATGCCCACCATGGCCATTGCCTTGGTGCGGTGCTCCTCGCGCGTAGCATCGGCAATCATGGCGGAGATCGCCGCGGAGATCGCCCCGGTGCCCTGGACCGCCCGGCCCGCGATGATGAGGTAAAGGTTATCGCTGGACCCCGCCAGAAAGGAGCCCAGCGCAAACAGGGTCAGGCCGAAGATCATGACAGGCTTGCGCCCATAGTGGTCGCTGGCCGCGCCGAGGGGGATCTGCAGCAACGCCTGGCCCAATCCGTAAATGCCCAGCGCCAAGCCCACCAGTGTCTTGTTGTGCCCAAGAGGCAGGTGCTCGGCGTACACGGCAAAGACGGGCAAGATCAGGAACAGCCCGAGCATGCGCAGGCCATAGATGGATGCCAGAGTCATGCTGGCGCGGCGTTCCAGTGCTGTCATGCCGGAAGACGCTTCTGGTGGGGCTGCGTTGCTGCTCGTGGTATCGGACATGGGATGAAGATGAAAAATGCGAACAATCCTGCAGAAGCCGCGGGGCAGGGCTACCTCTCGCTGGTCGGCGCCGCGTCGTGATCGAAGTTCAAGCCGGCCCGCGCAAGACGACTGTGTGACCCGTGCCCGTTGCTTCGGTGCCAAGGGCCAACGCGAATTCTCGCTGAATCTTTCCCGACCGCAGAGCCTTGGCCTTGACATTACGCAAAGGCTTGGCCGTGACATTATCCTGCCCTTGGCCCGGCGCCGTGCGCCGCTGGCCCTATGCGCGCAGGAGCTTTGGTGATTTCCAGCCGCTGGCGGCACGGCTGCACCACGCACTTCACGGTGCGGCCCGGGCCTCTCCCACCCCTCAATATTGGTCAGATATACAGCATCACCAAACCCATGCACACGCCCCGAAGGATACCCGTGGCATCCGCGCGTTCTTTCCCCGCACTCAGGGACCGGACCCGTCGCCCATCCAGGTCAAACATTCCAGCGGGTTGCCGCGCAGGACTTTGCAGACCTTTCATTTGCGCGCGATCGAATGTTGCGGCTCGACCGACTGCGCGACAGTGCTTGCGCGCCTATAGTTATGTGTTGCACTGAATTGCCGCCATGAACGCCCAAAACCGCTTCGCCACGATCGACACCGAACCCGGCCGCCAAGCGCTGCCAAACCCGGAGAAGACCGCGGAGCTCGAGAGCACCGCATCCCAGACCGGCACGATCCGTGTGCGCGGCGCACGCACGCACAATCTGAAGAACATTTCGCTGGACATTCCGCGAAACCAGCTGGTGGTCATCACCGGGTTGTCCGGTTCGGGCAAATCGTCGCTGGCGTTCGACACCCTTTATGCCGAGGGCCAGCGACGCTACGTGGAGAGCCTTTCAGCCTATGCACGACAATTCCTCCAGCGCATGGAGAAACCTGACGTGGACGTGATCGAAGGTTTGGCGCCGGCAATCTCCATCGAACAGAAGTCAGCCAGCCACAATCCACGATCCACTGTCGGCACGGTCACCGAGGTCTACGACTACGTGCGCCTTCTTTGGGCGCGAGCTGGCATTCCGCACTGCCCCAACCACCCGGATCAGGCGTTGCTGTCACAGACCGTGTCGCAGATGGTGGACGCACTGCTGTCGCGCCCGCCGGGGCAGAAGCTTGCGCTGCTCGCTCCGGTCGTGGACTCACGCAAGGGCGGCCACGCCGAGCTGCTTGGCGCGTTGAGGGCGCAGGGGTATGTGCGCTTTCGTGTCGACGGCGCGATCTACGAGGCCGAGAGCCTTCCCGCACTTGACGATGGCAGCCGCCATGACGTGGCGGTGGTGGTCGACCGCGTGAAAATCGGTGGCGATATTCGTCAGCGCCTGGCCGAAAGCCTGGAGGCAGCGCTGCGCCTGAGCGACGGTCGAGCCCTTGCCCTGGATCTGGATACGGGCACCGAGCAGAGCTTCAACAGTCGCTTCGCGTGCCCCATCTGCAGCACTGCACTGCCGGATCTGGAACCCCGTCTGTTCTCCTTCAATAATCCGGCGGGCGCCTGCCCAACGTGTGACGGTCTCGGCCATGTGGACGTGTTCGACCCGAACCTTGTGGTCGCGCATCCCGAGCTCAGTGTGGCCAGTGGCGCCATCCGCGGATGGGACAAGCGCAACCGCTTTTATTTCGAGCAACTGCAGGCCGTCGCTGCACACGACGGTTTCGACTTGACGACGCCTTTCGAGACGCTGCCGGAGGAGGCACGCCAGCGCCTGCTGTATGGAACGGGTGCCGCGCAGATCCCTTTCACCAGCCTGGACCCCAAAGGCAAGGCCATTACCCGCCGACACCCCTTCGAAGGAGTGCTTCCCAACCTGGAGCGGCGCTGGCGCGAGACGGAAACCGCAGCCGTGCGCGAGGAACTCGCCCGCCTGCGCAGTGTGCATGTCTGCCATGACTGCGCCGGCAGCCGGCTTAGGCGCGAGGCTCGGCTCGTCCAGGTCGGCGGCATGACCCTGCCGGAGCTCGGCCGTGTGACGCTCGCGCAGGCTCAGGGCTGGTTCGACGCGCTGCAACTCGAAGGGGCCAAGGCGGAGATCGCCGCACGCCTCAAACGCGAAATCGCGACCCGGTTGCGTTTTCTGAATGACGTGGGCCTGAGCTACCTGACCTTGGAGCGCAGCGCCGACACACTGTCTGGCGGGGAGGCGCAGCGCATTCGCCTTGCCTCGCAGATCGGCTCGGGCCTGACCGGCGTGATGTACGTGCTTGATGAACCCAGCATTGGCTTGCACCAGCGGGACAATGAACGCCTCATCGCCATGCTCAAGCGACTTCGCGATCTGGGCAACAGTGTGCTGGTGGTCGAACACGACGAGGACATGATCCGCGCCGCAGATCACGTCGTCGACATGGGCCCTGGGGCTGGTGTTCTCGGCGGCCGCGTGGTCTCACAAGGCACGCCTGCGCACATCACGAATGATGCCGCCTCGCTGACGGGCGCGTATCTATCGGGACGCAAGCGCATCGAGCCCGGCGGCGTGCGGCAACGCCCCGGCGAACGCTGGTTGGAGCTGGCGGGCGCACGGGGGAACAATCTGCAGGACGTCACGGCACGCATACCCCTGGGTCTGTTCACCTGCGTGACCGGAGTGTCCGGCTCGGGCAAATCCACGCTCGTGAACGACACCCTTTATGCCGCCTGCGCGGCGGCACTCAACGGCGCACATACCGAGCCGGCACCGTTCGAGGCGCTGCACGGACTGGAGCGACTCGACAAGGTCATCGCCGTCGACCAGTCGCCCTTGGGCCGCACCCCGCGCAGCAACCCCGCGACCTACACTGGCCTGTTCACGCCACTGCGTGAGCTGTTTTCGCAAACGAATTTGGCGCGCGAGCGCGGATATGACGCTGGGCGCTTTTCCTTCAACGTCAAGGGCGGGCGCTGCGAGGCGTGCCAGGGCGATGGCCTGGTGAAGGTGGAGATGCACTTCTTGCCTGATCTCTATGTGCCTTGCGACGTCTGCCAAGGCAAGCGCTACAACCGCGAAACGTTGGACGTGACCTGGCACGGGCTGAACATCGCGCAGGTCCTCGACCTCACCGTGGATCAGGCTTTGGAGCAGTTCGGAGCGGTGCCTGCCATCGCGCGCAAGCTGCAAACCCTGCAGGAAGTGGGTTTGGGCTATATCCGTCTGGGGCAGAGCGCCACGACGCTGTCTGGCGGGGAGGCGCAGCGCGTCAAACTTGCATTGGAGCTTTCACGCCGCGATACGGGTCGTACCCTGTACATCCTCGACGAGCCCACCACCGGCCTGCACTTTGCTGACATTGACCTGCTGCTCAAGGTGCTGCTGCGGCTGCGCGATGCCGGTAACACCATCGTGGTGATCGAGCACAACCTGGACATGATTGCCTGCGCCGACTGGGTTATCGATCTCGGTCCTGAAGGTGGCTCCGGCGGCGGCCGCATGGTGGCCGCAGGAACGCCCGAGCAGCTGGCGGTGGAGCCGGCATCACTCACGGGACGCTACCTGGAGCGTTTGCTGCACCAACACGCCACGGCATGACCACTGAGGCCATTTGCGACGCGTTGCGCGCCGCATTCGGCGGGGCTTGGACCCTACGCCCGCTGCGCTCCGGCAGCTTTTGCGAAACCTGGCTGGCGCGCGATCAGGCAGGTCTTCGACTATTTCTCAAAACCGCACCCGAAGACCGCGCCGCGATGCTCCACGCCGAGGCCGTCGGCCTGCGCGCTCTTGCCGCCAATGGGAGCATCCGCACGCCGACGATTGCGGCGCTCGCAGATCTGCCGTCTGGAGGTTCGCTACTGGCGCTGGAGTGGCTCGATCTGCGGCCCGCCGACGCCGCGTGCAGCGCGCGATTTGGCGAGCAACTGGCGACCATGCACGCGCAACCCCAAGACCGCTTCGGCTGGGGCGAAGCAAATTTTCTTGGCGCCACCGTGCAGGTCAATGGTTGGACGCACAGCGACCATGTCAGCTGCTGGATCGCCTTTTGGCGCGACATGCGCCTTGATGCGATGCGCCAACGGCTCATGTCGCGCGCTGCGTGCCCGGCTCTGCTGAGTGCTGTGGATGCTGTGTGCGACGCCTTGCCCGCTTTGTTCGCCGATGGCCATACGCCACGCCCCAGTCTGATTCATGGCGACCTCTGGAGCGGTAACTGGGCAACGGATGCTGCAGGCGCCCCCGTCATCTTCGATCCCGCTGTCAGTCACTCTGATGCCGAGGCTGAACTCGCGATGGTGGAACTGTTCGGCAGCCCGCCTTCGGGCTTTTGGGCCGCCTACCGCGCACGTTACCCGTTACACCCGGGGTACGCGCGGCGCCGGTCGCTGTACCAGCTCTACCACCTGCTCAATCACGCTTTGCTGTTCGGTGACGTTTACACGCGCAAGGCTCTGGACTGTGCGCAAGACGTGCTGGGTGCGAGGCCTTGATGCGTGACATCTGCACACATTCGCGAAGACCGCCAAAATACCCGACCTGGTCCCGCGCCGTGCGGGCGTCAACATGACGGAGATCTCTCGATATGGGCAAGACCATTGAACTTCACACCACGGATGGACAACGTTTGAGCGCCTATCTGGCCGAACCCGCCGGAAAGCCCAAAGGCGGTATCGTTGTGATGCAGGAAATCTTCGGTGTCAACGCGCACATTCGCAGCGTGGCTGATAAATACGCGCAGGCTGGCTACACCGCCATCGCCCCGGCAGTGTTTGATCCGATCGAAAAGGGCGTGGAACTGGGCTATGACCAAGCCGGCATGCAAAAAGGCATGGAGCTTGTCAGCGCGCTTGGCTTCGACCGTGCGGTGGCGAGCGTGGATGCGGCGGCGAAGGCCATCGCCAGCGCCGGCAAAGTGGGCGTCGTCGGCTATTGCTGGGGGGCAGCGTGGCTTACTTGTCAGCCACACGCCTTGGTCTTCCCGCTGTGAGCTATTACGGCGGGCGCAACGCGCAGCTCATTGGCGAGAAGGCGCGCGCTCCATTGCTGTTCCATTATGGCTTGAAGGACGCGCATATCAGCGAAGCTGACCGCGAAGCCGTGCGCCGCGCCAACCCCGAAGCTGAGTTCTACGTCTACGACGCCGACCATGGCTTCAACTGCGACGCCCGTGCCAGCTTTGACGCGCCGAGTGCCAAGCTCGCCCTGGAGCGCAGCCTTGCCTTTTTCGCCAAGCATTTGGGTTGAGCGCACACGGTATCGATGAGTGTTGTGGGTCGCTCGACGGAAGGGACCACGGGGCGCTGATACGATTGGCGCATAAACATTCCGCCATGCGGATTTACCGTGGACCCATCCACTTCAGCGCCGTACCAGCATGAAGATTGCGTAGCCGATCTTCGGCAGTCCCTGACCGTGCTTCTACCTGCGCTCGATGCCGGTCTGGTGGAGCGCGGACGTGTCGGCCGGCTTTGCCTGCTGGCCGCGCTTGCCGGTGAGCACGCTTTGCTCATCGGTCCGCCCGGCACCGCCAAAAGCGAGTTGGCGCGTCGCTTGCATTTGCTCTTCCGTGGTGCGCGGTACTTTGAGCGGCTGCTCACCCGCTTTTCCGTGCCGGAGGAACTGTTTGGCCCGCTGTCCATCCGCGCGCTCGAGCAGGATCGTTACGAACGCCACACCGCCGGCTTTCTTCCCGAAGCACATATCGCCTTCATCGACGAAGTCTTCAAGGCCAACAGTGCCATCCTCAACGCTCTGCTGACACTGCTCAATGAGCGTGAGTTCGACAATGGCGCGGGCCGCCAGCGCTGCCCGCTGATCAGCGTCATTGGCGCCACCAATTCGGTGCCTGAAGATGAAGTGGCCGAAGCATTTTTCGACCGTTTTCTCATGCGCCTGCAGGTCCAGCCCGTCAGCGCCGAGGGCTTCGTGAGTCTGCTGCAACTCGACCCGGCAACGACTTGGCACGATCCCCCATTGGAGCTTCGCGTGAGCGCCCGCGAGATCACTGCACTGCAGCGCGCCGCCTCAAGCGTTGCGCTGCCCGAAGACGTCACGCAGGTCCTTGCCGCCTTGCACGCAAACCTCGCTCAGGAGGGTGTAACGGTGTCGGACCGCCGCTGGGTCAAGATCGTTTGGCTTCTGCGCATCGTGGCTGCCTCGGAAGGCCGGCCCGCCGTGGCTGTCTGGGACCTGCTTCTTTTGCCCTGGTGCACCGCACCCGACTCCATCGGCCAGGCGCGCGTGCTGCAGTGGCTGCAGGCTCGCCTTGGCGTGCATGACGCCTGGTCGCCACCGCGGCTCATACGCATCGTGCAGGCGTTCGAAGCCCAACTGCTGGTCGAGCAACAGGCGAATGATCTTGATTATGACGAAACCGGACGGCTTCGCTTTTCGTCCGCCGAACTGGCGGCGGAAGTCGGAGACGCCAAGGGTGGTGCTGCGGCCCCGCGCATGACGGCCAGCCGCCGACGCCGCTATGGGCCCCTGCATATCTCGGCTCGCACCCGTCAGCTCGATGAACTCGTATGGCGCATCGACGGCTATGCCCAGGAGCTGGCGTGCGTGCAGCGCGACCTGGAGACCTACGGCCGCACCGCGCTGTGGCTGGATGCCGAGCAACTGCAGGCTGCGCAGACCAACCTGCAAGCCACCGGGGCGATCATTGCACAGTTGCGCGCGCGCGCATTGCAGGCCCGTGCCGGCTTTGCTGCCCTTCCCCGCCTCCCACTCGGCGGGGCGGAAGACGAGGAGCCTGCGCCTGTGCAACACGAGCCCCTCGTGGACGCCTGAAGGCCGCAGCGAACGCCTGGCCTATGAGCAGCCCGGTCGCCCCCCGCCCCATGCTGTTCGCCAGCGCCGAGCAGCGTCTTGCCGCAATGGACGCGCTGCCACGTCCGATGTGGCTCGGTGCACTCAGCAACGCGCTGGGCCACATCGAGCCACGACTGGGTAGCCTGGCGACGCTTCGGCAAGCGCTGATCGCCGGGGTTGGGACCGATGCCGCATCGCTGACATGGCCTGCTCCGACCATTGCCCGCGCGCTGCTCGATGCGATGCAATCACTGGAGCTCCCACGCCTGTGCACGAATCAGCCCGAACTGGCCCAAGCCGTGCTGATGAGCGCGCTCGTTCAGCTCGACCTCATCGTGGACTACCGCGACCGCGGCGCGAGCGAAGAGGCGGCAGTTGCGATGGCCATCGTGGCGTTCCATGCGGACTGGAGCCAGCGCTGCGGCGAGATCAACGAGTTGATTGACGTACTGGGTCTGTGGCCCGACGGCGACAAGACCATGCAGTGGGATGCGCTGCACGGTGTGCTGCGCAGTGCGGGCTGGCAGGACGTACTGCGCATCCGCCGTTTGCTGGATCGCGCGCCCGAACTCGCCGCCTTGATCCGCCGGCTCGGGCGCGCATGCCCGACTGGCGAGCCCGACGCGCTTCCGCAGACCGCCGTTGCCAACGCGGAGGCCGTGGATGTGGCGGACGCAACCCGCCCCCAGGTACCAGTCCCCGACATGCCCGGCGAAACCGTCGGAGTCCAGCCTTCGGACCGCATCGCGCGCATGCTGCCCGCCGAAGCCATGCTGCTCAATCACCCCCTGCTTCGCCTCGTCTGGCACGCCCGCCGCGCCGAACGCACACTCCTGACCTTCGAAGATGCCGGACGCATCGCCGTCGAGACGGATCACACCAAGCGAGCGCGACGCCCAAGCCGTCAACCATCTCGCGCGCCGCGCCTGGCCATGGGTCCCATCCTCGTTTGCGTGGACACCTCGGGTTCAATGCAAGGCGGAGCCGAGGCCGTGGCGAAGGCCGTTGTGCTTGAGGCCATGCGCACTGCGCACGCGCAGGGCCGCGCTTGCCATGTGTTTGCCTTCGGGGGCCCGGATGAGATCCGGGAATGCGAATTGGGCTTTGACGTCAACGGCATCGCGCGGCTGACAAGCATTCTCAGCCAGGCCTTCCATGGTGGCACCGAGATCAGCGGCCCCCTGGAGCGCGCAATGGATCGGCTCACGCAGCAACAGTGGCGGCAGGCCGACTTGCTGATCGCAAGCGACGGCGAATTCGGCGCCACATCGGCTGTGGTCAGCCGGTTGCGCGCCATCAAGGCCGAGCAGGGGCTTCGGGTGCAGGGCGTGCTCGTGGGCGACCGCGAGACTATCGGCTTTCTTGAAATCGCAGATGCCATCCATTGGGTACGGGACTGGCGTCGGCTCGGTGGCCGCAATGCCGATGCTCCGGTCCATTCGCAGCGCCTGACCGCGATGTACTTTCCAGCCGCGTTGCGCAGTGCGGAAAATGCGAGCGCCACAGTGCCCGGGGATGCCGCCTCGCGCGCCGTGTGTGAGCCGCAAGGCCGGCATTGAGCCCGCAACGACACGCATGACGACCTTCGCCCACGCCTATCTCCAACAGCTTGGACGCTTCGCACAGGCCGTGAAAGTGCCGCGTGTGCGCGCGTTGCACCTGCCTCCACAGCCCGCGCCTGCACAGGGGCCGGACAACCGTGGCGAGTTCTGTGCGGTGGAACTCGAGGACGGAGCACTGGGCATGTCCTATGCGCTGTTCGATGGCGTGCTTGCGCGCCTGCACGCACAGGCAGGCGCGCCGGGGCTGGTCGGCGCCGATGCCCTTGCCTTGGCGCAAGGCTACGGGCACGGCGACGCGATGGCTCGTGCCCTCGGTTTCGCGGCAGCCAACGCCCTCACTTGCAGCCTTTACCAGCGCGCCGGATATTGCCCACCTGCAAGCACGGACTCGATCGGCGAACTCGATCCGCAGCCTGGCGACGCCATCGGCATGATCGGCCTGTTCACATCGCTGCTGCCGCCCATTCTGGATCGGGGCGCGAAGATTACAGTCGTCGAACTGAGGCCGGAACTCGCGGGCGCTCACCCGGGCTACAGCGTAACCACGGACCGCAACGCGCTGCGAACGTGCAACAAGGTGGTGTCGACCGGCACAATCCTCCTCAACAACACGCTCGACGCCATGCTCGAGGTGTGTGGCAATGCACGGCGACTGGCTCTCATCGGACCCACCGCCGCATGCCTTCCCGACGCGTTGTTCGCACGAGGCGTGACGCTGCTTGGCAGCAGTTGGGTACGCGACGCGCCCGCTTTCACGGCGGCGCTGCGAGAGGGCCGGTCACGAAGCGGGACCACGATCAAGACGGCCATTACGCCCGCCACTTATCCAGGTTTCGACGCGCTGCTGCAGGCCGCTTGCCGGAGCTGAATTCCACGCTGACCAGGGCCTAGGCTGGGGCCGTGGCGATCTTGCCGGTTTGCTTGAGGAACTGCGCCCAATCTTCCAGTTCGCGGGGTTCTCCGAAGAGGTAGCCCTGCATCACGCTCAAGCCGAGATTGTGCAAAGCCTCGGCATTGTCGGCCGATTCGACGCCTTCCGCCACGACCTTGATGTTCAGCCGCTGGGCCAGGGCGACAAGCGAGCGCACAATTTCCTGGTTGCGCTGGTCCGACTTCAGCTCTGTCGTGAATCCCGCGGGAATCTTGATATGCGCAGGGCTCAAGCGCTTGAGGTATTCGAAGGAGGCATAGCCTTCGCCGAAATCGTCCATTGCAATCAGGATGCCCGCCTGGTGCAGCGCGTTGATGTTGCGAAGCACGCTCGGGAATACCGGTATCGGGCGGCGTTCGGTGACCTCCATGATCAGCCGCCCTGCCGGCCACTGGTTGCGCTGCAGGACCTGATCAATGCGGCGAACCAGGTCGGGATCGCCAAGCTGGTCCGCCTCGATGTTCACGGACACGTAGCCGCGCCACCCCGTCCAGTTCGACAGCACCCTCGCCTCCGACACCGCCTCGTCAACCACCCAGAAGAACAATTCACTGGTCTGCGACGGCGACAGGCGCGGCAGGAACGTCAGCGGCGAATGGCGCTTGGGGGACGTATCGGCACGCCAGCGAAACAGCACTTCGAGGCCGACAATCTCGCCGCCAGGGTATTGCACCTGGGGCTGGTAGACGAGCGAAGGAGAACCGGAGCCAGCATGGATGGCAATTTCGCTGAACACGTCGCGTTCCACAGTTTCCCTCGTCGTATTTTGTTAGGTGCTGGCAGATTAGCATGGAGCGTGCCCTTTCCAGGACAGGGTGCGCCCCATATGAGTCCTCGGCAAATTTGTCGCGCAATGGCGCGGCGCAGCCAGCCCAATCAGCCCAGCGTCCCGCCACCCCATTCCGCCCCCGAAACAGCGCTCCTTTGAACATGACCATACCCGCCCGTGCGCACAACAAGGCCCGCGATGTGCGATCCAGCCGGCCACCTCTGTCCTCATCGCTGCCGCAGCGGACTGGCCCCGCCTACACGATACGCATGGATGCGCAGCATGCCCATCTGTTCGCCGTGGAGCTCGAACTCGCCAATCCCGATCCTGATGGCCAACTCGTCTGGCTCCCGGTGTGGATTGCCGGGAGCTACCTGGTACGGGAGTTCGCCCGGCATGTACTGCGCGTCGAGGCAATTTGCAAGGGCAGGCCGGTGGCGCTGCGCAAACTGGCAAAGAACCGCTGGCGTGCTGCACCTTGCAAGGGTTCTTTGCTTCTACGCTGGACGGTGTATGCGCGTGATGCTTCGGTGCGCACTGCATTCCTGGACGCCTCGCGCGCCTTTTTCAATCCGTCCAGCGTGCTCCTGGCGGCGGCTGGACATGAACATTTGCCGCATACGCTGCGCGTCGAGCCTCCGGCCCAGAAACCCGGCTGGAGCGTCGCCACCGCGCTTGCCGCGGTGGACGTGGACGCGCGTGGTTTCGGGTTGTACCAAGCGGACAACTACAACGAGCTGATCGACCACCCATTCGAGATTGGACAGCTTCTACGCCTGCGTTTTCGCGCGCATGGCACGCCGCACGAAATGGTCATTGCACATGCCGATCGGCTGCACGACCAGATCGACGCGCGCCGGCTGGCGGCGGACTTGCGGCGCATCTGCGAGACGGAGATCGCCTTGTTCGAGCCAGAACGGCCACGCGCGCCGTTTGCACGCTATACATTTTTGGTGGCGCCCAGTTCGAACGGCTATGGTGGCCTGGAGCATGCATCAAGCACCGCCCTGATCTGCAGCGAGTCCGATCTGCCCCACCCCTCCGAGTCGGCCCAGCGCAGCGCAGGGTACCGGCAATTCCTGGGGCTTTGCAGCCATGAATATTTTCACGCCTGGAATGTCAAGCGGATCCGGCCGCAGGCCCTCACTCCGTATGATCTGGAACGCGAAAACACGACGGGCCTGCTCTGGCTCTTCGAGGGTTTCACGTCCTACTACGACGACCTCGTCTTGCGCCGCGCCGATCTGATCACGCCACAGCAATACCTGGACTTGCTCGGTCGCGCCATCAATGCCGTGCAGGGCACGCCGGGGCGGCGCGTGCAAAATCTGACCGAGGCAAGCTTCGACGCATGGATCAAGTTCTATCGGCCCGACGAAAACACCCCCAACTCCAGCGTCAGTTACTACGTCCTGGGCAGCTTGTTTGCTCTCGCGCTGGACCTGACCTTGCGCACCCGCAGCCGCTGCACCCTGGATGACGTCATGCGGCTCTTGTGGCGCCGCTATGGCCGCACGCAGGCGCCACTGAGCCAACAAGGCGTTCCAGAAGATGCGCTTCCCGCGCTGGTGCACGAGGCCACCGGACTGGACTTGCGCGCATTTTTCGCGCGCCACGTGGACGGCGTGCACGAACTTCCGCTGGAGCGCTTGTTGGCTGCGGCTGGTGTGCGTTGGACCCGTGCGGAGCCTGACGCCCTCTCCAGCCTGGGCCTGCGCTTGGACGATGCGCAAGGATGGCCCAAGGTGCGCCAAGTGCTGACGGATTCGTGGGCACAGCAAGCGGGGCTTGCGCCCGAAGATATCGTGCTGGCAGTCAACGGCCAGCGAGCCAGCCCCGAGACGCTCAAGCGCATGTACGCGCGCGCCAGGCAAGGCAGCGTGTGGCAGGTGCACGCCATGCGCGATGCGCGCCTGGTCGAACTCCAGGCGCCGCTCCCGGCACCCACGCCGGGAGCGGTGCAACTCGGCCTGGCCGACAAGCCAAGCGCAGCCGCCCGACGGCTGCGCCGAACTTGGCTCGGGGCCTGAACGGATCGCCGCGTTCGCCCCTATCGCCCTCTCACGCCCGCGCACCACCCACCAGCATTTCTTTCAGATGGAGAACACCATGATCTTTGACAACTTGCTTACCGAGACCCACGGACGCGTTGCACTCATCCGCCTCAACCGTCCCAAACAACTCAATGCACTGAACGACGCGCTGATGGACGATCTCGGCGCCGCGCTTGCGGCGTTCGATGCTGACGACGCCATCGCGTGCATCGTTCTCACCGGCAGTGACAAGGCATTCGCCGCGGGAGCTGACATCGCCGCCATGGCCGAGAAGAGTTTCATGCAGGCCTATCGTGAGGATTTCATCACACGCAATTGGGAACGCATGCGCAGCGTGCGAAAGCCGGTGATCGCCGCGGTGGCCGGCTACGCGTTGGGTGGTGGCTGCGAGCTGGCGATGATGTGTGATTTCATCATCGCGGCTGACAGCGCCCAATTCGGCCAGCCCGAAATCAAGATTGGCATCATTCCCGGTGCTGGTGGAACCCAGCGCTTGCCGCGTGCCGTGGGCAAAAGCAAGGCCATGGATATGGTGCTCACCGCGCGCATGATGAGCGCAGCTGAAGCCGAGCGTGCCGGCCTCGTGTCGCGTGTGGTGCCCGCTGCCACGCTTCTCGATGAGGCGCTGGCAGCAGCGCAGAGCATTGCCGACTACCCGATGCACGCGGTGATCATGGCCAAGGAGTGCGTCAATCGAGCGTTCGAGGCGCCGCTGTCGGAAGGGCTTCTGTTCGAGCGCCGCGGGTTCCACAGCCTGTTCGCCACGCATGACCAGAAAGAAGGCATGGCAGCTTTTCTCGCCAAGCGCCCGCCAAAGTTCGAGAACCGGTGACGCACGGTCACCTTCGGCCAATTGCATGGCGTTCGCGCTTGCGTATAATTGCCGCTCTTTGGCGCTTTAGCTCAGTCGGTTAGAGCGACGGAATCATAATCCGCAGGTCCGGGGTTCGAATCCCTGAAGCGCCACCAAGCGACCCTTTTCCCCAGCGAAGCCGCAGGTCATCTTTGGACCATGCGGCTTTTTGCGCACTTGCAGGCGCAGATTCCCCAGCAAGCACTCCGATGACAGCACTCCCAACCCGCAAAGGCATCATTCTTGCCGGCGGCTCAGGCACGCGTTTGTATCCGGTTACGCAGGCGGTGAGCAAGCAGCTGCTTCCCGTGTATGACAAGCCGATGATCTATTACCCCCTATCGGCACTCATGCTCGCCGGTATGCGCGACGTGCTGATCATATCCACGCCACAGGACACGCCCCGCTTCACCCAACTGCTGGGTGATGGGAGCCAATGGGGGTTGAATCTGAACTATGCGGTCCAAGCTTCGCCCGACGGCTTGGCGCAAGCCTTTGTCATCGGACGCCGCTTCGTCGGTCATGCGCTGTCCAGCCTGGTGCTGGGCGACAACCTTTTTTGGGGCCACGACTTCCAGACCCGGTTGCTGCAAGCGGGCAGCCAGCAGGAGGGCGCCACAGTCTTTGCGTACCACGTACTCGATCCTGAGCGCTACGGCGTGGTGGAGTTTGACGCAGCCGGCCGCGCAATCAGCATCGAAGAAAAGCCCACCCAGCCGAAGAGCAACTACGCCGTCACCGGCCTTTACTTTTACGACAACGCCGTACTCGACATTGCCGCAAGCCTCAAGCCTTCGGCACGTGGCGAACTGGAAATCACGGACGTCAACCGCGTGTACCTGGAACAAGGACGCTTACAGGTGCAGACCTTGGGCCGCGGCTACGCCTGGCTTGACACGGGCACGCACGAGAGCCTGCTTGACGCCGGCCAGTTCATCGCCACCATCGAAAGGCGACAGGGCCTGAAAGTGGCCTGCCCGGAGGAAATTGCGTTCCGGCAAGGGTGGATCGATGCCGAGCAGCTTCAGCGCTTGGCCGAGCCGATGAAGAAAAACGGCTATGGCCAGTACCTGCTTCGCCTGCTCTCCGAGCCCATCCGCTGAACATCTGGCCATGCCCTACACCGTCACCCCAACCTCGCTGCCTGAAGTCCTCATCCTGGAGCCCAAGGTTTTCGGCGATGCCCGCGGCTTTTTCTTCGAGAGCTACAACCGGCGCGATTTTCAAGCAGCCACCGGATTGGATGTGGAGTTCGTGCAGGACAACCACTCACGCTCCGCGCGTGGCGTGCTGCGCGGCATCCATTACCAGCTGGTTCAACCCCAAGGCAAGCTGGTGCGGGTGACAGCGGGCAGCGTGTGGGACGTCGCCGTGGACCTGCGGAAGAGTTCCCAGCGCTTCGGCCAGTGGGCGGGCGTGGAACTCAGCGCTGACAACAAGCGCCAACTTTGGGTTCCGCCCGGGTTCGGCCATGCCTTCCTGACCCTGAGCGAGCACGCCGAATTTCTGTACAAAACGACCAACTACTGGTGCCCTGAGCATGAACGCAGCGTGGTGTGGAACGACCCGACACTGGCCATCGCCTGGCCGCTTGCGGCGGTCGGTCAGCCCCAGCTTGCCGCCAAGGACGCTGCGGCGGTCGGCCTGCACTCCGCAGTGGTGTATGACTGAACACATGCCCGCGCATTCCCCTTCCTCGCCCGGCCTGACGCGCAGCGTCACATAGGCGAAGCCGACCGGGCAGGAGGGGGTCAAGCGGGCGGTTTTCTTCTTTTTGCTTCGGACTTGCGCGCATGCTCGACGGTGCCCCGCGCGTCCACGTAGGCGCGGACGGTCTCAAGCGTCGCACCCCCCACGCTGCCCACGTAGTAGGCGCGGTGCCAGAACAGCGGCTTGGAGTAGAACGCGCTGAGATGCTGCGCGAATCGGGCGCGAGCGCGACGTGCGCTGGCGGTCTTGAGGTTGTTGATCAACACCGAAATGTTCAGCGCCGGATGGATGTCGATCAGCAAGTGCACATGGTCGCTCTCGCCGCCGAACTCGATGAGATGGCATCGCCACGCCGCAAGGCAGTCGACGAACGCGCCGCGCAAGTAGCCGAGCAATTCTGGTGTGAGCGTCTTGCGTCGGTACTTGGTCACGAAAACGATGTGTAGCTTAATGCTGTAAACAGCATGGGAGCTCGACGAATGCGCATCTTGCATGATTGCGTCTTAACGGTTTTTTTGTGAGTCTAGCAGCAGGCAACGTCGCAAAGTCACGTTCAAGCTCGACCCCAATGCGGCGCAAGCTGGGCGGCTTAAGGCGTGGACACGACTGCACTGCGAGTTGTACAACGCGGCGCTCGAAGATCGCATCGACGCCTGGCGCAAGGCCGGCAAATCCATCAGCGATTACGCGCAGCAGAACGCATTGCCGCAGATCAAGGCCGATCGACGCGAGCTCAACGAACTCGGCAGCCACGCGCTGCAGCAGACGCTGCGGCGGCTGGATCTCGCCTTCCAGTCGTTCTTTCGCCGGGTCAAAGCTGGTCAAACGCCCGGCTTCCCGCGATTCAAAGCGGCCAAGCGCTTCGCAGGCTTTTCCTATCCCGACCCGGCTGGATGGAAGCTGCTGCAAAACGGCCATCGGGGCGCCACGCTGCGGCTTGGCAGCGACAGCAGTGCCCTGTCCATCCGGGCGCGGGGGCAGCATCGCTTTGGCGGTGATGCCAAGCCCAATGACATCACCCTCACGCGCAGAAACGGCCAGTGGTTCGTGTCGGTGACGCTGCGCGTGCCCGAAGAAGCCTGCGCGCGGCAGCGCACCGATGATCAGCGCCGAGGCCTGGACTTCGGCATCAACGATTGGGCAACGTTCGACGACGGACAGACGATTGCGAACCCGCGCTGGATGCGCGAGGAACTGCCGCGCCTTGCCGCGCTGCGGCGTCAGCGCGCCCGCAAACGCAAAGGTTCCATTCGCCACCGGCGTCTGGGCCAGCGCGTGGCGCGACTGCACGACCGCATCGGCAACCTGCGCCGGGACTTCGTGCACAAGGAAACGACCAGGATGGTGCGGCAATGCGCGGTGCTGGCCACGGAGCAATTGGATGCGAAGACCATGAGCCGCAGCGCCCGAGGCACCGAGCAGGAGCCGGGGCGGCGTGTGCGGCAGAAAGCCGGACTCAACCGGGAACTTCTCTCGGCAGGGTTCGGCATGGCGCATCCGATGCTCGCGTACAAAGCGGAAGAAACTGGTACGCGGCTGCATCTGAGCAACACGCGCCAGCTCAAACCGTCGCAGCGCTGCTCGGCGTGCTGGGAGATTGTGCCCAAGACGCTCGCAGACCGCATGCATGTCTGCCCGCACTGCGGGCATGTCATGCAACGCGACCAAAACAGCGCGTTGGTGGTGCTCATCGACGCGCACAACACGCAGGACACGCCTGGAACGGGCGTGGCGGCGAGACCCAAACCTCGGCCACGGCAACGTGGCAAGTCCAAGTCTGTGACCCGCGAAACCCCCACGACAACCGCGCAAGCGGTTTAGTGGCGGGAGAGTTCATGGCCCGCATGGTTGTGGCCGCAAGCCTGCGGGCACTGAGCCGGTGTCGGGATGCCTCTGCGGGGCACGGTCCGCGCCTCGGTCGTGCAGCTCCAACGGACCAGGGATGGCACCCAGGCGATGGCGTGCCGGGCCAATGCCGCCAAGCGGCTGGATGCGCGATGAGGCGGTGGGTCCTCGCGTGAGGGGCTAGGGCCGTACAAGCGAATGGCGAACGCCCAGCGGATGACAGGGGTGCATGAGAAAGCGGCCCCCAAACCCTCCGCATGCAGGCGCTTGTCGGCCTCGTGCCGTGTGAGGCATACGAGGCGCATCCCAGCGGTTGTCCAGGCGTACCCTTGGGCGGACGGCGCGCAAAAAGAAAAAAGCCCGCAGGCGTACGGGCTTGACGTTCGGGCCGGCGTATGCCGGCCCCAAAGGCATTTCAGTGCGGGCGGTTACGCAGCTTGCGTATGGCCGCGAGCTGTGCTGCCAACATCGCGAGTTCACCCTCAACCACTGCAATGTCCTGCTTTTCCTGGGCATGTGCCCGGTTTTCCTGGGCCAATTTCAGCGCCTCCTGGGCCTTGGCCTCGTCCAGGTCCTTGCCGCGGATGGCGGTGTCGGCCAGTACCGTGACGTGCTTGGGTTGCACTTCAAGTATGCCGCCAGCGACGAACACAAACTCGTCTTCGGTCTTGCTGCCGTCGGCACGCTCGATGCGCACGGCGCCTGGCTTGATGCGGGTGATCAGCGGGGTGTGGCCAGCCAAAATACCGAGCTCGCCCGACTCCCCGGGCAGCGCGACGAACCGGGCCTGCCCGGAATAGATCAGCTCTTCCGCGCTGACCACGTCAATTTGAAAAGTGTTCATGATGACTCCGGGGTGCCTGCTGCTGCGCAGAGCCTGCCGCGAGGCGGGCGCATGCTGGGACGATCAGTTCAGCTTTTTGGCCTTCTCAAAAGCTTCGTCGATGGTGCCGACCATATAAAACGCCTGCTCGGGAAGAGCATCGCATTCGCCGTTCACGATCATCTTGAAGCCGCGAATGGTTTCCTTCAGGGGGACGTACTTCCCGGGAGATCCGGTAAACACCTCGGCCACATGGAACGGCTGGGAGAGAAAGCGCTGGATCTTTCGCGCGCGTGCCACGGTGAGCTTGTCCTCGGGGGAAAGTTCGTCCATGCCCAAAATGGCGATGATGTCGCGCAGTTCCTTGTAGCGCTGCAGAATGCCCTGGACCGCGCGCGTCGTTGAGTAGTGCTCGTCACCAATGACGTTCGGGTCGATTTGCCGGCTCGTGGAATCCAGCGGATCCACAGCGGGGTAAATGCCCAGCGATGCAATATCGCGGGAAAGAACCACGGTGGCGTCGAGGTGGTTGAACGTTGTGGCAGGAGACGGGTCGGTCAAGTCATCGGCCGGCACGTACACCGCCTGGATCGACGTGATCGATCCGTTCTTGGTGGAGGTGATGCGCTCCTGCAACACGCCCATTTCTTCTGCCAGCGTCGGCTGGTAACCCACGGCAGAAGGCATGCGGCCCAGCAGCGCTGACACTTCCACGCCTGCCAGGGTGTAGCGGTAGATGTTGTCGACGAAGAACAGAATGTCGCGGCCTTCATCGCGGAACTTCTCGGCCATCGTCAGCCCCGTGAGCGCTACGCGCAGACGGTTGCCAGGGGGCTCGTTCATCTGCCCGAACACCATCGCCACCTTGTCCAGCACTTTCGACTCTTCCATCTCATGGTAAAAGTCGTTGCCCTCACGGGTGCGCTCGCCGACGCCAGCGAATACGGACAATCCGCTGTGCTGCTTGGCAATGTTGTTGATGAGTTCCATCATGTTGACGGTCTTGCCCACCCCGGCACCGCCGAACAGGCCGACCTTGCCACCCTTGGCGAAGGGGCAGACCAGGTCGATCACCTTGATGCCGGTCTCGAGCAGATCCACCGACGGCGAAAGTTCGTCGAATTTGGGCGCTTTGGCGTGGATGGACCGCACCTCATCGCATTGAATGGGGCCGGCCTCGTCGATGGGGCGGCCCAGCACGTCCATGATGCGGCCGAGCGTGCCTTGGCCGACCGGGACGGAGATCGGAGCACCGGTGGCGCCTACGCGCATGCCACGGCGCAGCCCGTCGGTGGAGCCCAGCGCGATGGTGCGCACAACACCATCACCGATCTGCTGCTGCACCTCGAACGTCACACCCTTTTCCGCCAGACCCAACTCCTGGTCGTCTGCCAGGCGCAGGGCTTCATAGATGGCGGGCATGTGCTCGCGTGGGAATTCGATATCGATCACAGCGCCGATGCACTGGACGATCTTGCCTTGGGTTTGGGCCGTGGTCATCTGCTTCTCCAATATGCAATAAGGGGATGGGCTGCTGCTTACCGTGCTTAGACGGCGGCAGCGCCTCCGACGATTTCAGACAATTCCTTCGTAATGGCGGCTTGGCGACTTTTGTTGTAGACCAACTGCAACTCGTTGATCACGGTCTTGGCATTGTCGGAAGCCGACTTCATCGCCACCATGCGTGCTGATTGCTCGCAAGCCATGTTTTCGGTGACGGACTGGTAGACCAGCGCCTCGATGTAGCGCACGAGCAGTGCGTCGATCACCGGTTTGGCATCGGGCTCGTAGATGTAGTCCCAGCCATATTGCTTACGTTCCGCCTCCGAAGTCGTCATCGCCCTTTTCGGCAGCGGGACGAGGGGCTCCACCTGTGGCTGCTGCTTCATGGTGTTGATGAAGCTGCTGAACGCGATGTAGACCGCATCAATTTCCTCGCGCTCATAGGCGTCGAGCAGCACCTTGACGGGGCCGACCAGTTTGTCCAAATGGGGCTTGTCGCCCATCTGCACGGCCTGGGACAGGACATTGATACCAAGGCGGTTGAGGAATTGGAGGCCTTTGTTTCCAATGGCGCAGGCCTTCACGGTCAGGCCTTGGGCCTGCCATTCCTTGATCTGCTGGGTTAATGCACGCAAGATGTTGGTGTTCAGGCCTCCGCACAGACCTTTGTCTGTGGTGACCAGGATCACGCCCACATTGCGCATCGGCGTGCGTGCCACCAGAAAGGGGTGGCTGTACTCCGGGTTGGCTTGGCTGAGGTTGGCTGTAATCGCACGCACCCGCTCGGCGTAGGGCCGCGCGGCGCGCATGCGCTCCTGCGCCTTGCGCATCTTGGAGGCAGCGACCATTTCCATCGCCTTGGTGATCTTGCGCGTGTTTTGCACGCTCTTGATCTTGACGCGAACTTCTTTCATTCCAGGCATGCTGGATCTCCTAAGGCGCACCTGCCGCCCAAGCAGCCATCCTGCTCACGGGTGTGTTGGCAGGGTGGATGCGGGGGCCTGGCGAGCATCGACCGATTGCTATGAAGGTGGAATGACTCAGTACGCACCGCTCTTCTTGAATTCGGCGATTGCCTCCTTCAGGGTTGCCTCGTCATCTTTCACCAGATCCTTCTTCGCTTCGATGCTCTCCACGAGCGCAGCATGCTTCGACTGCAGGTGGTCATGCAGGCCCTTTTCGAAACCCAGAATCTGCTTGACGTCAATGTCATCCAGATAGCCGTTGTTGACCGCGTACAGCGACGCGGCAAGCTGCCATACCTGCACAGGCTGGTACTGGGGCTGCTTGAGCAATTCCACGACGCGGCGCCCCCGCTCGAGCTGGCGGCGAGTGGCATCGTCCAGGTCCGAGGCAAATTGGGCGAACGCGGCAAGTTCGCGGTATTGCGCCAAATCGGTCCGGATGCCACCGGAGAGTTTCTTGATGACCTTGGTCTGTGCCGCCCCGCCCACGCGTGACACCGATACGCCCGCGTTGATGGCAGGCCGCACGCCAGCATTGAACAGGTCTGTTTCCAGGAAAATCTGGCCGTCGGTGATCGAGATCACGTTGGTCGGCACGAAGGCGGAGACGTCACCGGCTTGCGTTTCGATGATCGGCAACGCCGTGAGCGACCCGGTCTTTCCTTTGACCTCGCCGTTGGTGAATTTCTCGACATACTCCTCGTTTACTCGGGCTGCGCGCTCAAGCAGGCGGCTGTGCAGGTAGAACACGTCGCCAGGATAGGCCTCACGGCCCGGCGGGCGGCGCAGCAGCAGGGAGATCTGCCGGTAGGCCCAGGCCTGCTTGGTCAGATCGTCATAGATCACCAGGGCGTCCTGGCCGCGATCGCGGAAATATTCGCCCATCGTGCAACCGGCGTAGGGAGCCAGGTATTGCATGGCGGCAGAGTCGGACGCGGTGGCCGCGACAACAATGGTGTAATCCATTGCGCCGAATTCCTGCAACTTGCGCACCACATTGGCCACCGTGGACGCCTTCTGGCCTACGGCCACGTAAATACAGATCAGATCCTTGCCCTTCTGGCTGATGATCGAATCCACGGCGACGGCTGTCTTGCCGGTTTGGCGGTCGCCGATGATGAGTTCGCGCTGGCCGCGACCGACGGGCACCATGGCGTCGATCGCCTTGATGCCGGTTTGCACAGGCTGCGATACCGATTTGCGCCAGATCACGCCGGGGGCAACTTTTTCCACCACATCGGTGAGCTTGGCATTCACCGGGCCTTTGCCGTCGATGGGCACGCCCAGGGTATTGACGACGCGTCCGATGAGCTCAGGGCCGACAGGCACCGAGAGGATCTGGCCTGTGCATTTGACGGTGCCGCCCTCGGAAATGTGGCCATATTCACCCAGGATCACAGCGCCGACCGAGTCGCGCTCAAGGTTAAGGGCCAGGCCGTACGTGGGTTGGCCGTCCTTGTTGGCAGGGAATTCGAGCATTTCGCCCTGCATCACGTCAGACAGGCCATGCACGCGCACGATCCCGTCGGACACGGACACCACGGTCCCCTGGTTCTTGACATCGGCGGTCGCACCCAAGCCTTCAATGCGGCTTTTGATGAGTTCGGAAATTTCTGCGGGATTGAGTTGCATGGATAGCCTCGGGATACTTGGGCGTTAAGTGCTGCTTACGCTGTGAGGGCGATGCGCATGGAGTCGAGACGTGCGCGCACAGAGGTGTCGAGCACCTCATCGCCCACGGTCACGCGCACGCCACCGATCAGACTGGGGTCAACCTCGACCCTGGGGTAGAGCTTGCGGCCAAATTTGCGCTCGAGCGCCGGCAACAAGGCGTCGAGCTGAGCTTGATCGAGTTCGAAAGCGCTGCTGATGACGGCTTCGACACAATGCTGCGCGGCGTCCTTGAGTTGATGAAACTGCTCGGCGATGTCAGGCAGCGCGGCCAGGCGGCGATTTTCCAGCACCACTTGCAGCATGTTGCGCACCGCTGTGCTGGGTTGCTGCGGCATGGCGGACACCATCAACGCGGCAAGCCGATCGGGGGAGAGCTGCGGGTCGCCTGCCAGGCTGCGCACCTGCGGATCACGCGCGATCGCCGCAAGGGCGTCGAGGGACTGCGAAATGGCTTCCAGCGAAGCTTCGCCCGTGCGTCCGTGGGTGGCCTGGAAGATGGCTTCGGCGTAGGGCCGTGCAATGGTGGCAAGTTCAGCCATGGTCCGCTCCGATCACAGCTCGGCCTTGAGCCGGGCAAGGAGATCGGCATGCACCTGCGGGTTGACCTCCCGATGCAGGATGGCCTCAGCGCCTTTGACAGCTAACCCCGCGACCTGATCGCGCAGGGTCTCGCGTGCCTTGATCAGTTGCTGCTCGGCTTCGGCCTTGGCCTGGGCGATGATGCCCTGGCCGGCTTCCTCCGCCTTTTTGCGTGCCTCCTCGATCATGGCCTGCGCGCGACGCTCGGCTTCAGCTAGGCGCTGAGCACTCTCGTGATGCGAGCGTGCGAGCTCTTGCTCGACGGCCTGGTTGGCAGATGCCAGCTCGGCCTTGGCACGGTCAGCCGCGGCCAGACCGTCTGCGATTTTCTTGGCGCGCTCGTCCAGGGCCCTCGTGATGGGTGGCCACACGAACTTTGCCGTGAACCACGCCAGCAGCAAGAACACCACGAGCTGCGCAATCAGTGTTGCGTCCAGATGCATGGCGCTAACCTTTGCGTTGTGTCAGATGGTGGGTGATGCTGCTTTGAATTACTTCAGAACAAACGGGTTGGCGAACGTGAACATCATCGCCAGGCCAACACCGATCAGGAAGGCGGCGTCGATCAGGCCGGCCAGCAGGAACATCTTGGTTTGCAGTTCGTTCATCAGCTCGGGCTGGCGCGCGGCGGATTCCAGATACTTGCTACCCATGATGCCGATGCCGATACAGGCGCCGTTGGCACCCAGACCGATGATCAGACCAGCGGCCAAAGCGACGTAACCGAGAACGTGTTCCATAAAGTGCTCCTGTTAAGAAAGTTGAAGTCAGTGAAGGTCGAAGAAGGGCAAAGCAAATGCGGAATCAATGATGATCGTGGGCCTGGCCGATGTAGACCAAAGTCAACATCATGAAAATGAAGCCCTGCAGCACGATGATCAGCATGCTGAAAATGGACCACGCCAGCCCCGCCACGATGTTGCCGAAAAACAGCGCCCAGCCCGTTAGGTTGCTGAGGCCGGCAGCGCCCATCAAGGCGATAATCATGAAGAGGATTTCTTCCGCATAGAGATTGCCGAACAGTCGCATGCCGTGGGACAACGTCTTGGCGAGGTATTCGAGCAACTGCATCGCAAAATTCAGGGGCCAAAGCAGGAAATGGTTGCCGAACGGGGCCGTGAACAGTTCGTGCACCCAGCCGCCCAGTCCTTTGACCTTGATGCCGTAGTAAAGGCTCAGAAGCAGGATGGTGATTGACATGCCAAGGGCGATGGACAGGTCCGCCGTCGGCACCACGCGCAGGTACATGTGTTCGGGATCATGCCCGGCCATGGCGCCAGCGCCCTGCCACAGGCGCGGCAAAAGATCGACCGGCAACAAATCCATCGCGTTCATCATCACGATCCAGATGAACGCGATGAACGCCAGCGGTGCGACAAACTCGCGGGACTTGGCATTGCGAACGATGCCGCGCGCCTGCTCGTCGACGAACTCCACCAGGAACTCCACGGCCGCCTGCATCCGCCCCGGCACGCCGCTCGTCATGCTCTTGGCCACGCGCCACAGCAGGAAACAGGCGAGCAAACCCAGCCCCACCGCAAAGATGATGGAGTCGATGTCGACGATGTTGAATTGGACGACGCCAAGGCGCGGACTGCTGGTCCACTGCGTCAGGTGGTGAATGATGTATTCGCCGGCGGTGATGGTTTGCTGTTCTGCGGGCATGGGAAGATCAGTCGATTGAACGATCGCGGACAGTGATAGACGGGCTCAGCGCTTGGTTGCGGGGCCGGACCGTTTGCCGCGCAACAGCAAAGCGATCCAGTACACCTGCAGCGTGGCAACCAGGCCGATCAACATTGCGGGCCAGTTCAAACCAGGCAACAGGCGCGGAGCCAAGAGCAGGAGAACAACGGTGAGCGCGATCTTCAGCAACTCGCCAAAGGCGAAGCCGAACAAGGCGAATGCAGGTTGAAGATTGACCAGCCACGCGCGCATGCCACCGGCGAACAGCGCCGCAGGCAACATGACGACGACGCAGCCGTACAGCGCCGACAAGGCCGCGCTTCGCCCTGCGATACCGTAGGCGGTCGCTGCCACCACGGCGCCCACCAACGCCTGCAGCGCGACGACGCGAAACACCGAGACGCCCGGCTTTGCAAGCAGCAACGCCTGCGCCTGCTCTCGCGAGAGCGGCTGCGCCTTAAAGCTGTCGGCGTCGTCCTGCCAGGAATCGGAAGCTTGCACTGTCTTGGGCACCGCGGGAAATTCGAAGGGGTTGCCGATCCGAGGCTGGCATCAGGTGCCAAGGTCAGATCGACCAGCATCTCTTGAGATCACCCAAACCACGTATTTTTGTGTTTGAGTTGTAACAATTCAAGGTGCCTAAACAGCGAAAGTATACGGGAAGGCTTCGGCCATTTCACCGTTTTTCGCTCGCGCGTGTGCCGAATTGTTGTCCATCAACGTCTTGGCCAGTCACAACAGGCTTGGCAGGAGGGGCTGCGCAGCCGGCGCGTTGGCATGTTCGAATAGGCGCATGACTGCAGGGAGCTTGCATGACCGGATTGCTGATTTTCCTTCACCTTTTGGGCGCGATTGTCTGGATGGGGGGCATGGTTTTCGTGTTGTTCAGCCTGCGCCCCGCTGCATTTGCCGAACTCGAAGTGCCGCAGCGGCCGCGCCTTCTGCTGGCCAGTCTGCAACGATTCTTTTCGCTGGTGTGGCTCAGCATTGCGCTGCTGCTGGCAAGCGGGCTGGGCATGATGCTGCCAGTAGGGTTTGCGCACGCGCCGTTGGCTTGGCACGCCATGTTCGGCATCGGGCTCGTGATGATGGCGCTCTTTGCGCACCTTTTCTTTGCGCCGTTCATGCGCGCGCGCCGCGCCGCAGCACGCCAGGAATGGGCGGTTGTCGCCGCATCGCTTCAGCAAATGCATACGCTGGTCAAGGTGAATTTCACCCTGGGCTGGATCGCCATTGCGATCGTATCGCTATGGCGCTGAAATCGCGCCAAGCGTGTTTTCTACAGGCCATTGAAGGACTCGCCGGCGCCACATCCTGAGCAATCTCGGGTGCCAGGGCGGTGGACCACCGAGCGGCATCGGGCGGGGCGTTGCGCAGATGGATCGCCGGGCTCTCAGGACGAGCTTCCGCGCCTCGGCGGCCGAGTGCACCGATGCAGGCACCAATCGATGCCCGAGTTGCACCAGCCGGTGCGCGTGTAACGCCCTGGCAGCGTGCCGCGGCGTTCAAAGGCGGCTAAGGCGACTCGGCCCGTCGATCACAGCGCCAAAGTGATGCCATGGCGCGCCGCACCGGCCCTGTCGCGTCGCGATGGTTCAGCCGGCTGACGTCGCGCGCAAGATGCGGGCAGCGTCGCGCGCGAAATAGGTGAGGACGCCGTCGGCCCCCGCACGCTTAAAGCACAGCAATGATTCCATCATCGCCGCGTCGCCATCCAGCCAGCCGTTTTGCGCAGCCGCCTTGAGCATGGCATATTCACCGCTGACCTGGTAGACGAAGGTGGGCATGCGGAATGCATCCTTCACGCGCCGCAGGATATCCAGATACGGCATGCCGGGCTTGACCATCACCATGTCGGCGCCTTCGGCGATATCCAGTTGCACCTCGCGTAGCGCCTCGTCGGAGTTGCCGGGGTCCATCTGATAAACCTTCTTGTCAGACTTGCCAAGACTTTTCGCAGAGCCCACCGCGTCGCGAAACGGTCCGTAAAAGCTGCTCGCGTACTTGGCACTGTAAGCCATGATTCGCGTGTGAATGTGGCCCGCTGATTCGAGCGCTTCGCGCACGGCGCCAATGCGCCCGTCCATCATGTCACTGGGGGCCACGATGTCCACCCCAGCCTGCGCCTGCACCAAGGCCTGGCGCACGAGCATCTGTACCGTCGCGTCGTTGACGATGTAGCCCGTCTCGTCCAGCAATCCGTCCTGGCCGTGTGAGGTGTAGGGATCCAGCGCCACGTCGGTGAGCACGCCAAGCTGCGGAAATTCGCGTTTGAGCGTTCGCACCACGCGCGGTACCAAGCCGTCCGGGTTGGCAGCCTCCAAACCGTCGGGAGTTTTGCGCTCAGGGGCAATGACTGGAAAGAGTGCCAGAACCGGGATGCCCAACCGCACGCAATCCTCGGCAACACCCAGCAGCAGGTCAACACTCAAGCGCTCGACTCCGGGCATCGATGGCACGCTCTCGCGACGCCGTTCACCTTCAAGGACGAAAACCGGCAAGATCAGGTCATCGACGCTCAGGCGGTGCTCGCGCACGAGTCGACGGGTAAAGTCGTCGCGTCGAAGGCGACGCATCCGAAGCGCGGGGAAGGCTGGACTGGACATGAAATGTTGCATCCTCATGTGACGTTGGGAACTTGTGCAGCTTACGGCACTCAATGGTAAGAGGTGGCCGCTGTGAGGCGCCTCCTCCCGCTTCTCCTCCCTGAGCGGGGGCCTTGGTTTCAAGGCTATTGACCCCGACCCCCCTGTCGGGGTTTTTTTTCACCCCATGCCTGTACCACGGCAGAGGATTGGCGGCATGCATCCGCTTCCAAATCTACACTCGTAGGATTGCACAAGGAGCGGATATGGGTTTCCTCTGGGTCAAGGCCCTGCACATCATTTTTGTCATTTCGTGGTTCGCCGGACTGTTCTACCTGCCGCGCATCTTCGTCAACCTGGCCATGGTTCCGCCGAACAGTCTTGCCGAACGTGAGCGCTTACTCCTCATGGCGCGTAAGCTTTATCGATTCATGATTATCTTGATGATTCCCGCGCTGGGTTTTGGGCTGGTGCTCTGGCTGTATTACGGCGTGGGGCTGCATGGCCCCGGCAATGGCTGGATGCACGCCAAGCTTGCCTTGGTGCTGCTCTTGTTAGCTTTCCACCACAGCTGTGGCCGAGTGCTGCGCGCCTTCGAACAGGGTCGTAACACGCGTGGGCACGTGTGGTTCCGCTGGTTCAACGAAATTCCCACCATCGCCATGTTCATCATCGTGCCTTTGGTGGTCGTCAAGCCGTTCTGAACCAGCACGCAGTCCGTGAACCGCCTGCCATCGGCCTTCACGCGCTACGCGCTGGCTGCCTACCTGCTGCTGGTGCTCTACGCCAGCATGTACCCGTTTTCAGGCTGGCGCTGGCAGGGTTTGAGCCCGTTTGACTTCGTCGCCGCGCCACTGCCGCGTTACCTCACCGCCTCCGACATGTGGCTCAACGTGGCCGCGTACCTGCCGCTGGGTCTGTTGGCAGCTGCCAGCCTGCGGCCGCGGTGGGCCGGCTGGCGAGCCTGGGCGCTTGCGTCGATTGGCTGCAGCGCACTTTCGTTCGCAATGGAGTCCATCCAGAGCTTTCTGCCCGTGCGCGTGTCGTCCAACGTGGATTGGGTCACCAACTCCCTTGGCGGAGTGATTGGCGCGGCGCTCGCCCTGTGGTTGGTACCGCGCCTGTCGCTCAGCCAGCGAGCGCGCGCCCTGCGCGAGCGCTGGTTCGCACGCGACGCAAGCTACGGGCTTCTCCTCCTGGCGGCGTGGCCGCTTGCATTGCTATGGCCGCCACCGGCACTGTTCGCGACGGGCCAAGTCGTTGGCACGCTGGCGCAAAGCCTGTCCGATGCGAGCCTGAACGCTCCGCATGTCGCGGCGCCGTTCGCGCGCTGGTTCAATTCGGATGCGCTCTTGGCCTTGACCATGCCTCATCCCATGGGGGGGCGTCAACAGGTGTGGATTGCTGCAGCCATGGTCATGGCGGTGCTGTGGACCAGCTCGGCGATCACGCGCAGTCGGGCGCCCCGGGCACGGATCGGCCTGGTCATCGTGCTGGCGGGTCTGGCAGCCATGACGCTCTCGGCCGCGCTGGGCTTCGGCCCTGAACATGCGCTGGCGTGGGCGACGCCCGGCGCGCTGCAAGGGTTGGGAGTCGGGATAGCCATTGGCCTTCCGCTGGCCAATTTACCCAATCGGCTTTGCGCCATGCTCGCGCTGACCGCCCTGGTTTGCGGGTTGGTGTGGATCAACCAGACCGGGCCCGATCCGTATTACGCGCAGAATCTGCAAACCTGGAGCCAGGGCCTTTTCATCCGCATGTTCGGCCTGCCGCAATGGCTGAGCTGGCTGTGGCCCTATTTTGCAGGGCTGTATTTGCTGGGGCGCATCGTGCGGCCCGGTGCATCCCCATGAGTTCTCGTTCAATCCGTCCATGAGCTATTACGCACACCACATCTTCTTTTGTCTCAATCGACGCGAGGATGGTCGTCCGTCCTGCGCCAAGCGCGGAGCCGAGGCCGCCTTCGAGCATTGCAAGCAAGCCGTGAAGGCCGCCAGCCTCGCCGGTCCCGGCGCGGTGCGCGTGAACCGGGCGGGTTGCCTGGATCGTTGTGAGGAGGGGCCTGTCTGTGTGGTCTATCCCGAGGCGGTCTGGTACACCTATGTCGACCAGCATGACATCGACGAGATCGTCGAGCGACATCTCAAGGCGGGCGAGGTGGTTGAGCGCTTGCTGCTTCCCGACGCGCCCCCGCATCATGAATCGCAACACAATCCGCGAGCGCATTGCCGGCCCTGTTGGCTGGATCGAGGTGGCCGTGGACGCGCCCGCGGCGCACTCGCCACGAGGCCTAGCGCTCGTCGCCCATCCGCACCCCCTGCACGGCGGCACGCTGGACAACAAGGTGGCACAGACGCTGGCGCGCGCCTGGCTCCAGCTCGGCTATCTCACGTTGCGACCCAACTTTCGTGGCGTCGGCGCGAGCGAGGGCAGTTATGACGCCGGGCGCGGAGAGACTGAGGACATGCAGGCGGTGCTCGCGCACTACGCGGGCCGGTTCGCTGCCGAGCGAAGCGTGGAGCCCGAGTCGCTGCCCCTGGCGCTGGCTGGCTTTTCCTTTGGTGGCTATGTTGCGGCACGACTTGCTGCAGCTTTGCATGTGCAGGGTCGGGCGATCGACCATCTCACGCTGGTTGGCCCCGCAGTCCTGAATTTTGACGTGCCCGTGCTTCGCAATGCCGACGGTACGCAACTTGCCGAGCGCATGCTCGTTATCCATGGCGAGCACGACGACGTGGTGCCGCTGGCTGCGGTGTTTGACTGGGCCCGGCCGCAGCAGCAGCCCGTGCTGGTGATGCCCGGCGCGGGTCATTTCTTTCATGGGCTGCTCACGCCGCTCAAGCATTGGGTGTGCACGTGGCACGGAACAGCCGTCGCAGATTGAATCTGAATGTGCGCGGGCGGTGCGCAGCATGCACGGCACTGATGCCAGCGCGCGCCATCGGGGTGAACCAATTCGCAGGCGCCGCACTCCAACTGCAACGCTTTTTAACGCGTCGACTTGCCCTGCGCTGCTATGGTGCATGGTGTTGCGGACCGGCCGCAGTGCGTTGTGAGAGCGCGTCCTGCCCGCCGGCCTGATCCGATCATCCGTCTCCATTTCCTTCGTTGATCCCTATGCCATTCATGTTGCCCAAAAGACTGGCGGTCATCGCCCTGGCGACCGCACTGAGTTGCGCCTCCGTGGCTCAGGCCGCGTCCCGTCCGGCGCCGGCGTCCCCGCCCCCGCTCAACCCCAATCCCGTATCTGCCGGACCCGGTAATACGCCGACCGGGCCGACCGCGGCTTTGCTTGAGTCGGTGCCCTTGCCCACGATGCAGGCGCGCAGCTGGCTGGTTCTCGACATGACCAGCAACCAGATCCTTGCCGAGCAGAATGCCGACCAGCAGGAGGCCCCGGCCTCGCTGACCAAGCTGATGACGGCCTATCTGACGCTGAAGGCGGTGAAGGATGGCTCCGTCAGCCTCACGCAGATGGTGCACGAGACCGATGAAGCCTGGCGCACCGGCGGCTCGCGCATGTTTATCGACCCGCGCGTGCCGGTGTCGGTCAACGATCTCCTCCTGGGCATGATCGTGCAATCGGGCAACGATGCGGCGATGACGCTGGCTCAGACGGTGGGCGGCTCTGTGTCGGCCTTCGTTGGCATGATGAATCGTCAAGCCCAGCAATGGGGCTTGCAGGGCACGCACTTCATGGATCCCACGGGCCTGCCCGATCCAGGTCACCACACGACGGCGCGCGATTTGTCCGTCATCGCCGCGCACATCATTCGCGACTTCCCGCAGGACTACGCGCGCTACTTCAAGGTCAAGGAGTTCACCTACAACCACATCACGCAGCCCAACCGCGTGAGTCTGCTGTTCACCGATCCTTCGGTGGACGGCATGAAAACGGGCTACACGAAGGATGCGGGCTACTGCATGATCACGTCGGCGCAGCGCAATTTTCCCAACGGCCCGCGTCGATTGATCACCGTGGTGATGGGGACGCCCACCGAACACGCACGGGTCGCCGAAAGCGAAAAGCTGCTGAACTGGGCTTTCCAGAACTTTGACGACATTCGTGTCGTCACCGCTGGAAAGCCAGTGCTGGTGGCGCCAGTGTGGAAGGGCGCTACCAACCAGGTGCAACTCGGAAGCTTCGAAACCCTGGCTGTCAGCGTGCCACGCGGCGATGGCGCGAAGATCAAGACCACGATCCAGCGACCCGACCCCCTGGTGGCGCCGATCGCCAAGGGCCAAAAGATTGGCACCTTGCAGGTCAGCCTTGATGGCAAGTCGATTGCGAGTTACCCGCTCGTGGCGCTCAATGCGATTCCCCAGGCCGGAATTTTCAAACGCGTTTGGGACGCGCTGCGCCTGGCCATCAAATAGATCGCACCCGTCGGGATCAGGCTCAGGGATCGATTGGCTTGCAGCGCCGAATCAGAGCGGCGCGCAAGACGGATCGTCCTTGAGGGCGCAGCAGCCGCGCCGGCGACCGCCGTCAAGAGACCGGTCGCCGCGCTGGTGCAAAGGCAAGCTTGCAGCGTGCTGCAAGGCTTAAGCGTTTTGTGCCGAGGCTTGCCCAACGAAAGCCGAGTCGGTAACACGGATCGCACGCTTGGTGCATCACCGCACCTTGTGGAACTTCGCGGCCTTTTCGTGCACGCGCCGGCGCACACCGCGGCGGGGCGATGCCAGGCAATGCGCCCGGGGCGTCACGCCGCGGCAGCCATCGCCCACTCGCCACGCAGCGAGTGGGGAAGCGCTGCGGTGATGCGTACCTCCACCAGTTCACCCACGAGCCTGTTGGGTGCCGCGAAATTTACGATGCGGTTGTTCTCCGTGCGTCCCTGCAGCTCTGCGTCGCTCTTGCGGCTTGGACCTTCCACAAGCACCCGCTGCGTCGTTCCCACCATGGCCCGCGAGATGCCCTGGGCGTGAGCCTCAATGCGCGCCTGGAGCGCCTGCAGCCGCGCGAGTTTGACCGCTTGTGGCGTGTCGTCAGGAAGCGTTGCGGCTGGCGTGCCAGGGCGGGCGCTGAAGATGAAACTGAAGCTGGCGTCGAAGCCCACGTCATCCACCAGTTTCATCAGTTGCGCGAAATCGGCATCGGTCTCACCGGGGAATCCGACGATGAAGTCCGATGAAATGCTGATTCCCGCGCGCACCGCGCGCAACCGCCGCACGATATGTTTGAACTGTAATGCTGTGTAGCCACGCTTCATTGCAGCCAAGATGCGGTCCGAGCCATGCTGCACGGGCAGGTGCACGTGTGGCACGAGCTGTGGGATGCGCCCATGTGCGGCTATCAGCCGCTCGCTGAACTCGTTGGGATGGCTGGTCGTATAGCGCAGGCGTTCAATGCCGGGCACCGCTGCCACGTATTCCAGCAGCAAGGCGAAGTCGGCGCTGGCACCGTCGACATCGCCACGCCAGGCATTGACATTTTGGCCGAGCAGCGTGATTTCCTTCACGCCCTGCGTGGCCAGTTCCGCCACTTCCGTCAGCACGTCGGCAAGAGGCCGGGAGACCTCCTCGCCCCGCGTGTAAGGCACGACACAATAGCTGCAGTACTTGCTGCAACCTTCCATGATCGACACGAAGGCCGTTGCACCTTCGGCGCGTGCGGGAGGCAGGTGATCGAACTTTTCAATCTCGGGGAAGCTGATGTCCACCTGCGCACGCCCGCTGCGCTCGCGGGCGCTCAGCAATTCGGGCAGGCGATGCAGTGTCTGGGGGCCGAAGACAACATCGACATAGGGCGCGCGCTCGACGATCGCAGCACCCTCCTGACTTGCCACGCAGCCGGCTACCCCGATGCGCAGCCCAGGCTTATCGGCCTTGAGTGCGCGCAAGCGGCCGAGATCGCTGAAAACCTTTTCCTGTGCCTTTTCACGGATCGAACAGGTATTGAGCAGGATCAGGTCCGCATCCTCAGGCCTGTCGGTTGGCTCATAGGGTTCGTCGGCTGCGAGAACGTCGGCCATCTTGGCCGAATCGTATTCGTTCATCTGGCAACCAAAGGTCTTGATGTAGAGTTTTTTCATCGCAGGGAAGTTCGTTGGCATGCTCGCCGCCATGCACGGTGCACGGACAGGGGCGACGCAAGTGATGGCCGTTGCAGGCCCGAGTCGTCCATCTGTCGTTCAGCCGTTGCCGAACAGGCAGTTCGATATCGCCTGAGGCACGTTGGCCAGTGAAGGATCCTTGTCGTTCACCAACCAGACCCGAAACACGTTTCCCGAGGCATCGCGCAGGAACACGACATGGCTTTTGATGCCCGGCAGCTGACCGGTGAGCGCCACGCGCTGCTGGTCGTCGAGTACGCGCACGCCAGGGCCCATCGTGTAGGGCGTGCAGTTGACGGTAAGGTCGGGCCATGCACCGAAACGGCCGCTGCCCTGTAAGCTGCCCGCGGGAAAAAGGTGGAGAATTTGGGCCTGCCCAGTGCCCAATGTCAGCACGCTGAGCAGCAAGGCTGGCAGGAGCAGGCGGCGCCAGGCAGGCGCGGCGCGAGCCGGCTCAAGGTGATCGCAAGGCACGCGATTCATGGTGTTGATCCAGAGGCGTGGAGGTCGAATAGACCCGTGGTAGTGGCAGACATGCACATGGGGCGAGAGCCCTTTGTGCATGTGGCCTGAATCTTAGCAGCTGGGGGCGCCCAAAACGAGCTGATGAACTCTCCCGCCACTAAACCGCTTGCGCGGTTGTCGTGGGGGTTTCGCGGGTCACAGACTTCGACTTGCCACGTTGCCGTGGCCGAGGTTTGGGTCTCGCCGCCACGCCCGTTCCAGGCGTGTCCTGCGTGTTGTGCGCGTCGATGAGCACCACCAACGCGCTGTTTTGGTCGCGTTGCATGACATGCCCGCAGTGCGGGCACACATGCATGCGCTGCGCCAACGTCTTGGGAGCCAGTTCCCAGCACGCCGAGCAGCGCTGCGACGGTTTGATCTGGCGCGTATGGCTCAGATGCAGCCGCGTACCAGCTTCTTCCGCTTTGTACGCGAGCATCGGATGCGCCATGCCGAACCCTGCCGAGAGGATCTCCCGGTTGAGTCCGGCTTTCTGCCGCACGCGACGGCCCGGGGCTTCCCCCTTGCCGCGTGCGCTGCGGCTCATGGTCTTCGGGGCCAATTGCTCAGTCGCCAGGACGGCGCATTGCCGCACCAGCTTGGTTGTTTCCCTGTGCACGAAGTCCCGGCGCAAGTTGCCAATGCGATCGTGCAGCCGGGCGATGCGACGCCCGAGCCGTTTGAAGCGCAACGATCCCTTCTTCTTCCTGCCGCGCTGCCGCTGCAGCGCGGCAAGGCGCGGCAGTTCCTCGCGCAGCCAGCGCGGGTTATCGATGGTCCGTCCATCATCGAACGTCGCCCAGTCGTTGATCCCGAAATCCACGCCACGCCGCATGTCGGCGGCGCGCTGCCGCGCACAGGCCGACTCGGGCACGCGCAGCGTCACCGATACAAACCACTGATCGTTCCTGCGCGTGAGCGTGATGTCGTTGGGTTTTGCCTGATCGCCGAAGCGGTGCAGCCCGCGCGCCCGGACGGACAGGGCCGTGTCTCCACTGCCAATGCGCAGCGTGGCACCACGGCCGCCATGCTGCATGAGCTTCCAGCCAGCCGGATCGGGATAGGTAAAACCCGAGAACCGCTTCGCGGCCTTGAACCGCGGGAATCCAGGCGTTTGACCAGCTTTGACCCGGCGAAAGAACGACTGGAAGGCGAGATCCAGCCGCCGCAGCGTCTGCTGCAAGGCGTGGCTGCCGAGCTCCACGAACTCAGGCCGCGCGGCCTTGATCTGTGGCAGCGCGTTTTGCTGCTCGTAGTAAGAGATGGACTTCCTGGCCTTGTGCCAGGCGTCGATGCGCTCTTCCAGTGCCGCGTTGTACAACTCGCAGTGCAGCCGCGTCCACGCCTCAAGCCGCGCAGCTTGCGCGGCATTGGGGTACAGCTTGAGCGTGACTTTGCGCCGTTGCACGCTGGTATTTTATCCAGCCTCGCGAGAAGCAACGAGCGAAAACCGCGCGCTTGACCCCCTCCTGCCCGGACGGCTTCGCCTGAGCGACGCTGTGCGTCGGGCCGGGTGAGGAAGGGGAATGCGCGGGCATATGTTCAAGATGGTCCATAGCCATGACGCTTGCCACCAGCGTTCGATGCACCCCAGAGCGCTCGATGCCCGCTGTTGGCAACTGCACGAACAAGGCGCAACCTGTTGCAGCAGGGATCATGCGCGCCAAACAATTTGCACCGCGCTGCACCCGACATCGTGCACTCTGCCACGCGGCTGTGTAGCATTAACGCACGTGACCATCCCACGGCCCCGATCCGACGCATGCACCGATGAGCGCCACCCCGCGAGCCCTTGATGCAGTGCCGAAGCGTGCCAATAGGGCGCATCCGGGGCTATTGCTGTCCCTTTTGCTTGCCTCGCTGCTCGCCGGGTGCGCCGGCGTCCCGATGTCGTCCGAGCATGGCGGGATCCTTGGGGTGGTCAACGGCGACACCAACTGCTATGCGCCTCAGCCCAATTTGCGCGCGGCCTATAACCGCACGTATACAGTGCTTGGGCGCACCTATACCCCCTTGCCAAGCGCCGAGGGCTATGAGGCCGATGGCACGGCGTCCTGGTATGGCTGGGAATCCGGCTCCAGGACCGCGATGGGGACGGCCTTCAGCCCGCGCGCGTTTACCGCCGCGAGCCGCATACTCCCGCTTCCGAGCTGTGTGCAGGTGACCAACCTCAACAATGGCCGCAGCGCCTTGGTGCTCGTCAATGACCGCGGCCCGTTCGTGGACAGTCGCATCATGGATCTGTCCTATGCAGCCGCCAAGGCCCTTGGCGTGGCAAGCACGGGAACCGCCCCTGTGCGCATCGTGGCGTTTCAAGGTGATATGGCCGCTCGAGGGCCGGCGCCGGCTGAAGACGCACCCGTGACGCGAACACGCCCCGAGCCCCTTTTGGCGGGCGCGACGCCCACTGTCACCGGCGGTCCACCCCAAGATCCGTCTGCCTCACAGGCATTGTTCCACCCAGCAGCCCTGCCGACGGCGCAGGCGCAAGCCGTGCAAAGCCCTGGCATCACGGTGCAGGCGCTCGCTCCGTTGCAGCCTAGCGATTCCACAGGTGAATCGGCAGACCCTCCGCCACCTGGATCCGCAGCAGCTCAGCCCCTCACGTCTGGCGCCACTCAGGATGCGCTTTCCGGGTCAGAGGCGCTGCACGTGCAGGCGCAGGATCGGTCGACGGCACTGCCCTTGCAGAGCTACTTGCAAACCGGCGCCTTCACCGTGGAACAAAACGCAATAGACGAGCGCTCCCGCCTGCAAACGGCAGGCATCGGGCCGGTCCAAATCGTGCCCGGCCTCATCCATGGACAAAGCTATTACCGCGTGCAGATTGGTCCGCTGCCTGCGGTAACGCCACCCACAGCGCTGGAGCAAAAGCTCCAAACGCTGGGTTTTACGTCCTACTCGATCGTGCAGGACTGAACGGTTCCACCGCAAAACGCGGCGCCGCGTGGCCACGCCCCTTGCCTTAGGAGGCGCTCGCCGCTGGGTGCGCAGACGCGAGACGACCCGTCATGACGGGTCGCTGCGCCTTCCCCGACTTACTTCTTGTTGCTGAGGCATTCCTTCATAAACGTCTTGCGCGCCTCACCTTTGAGCCCTTTGGTCTTGGCATCCGCATTGCAAGTCACCATCTTTTCCTGCTGCGCGGTCAGCTTCTTGCCTTCGTGCGTAGCGGGCATCGCCTTCTTTTCCGCCGCTGCCGGCTTCGCGGGTTCTGCGACCTTCGCGCTCAGGCACTCCTTCATGAACTTCTTGCGCTCTTCGCCCTTGAGACCCTTGGCCTTGGCGTCCGCGTTGCACTGGGTCATCTTGCTGGTTTGCGTGGTCGCGGCCTGGGCCGTAGCCAGGCCGGGCAGGGTGATCGCGGCGAAAGACAGGCCGATGGCGATGATGAGTTTTTTCATATTCAGACTCCGAACAAGGGTTGGAACGAGAGAAACGAAGCGAAGCAGCTGGTTGATGGCAAGCTCAACCGCACCCTGATCCGCGAGGGTTTGGTTCCACGCCAACCGGGTTGTGCCAAATGCGGCCCGTCACCCTAAAATGCGTGGATTTGCATTGCCACAGTGCCCATAATGCTTGAATATATATCCCGGTTGACAAGTGCGCTTTCGGCCGCTGCTGCGAAGCTGCACGCGCAAGCACCCGCCGCAGTTCTGGAACGGCCCAAATCCGCAGGGCATGGCGACTATTCTTGCACCGTGGCGATGCAACTTGCGCGCACGCTCAAGCGCAATCCACGCGAGATCGCGCAGCACTTGATTGACTCCGTCGAAGCTGACAGTGAGTTGGCCCGCGGACTTGAGCACATCGAACTGGCTGGTGCGGGGTTCATCAACTTCACACTCGCGCCGGGCGTCAAACAGGGGATGGTTCGGCAGGTCAATCGCAGTGGTTCGCAGTTCGGCCGCCTACCGCGGGATCCGGCCCGCCCCGTACTCGTGGAGTTCGTTTCTGCCAATCCCACGGGGCCGCTTCATGTCGGACACGGGCGCCAAGGCGCGCTCGGCGACACCATCGCCGGGCTGCTTGCGACCCAGGGTTGGGCCGTGACCCGTGAGTTCTACTACAACGACGCAGGCGTGCAGATCTACAACCTCGCACTGTCCGTGCAGGCCCGTGCGCGCGGATTGGCACCGACCGACGCCGCCTGGCCAGAGGCCGCCTACAAAGGCGATTACATTGCCGAGATCGCGCGCGACTACCTCGCGCGCGCCACCGTCAAGGCTGTGGATGGCCGGGCTGTGCAGGGCGCCGGGGATGTCGAGGACCTTGAGGCAATTCGCCGCTTCGCGGTGACCTGCCTTCGCTGCGAACAGGACATTGACCTGAAGACCTTCGGTGTCGCCTTCGACAATTACTACCTTGAGTCCAGCCTGTACGCGGAGGGCCGCGTGGACCGCACGGTTCAAGCCCTCATCGCCTCCGGCCACACCTATGAACACGATGGTGCGTTGTGGCTGCGGACCACCGACTTCGGGGACGACAAGGACCGGGTGATGCGCAAGTCCGACGGCAGCTATACGTATTTCGTGCCCGACGTGGCTTATCACCTGGTCAAGTGGGAGCGCGGTTTTCGCCGGGCCATCAACATCCAGGGCTCGGACCACCATGGCACCGTGGCTCGCGTGCGCGCGGGCCTGCAGGCGGCGAATCCGACGATCCCGAAAGACTTCCCCGACTACGTGCTGCACAAGATGGTGACAGTCATGCGCGGCGGCCAGGAGGTCAAGATCTCAAAACGCGCCGGCAGCTACGTCACGGTTCGCGACCTGATCGAATGGTCCGGCGGCGTGCGCGACGATATGACGCCGGCCGAGCGAGACACCGCCCTGCAGCGCGGGCGCGATGCCGTGCGCTTTTTCCTGGTTTCGCGCAAGGCGGACACCGAGTTTGTCTTTGACGTGGACCTTGCACTCGCGCAAAACGACGAAAACCCCGTGTACTACGTCCAATATGCTCATGCGCGCATCTGCTCGGTGTTGGCCCAATGGGCCGAGCGCGACGGCGGCAGCGAGGCGGAGTTGCTTGACACAGATCTTTCGCCCCTCACGCACCCGCGTGAGTTAGACCTGATGATGCAGTTGGCCGCCTATCCCGAGATGTTGCATCAGGCAGCGCTTGATCTCACCCCGCACGACGTGGCCTTCTATCTTCGTCACATTGCCGGCAGCCTGCACGCCTACTACAACGCCGAGCGCGTCCTGGTGGATGATGTGGCCCTCAAGCGCGCCCGCCTGGCACTGCTGCTGGCCGTGCGCCACGTGTTGCACAATGCGCTCAATGTATTGGGCGTCAGCAGCCCGCAACGCATGTGAGCCACAACGGCGAGCCAACCCGCGTGGGCGCGCTCAGCGCCTGATTTCCGACCCCCACCTCCCTCCTACGCCATGTTCCATCCAGCACCAACGCCCCGTTGGCACACACGCACCCAGCGCGGCGGCACCCTGATCGGGCTGATCGTCGGGCTGGTGCTCGGCTTGGCCATCGCACTGGTCACAGCCATGTACATCACCAAGGCACCGCTCCCGTTCATGAACCGATTCCAGGAACGGCCCACAGGCGCTGCCTCGGGCGCCGCAAACTGGAATCCGAACCAGGGGCTGGCTGGCGGAGGCGCACCGGCCCCTGTGGCTGGGGGTTCGGCGCCTGGTCCTGTGAGCAGCGCTCCACTCTCGCCCAAGGCGATCGAATCGCTTGGCCAGCCACAATCCGGCGTTGTGCAGTCCGGCAGTCCGGTTTCGTCAACTGGCGCGGGCACGACCAGCACACCCCCTTCGGCGGCGCCGGGCACTGCCGGCGGTCTCCAGTACATCCTCCAAATTGGCGCGTACAGCAACCGTAATGACGCAGAGAGCCAGCGAGCGAAGGTCGCTTTCACGGGGTTGGAGGCTCACCTCGATGAGCGTGTCGTGGGCGGGCGCACGTTGTACCGCGTGCGCGTGGGCCCCTATGCCACTGGCGAACAAGCGGACAAGGCGCAGAAACTTCTGAATGACAACGGAATCGAATCCGCAGTCGTTAAGGTCTCAAAGTAAAGTCCCGGGGCTGCCGTTTGGTCCTTGCCCCGCTCCAAGCTCTCAACCCGTTTCGAAAGGAAGCACCATGGTTCGCTGGTTCGCTCGCATCGCAGCATTGCTCTTGCTTGGTTTCAGTGTCGGGGCAAGCGCCGCGAATGCGCCATTCAAGGAAGGGCTCGGGTTCGACAAGCTCACGGTCACGCAGCCCGTGAGCCCGGCAGGCAAAGTCGTCGTGACTGAGTTCTTCTGGTACAACTGCCCGCACTGTTTCGAATTCGAACCCCTGCTTGAAGCCTGGGTCAAGAAACTGCCAGCTGACGTGGTGTTCGAGCGCGTGCCGGTGGCTTTTGCGCCGCAGTTCGTTCCTCAGCAGAGGCTGTACTACGCACTCAAAGCGCTGGGCAAGGTGGATGCGCTGCAGGGTGCAGTGTTCAACGCGATCCACGTGCAGCACATTGCGCTTGTGAACCCCGAACAAATGGCCAACTGGTTGCAGACCAAAGGCGTTCCAAAGCAGCAGTTCATGAACGCCTACAACTCGTTCGGTGTGCAAATGGAAGCCAAGCGCGCCACCCAGATGGTCACGGATTACCAGATCCAGGGCGTGCCAACCATGGCGGTGCAGGGCATGTACACGACATCGGCCTCCATGCCTCAGACTCCCACAAACGAGAAGGTTCTCCAAGCGGTGGATTACCTCATCCAGCAGGTTCGCCAAGGCATGACGAAGTCTGCCAAGTAACCGCGGAATCTGGCTTTACCGCCGACGCCAGGACCTGCGCGGGGCAGGTCCGCATCATGCCTTGGCCTGTACGCCTGATGCGGCAGCGCGTCAGCACATGACACCGGCAGGACTGGCACAGATGCCTACAATGCAAGGCATGAAAGCAAACTTCATGCCCATGCTTCGCTCCGCCGCTCTGCTGTTCTTGAGTCTGCTGGTGTGCGTGCCCGGCGGCGTGTGTGCTCAGGCGCTGGCGACTGACCAATCGCAGCCCGTGCACGTCGAAGCGGATGCGATGCAGTACAACGACGTGAAGCAGACCAGCGTGTTCACGGGAAACGTCGTGGTCACGAAGGGGTCGATGGTGATCCGCGCAGCCAAGGTCGAGGTGCGTCAGACGCCTGATGGCTACAGCGACGCCATCGCCTATGGAAGTCCGAGCAAGCTCGCCACCTACGAGCAGACCATGGATGCCCAGGCTGGCGAGCCCACACCGGCCATCCACGGCCAGGCCGTCACGATCGACTACAACGGCAAAACAGATGTCGTAACGTTCACCGGCCAAGCCATGCTTGACCGCTTGCTCAATGGCAAGCTGAGCGATCGTGCGCAGGGGCAAGTCATCACCTATAACGGTCTGACTGACGTCTTTGCCGTCGTCGGTGGCAAGGGCGGCGCCACACCGTCCAATCCGGATGGTCGTGTGCGGGTCATGCTCTCGCCGCGCCATGCGCAGGCCCCAGCGGGGTCCTCGCAGCCTGCGCCCGCGCTCAAGCTATCACCGAAGCTTGGACCCCAGCCATGAGCGCTGCCACATTGGAGCCGAGGGAGGCACTCGAGCAGACGCATGCTCAACCCGGGGGCCTATTGAGCGTGCGGCGCCTACAAAAGCGCTATGGGGGGCGCACCGTGGTGCGCGACGTGAGCTTGGACGTGCGCGGCGGCGAAGTGGTCGGCCTGTTAGGGCCTAACGGCGCCGGCAAGACGACGTCTTTTTACATGATCGTCGGGCTTGTGCGCGCCGATGGCGGCGAAATTCATCTCAACGGGCAAGACATTACGCACCAGCCGATGTACCGGCGCGCGCGCCTGGGATTGTCCTATCTGCCGCAAGAGGCGTCGATCTTCCGGGGTTTGACGGCGTCCGAGAACGTGCGTGCGGTCCTGGAGCTACAGCGCGACGCCACCGGCCGGGCGCTGAAAAAAGCCGAAATCGATGCCCGACTCGGGCAGCTGCTGCGTGAGTTGCATGTCGAGCATCTCGCCGAAAGTCCCGCCCCTGCGCTGTCCGGTGGCGAACGGCGGCGGGTTGAGATCGCGCGCGCACTGGCCACCAACCCGCAGTTCATCCTGCTCGACGAACCCTTCGCCGGCATCGACCCCATTGCCGTGATCGAGATCCAGCGCATTGTGCAGTTTCTCAAGTCGCGGGGCATCGGCGTGCTGATTACCGATCACAACGTACGCGAGGCCCTGGGAATCTGCGACCACGCCTGCATCATCAGTGAAGGCAGCGTCCTGGCGCTGGGCAAACCGGAGGAAATCGTCAACAACCCGGCCGTGCGGAAGGTCTACCTTGGCGAGAGCTTCCGCCTTTGAGCAGGGACCGGCCATGAAACAAACGCTCAATCTCCGCCTCTCGCAACATCTGGCGCTCACGCCCCAGTTGCAGCAATCGATCCGCCTCCTCCAGCTCTCCACCCTGGAGCTCCATCAGGAGGTCGAGCAGATGTTGGAAGCCAATCCGTTCCTTGAGCACGAGGAAGGTGACGCTGAATCCGAAACGCCGGCCGAAGCACTGGCTGCGGCCGATACGGTCGATCCACGCAAGGAATCCGCCGAAGAGACGCAAGAGCTCAAGCTCGACCAGGAAGACTGGCAATCTGGCGCCGAGCAGGGTGAGTGGGATGCAGCGCCAGGCGAGACTTGGCAGGGCAGCAGCGGCGAGGCTGACGACGACTTCGACCCCTTGGGCTTGGCCCATGTGAATATTGACCTGCGTGCGCATTTGCGCAGCCAGCTCGCTGGCCTGAGCCTGTCCTTGGCAGACCGTGGCGCGGCTGAAGCGATCATCGACTCGCTGGACGACGACGGCTATTTGCTGGAAGGTCCGGACCAGCTTGCCGCCGAACTCAATCCACAAGCCAGCGACGAGGACCGGGAGGCGCTCGCCGACGCACTGCGCATGGGACTCAAGCTCGTCCAGAGCTTCGACCCTGCCGGTGTGGGTGCCACCACGCTTGCGGAGTGCATGTGCCTGCAGCTTGGCCGCGAACCGCCGAGCCCACAGCGCGATCTGGCCAAGGCGCTGTGCGCCGGCGGACACCTGGAGCTGCTGTCCAAGCGCGACTGGAAGCGCTTGTCTCGTGCCCTGGAAGCGGACGAGGCGGCGTTGCGTGACGCGCAGCAGCTTATCGCGCGTCTGGATCCGCACCCAGGGGCGCGCTTCGCGCCTTCGACCGCGCAAGCCGTCACCCCCGATGTGATCGCCCGACGCGTGGGTCGCCGGTGGCGCGCAGTGCTCAACCCCGAGGTCATGCCCAAGCTGCGTATCAACAGCCTGTATGCCGAACTGCTGCGCCGCTCACGCGACGGCGCAGGCCTTTCGGGCCAGCTGCAGGAGGCACGCTGGTTCGTTCGCAATGTGCAGCAGCGCTTTGAAACCATCGAGCGTGTGGCGCAGGCGGTGATCGAGCGGCAACAGAACTTCTTTAGTCACGGCGAACTCGGCATGCGTCCGCTCGTCCTGCGTGAAATCGCGGATGAACTGGGGCTGCATGAATCCACCATCTCGCGCGTGACCACGCAGAAATACGTACTCACGCCCTATGGCACCTTCGAGCTGAAATATTTCTTCGGCTCGGGCTTGTCGACCGATACTGGCGGCAGTGCCTCGAGCACTGCGGTACGCGCCATCATTCGCAGCATGGTGCAGGAGGAAAACCCGACCGCGCCATTGTCGGACGGCGAGATCGCCGAGAGGCTGGCCGCTCAAGGCATTAGTGTGGCCCGACGCACCGTTGCCAAGTACCGCGAAGCGCTGCGCATACCACCCACGGCACAGCGCAAGAGCGCCTAGGCAGTTGGCCTAACCGCAGGCAAGAAGGGTTCAGTCGCGCGCGGCGCGGATGCGCTGCACGAGATTGGTTGTGGAGCGTCCTGCCACCAAGGGAATGGCCAGAGCCTTTCCGCCCCAGGTTCGCACCAGCGCCGTCTCAGCCAGGCTTTCAATGGCATAGTCGCCGCCCTTGACGTACACATCAGGGCGAACCTGCTCCAGAAGCGCAAGCGGAGTGCTTTCGTCGAATAGCGTAACCAGGCTCACGCTTTCCAGCGCCGCCAGCACGACGGCACGATCGTCTTGCGGGTTGAGCGGGCGCTCCGAGCCCTTATTCAGCGTGCGCACCGAGCCGTCGGAATTCAGGCCCACCATCAGGCTTGCCCCCAGAGCGCGCGCCTGCGCCAAATAGGTCACATGTCCACGGTGCAGGATGTCGAAGACCCCGTTGGTGAACACGAGCGGGCGCGGCAGGGCCGCCACGGCCCGAAGCAGCAGAGTCCTCGGGCAGACCTTCCGCAAGAAGGGGAGGTCCACGAGCGCATTGGAGAGTGGGTGACCGGACATGTTGCTCATTGTCGCAAAGCCGGAGCCGCACCCGGTTGCGCGCCTCATCAAAGCGGGACACGCCGGGCGCCGGCGCTCCCGTCATTCACCAATTTTCACGCTCTTCCGCCACGCGAACCGATACCATTTGCGCTTGCCAATTGCCTCGCCGCGATGGCCGCGCGAAACCTACCCGACACGCCATGTCTGAATCCACCTTCTCGGACCGCCTGCACGCACTGCTCGCCCAAATGCGCTTTGGGCTTGATCCGATGGTGCCCATGATGCTGATCGCTGCTGCCGTCGGGTTCGTCAGCTCGGTGGCGGTGGAGGGATTTCGCCAGACGATGTATGCGGTGATCCGGATTTACAGCACGCATGAGCATTTGGTGGCGGCGGCAGCGGGATTGCCGCTATGGAAGCGGGCGCTCATTCCACCGATCGCCGCCGTAATCGGTGGTCTTGTCATGTGGGCTGGACACCGCTGGATCAAGCGCCCGCGCGGCCCGGAGTACATGGAGGCAGTGCGTGTGGGCGATGGGCGGCTGCCACTGGTTCCCAACCTCGTGCGCACGGGTTCGTCGCTGGTGGCAGTGAGCGGAGGCATCACCATTGGCCGCGAAGGTACGATGATTCAGTTCGCCTCGGTGATCTCATCCATCATCGGGCGCGTTGGCCGCGCCGACGCGGCGCACCAACGGCTGATTGTGGCCTGCGGCGCAGCGGCGGGTTTCGCGGGCGCCTACCACGCACCCATCGCAGGAACGCTGTTCGTCGCCGAAATCATCCTCGGAGGATTGCCGCTGCGCGAGATTGCCGCGGTGCTGGTGGCGGCTGTGATCGGCGAGCTGACGACGCAAAGTCTTTTCGCCACGGGCCCGCTGTATTTGGCGCACGCGGTGCCGCCGGTGAGCTTCATCGATCTCGTGGATGCCTCGCTTCTGGGCCTTCTCGCGGGTTTCGTCGGCCCGATGTTCCTCTGGCTCCTCGACAGCTCGCGGCGCAAATACCAGTCACTCGTCACGTTCCTGCCGCTGCGCATGGGACTGGCGGGCCTCGTTATCGGCCTGCTGTCTTTGCTCATGCCCGAGGTGTGGGGCAACGGTTACAGCGTCGTTCAATCGTTCCTTGTCGAGCATTGGGCGCTGTCCACCGTGGCGGCCGTATTCGTGCTGCGCACCATCGCCGTCACCGCAGCAAGCGCGGCGGGCATCCCGGGCGGCGTGCTGACGCCCACGTTGGCCCTGGGAGGAGCATTGGGTCTGATGGTGTCCCATCTTTTTCTCGTGCCCGAGGCGAGCCACTCCCAGGCGCTGTGGACTCTCGTGGGCATGGGCAGCCTGTTGGCCGCGACCACCCACGCCCCGGCCATGTCCGCCATCATGGTTTTCGAGATCACCCGCAACTACAACGTGGTGATGGCCGCGATGCCCGCGTGCGTGATTGCCTCTGTGATTGGAAGCCTGCTACGCCATCGCTCCGTCTACGCCGAGGCGCTGGGCCTCAAAGAGGGGGAGCACGGTGCGTTTGGCCCTGTTTCGGACGGCACCTTTCCAAGCACCGTCACCTTGGATCCGAAGCCACTGGCGGCACGCAACAGCACCGCGGACTGAGCGCAAGGCGAGAAAGCCACTGGGCCGAGGAACGCGATCGCGGGTCAGTGCCTGGCAGCCGGGACGGTCGCGCTGCAGCGCCAATACGGCTGGCTGCCCAGTCGCGCGGGCACTGGCGCTGTGGCGCCACTTCGTGACGGCCGACCATGCGGCATGGCCTGCACCTTGCACGTTGTGCTCGAAGGTCTTGCGGCACGCACGGGCGATCCCGCCCCAGCCCATCAGTCCACCGCAGGCGCATGGCTGGCGCGCCAATCGGCGACCGCCTCGGCCAAAGACGCGAGCGCACGGATCACACGCACACCGCTCGGCGCACGCTTGAGTGCCGGCGCCGAACCTCCTGCCCAGAGTTCGACGCCGGATGGAAGCTTTTCGCGCAACTCCGTCAGCGCATCCAGGACCTGCGCCTGGGTGGGCACGCTGGAAAAACTCAGGACCAGCACATCGCTGCGGTGTGCCTGGGCAGCCAGAAGCATGTTCCACACGGGGGTCTGCACGCCCAATGACACGCATTGGCACCCCTCCAGCACCAGCATGGCCTCGGCCATGAGGAGGCCCAGCCCATGCGGCTCATTCGGGATCGTGGTGAGCAACACTCGCGGTCGCGCTGCGGCCGGCATGTCTGTGCTGGGCACGCCAGAGATCCCGGCGCGCAGTACGCGGTACACGGTTTCGGAGAATTGATGTTCCTCGAAGATCTCGAGATCACCACGCATCCACGCTTCACCCACTTCAGTTGCAAGCGGGGCAACGACTTCAGCGATGAAGCGCCCCAGACCCAGGCGCATCTGACTTTGCAGCAGCTCGCGACGCAGGCGCTCGGCGTCGTGCTGCTTGAGCAATTGCAGGTAGAAGCGCGCCGTTGGAACTTCGCCTCCCCGTACGCTCGAACGCGCAACACCGCTGTCCACTCCAGCATGTTCGCGCACGAGGGCCTCAAGCTGCTCCACCGGCAGTTGCACGATACGCCCCGGCCGATGCCCGGCGCTCATTAATCGCTTGATCAGGCGCAGCTTCTCAAGCTGATCTGGCGGATACAGTCGCTCGTCCAACACCCCCCGCAGTGGCATGGGGAAACCGTAACGACGCTCCCAGACACGCAACGTGTCCTTCGGGATCCCCGTATCGCGCTCGACCGCGGCAATACCCACGGTCAACGCAATGGAATGCGAGCGCTCATTCATCGACGAGTCAGCAAAGCCATGGCATGAATCTAAAAGGTCGGGATTGACGTTGATCGGCATGGGGCCAAGCGTGAAGGTGCAGGTTTGCCTGGCAACATCCTAGGCGTGGTTGGACAATCTTGAATAAAACCCCTCTATTGTCCAGGACAAATTGAGCATCGATTGTGTTTTGTCTAGGACATCCTGCATCATGCACCCCACGGCACCAAGCCTCGTCCACCCCAAACCGGAATATCGTGATGCGCCAATTCATAGCGTTCGCAGCCACCATTTTGCTGAGCTGTTTCGGACTTGACCCTAGCGCCCATGCGGCAGGTGTTCTGGCGTCCGCCCCGCTGCGTACAGGCGCGCCGATGGCTTCTGGCACCTGCCCGTCCCTGCTCAACCAAACGGTTCGACGTTTACAGGATGACAAGCCCATCGACATGTGCCAGTACGCCGGAAAGGTCGTCCTGGTCGTCAACACCGCGAGTTACTGCGGCTTCACGCCGCAATACAAGGGCCTGGAGGCGTTGTACAGCAAGTATGGACCGCAGGGGTTGGTGGTGCTGGGCTTTCCGTCCAACGACTTCAACCAGGAAATGAAGGATCCAGGCAAGATCGCCGCGTTCTGCAAGGACACCTACAACGTTCAGTTCCCCATGTTTGCTCCCTCGCATGTGACGGAACCGAATCCGAATGACTTTTTCAAGAAGCTCATCGCCGCCTCCGGCGACCAGCCAAAGTGGAACTTCTACAAGTATCTGATCAGCCGCGAAGGCAAGGTCGTGGCGGTTTATTCCAGTCTGACGACGCCGGAAAACACAGCGTTCATCAGCAAGATTGAAGCCCTCATCAAGCAAAAAGGCTGAGGTCCGCAGGCTCACGCGACGCTTTTCGCAGCGGTCGCCGCGTCGGCGCAGCACCCGCACTCCCGCCTTTGCAACGTGCCGATTTGCCCCACGCATTTTGGCACAACCTTTCGAAAGGACAGCAGATGAACGCCCCAGAAAAGATCTTCCAAAGCGCCACGCCCTTGCCCGACATTCAATCCACCGTTGACCGCCGGAACCTGCCCATTCAGCAAGTGGGCGTCAAGGGCGTTCGTTACCCGGTGCTCATGCGCACCAGGGATGGCTCGGCCCAGCCTAGCGTGGCGACCTTTGACCTGTACGTTGGCCTGCCCTCCGACACGAAGGGCACCCACATGTCACGCTTCGTCGAGCTCCTCGAAGCGCAAGCCGGCGAAACCCTCGATCCTGCAAGTCTGCGCACCATGTTCTCCCAGATGCTTGAGCGCCTTGAGGCCGAGGAGGGCGAAATCACGCTCAGCTTCACCTACTTCATGCAGAAAAAGGCACCAGTGTCCGGTGTGACCAGCCTGCTGGATTACGAGGTGAAGCTGCACATCGCTGGCCGCGCGGGTGAGGCCGCAAAGGTGCGACAGACCGTCCAGGTACCGGTGACGAGCCTTTGCCCCTGCTCACGCGAGATTTCCAATTATGGCGCGCACAACCAGCGCTCGCACCTCACACTCGCCGTTGAGCCAAACGCCGACATGCACTTGGAGGAGCTGATCCGGATTGCGGAGACCTCAGCGTCATGCGAACTCTGGGGCCTGCTCAAGCGCCCGGATGAAAAGCATGTCACGGAGCGCGCCTATGACAACCCCAAATTCGTCGAGGACCTTGTCCGCGATGTGGCGCTCGCCCTTCGATCAGACCCGCGTGTGGACGCCTTCAGCGTGGCTTCCGAGAACTTCGAGTCGATCCACAACCATTCGGCCTACGCGCGCATCACGTTCGTGCGGGAAGCATGACTCCACACCCCACGGCTCGCCGCCTCGGCAAATCAAGGGGCTCGCTCAAGGCGGCCTTGATCAATGTCGTCCGTCCCCCAACCCCTACGCGCTCACACGCGCCCGGCGCCATGACCCACCACCTCGCCGAACGCTTCGACGCCCGCGTTCAAGCAGCCCCCGCTCCTTCCCCGCATCGGATCATGGTCGCACCAAAGCCCTGCATTGGCCGATGCCCCATGCCGCGCCTCGACGGCATCTCTACGTTGCCCTTGTACCGTGGCGCCTCCAAAGTGCCACGGCAGCGCATGCCCACGCAGCGTCCGACCCCCGCCAGGCCATGATGCGCGTGGCAATTGTCGGCTCCGGGATCTCGGGCCTCGCGGCAGCTTGGCAGCTACGGGGGCACGCGCGAGTCACCGTGTTCGAGGCTGGAAGTCATTTCGGCGGGCATGCGCAAACCGTCGATGCCACGGTCGGCGGCATCACCTATCCCGTTGACACCGGCTTTCTCGTCCTGAACCGCCGCACCTATCCAGGCCTGCTTCGGCTGTTCGCGCAACTTGACGTCCCCATTGCGGAGTCCGACATGTCGTTCTCCGTGCAGCGGGCGCATCCGGGAGGGGGACGGCTCGAATGGAACGGCGCAAGCCTCAACACGGTTTTCGCGCAGCGCTCGAATGTTCTGCGCCCGCGCTTTTGGGGCATGCTCAGGGACATCCTCCGCTTTAACCGCGAGGCCACTGCCCTTGCCGAGGCGGATGAAGGCCTCGCGCGCGAAGCGCGCAGCGTTGGCGAATTCTTGCGAGACGGTCGCTACAGCGACGAATTTGCACACTCATACTTCCTGCCGATGGCTGCCTGCATCTGGTCGTGCCCCACGAAGCAGATTCTGGACTTTCCCGTGTCGACCATGGTGCGCTTTTGTCATAACCACGGTCTTCTGCAGGTGGCCGACAGACCCCAATGGCTCACCGTGCGCGGCGGTTCGAGGCAATATGTGCAGCGCATCGTTGGACACCTTACCGACGCCCGGCTGCAAACGCCCGTTCGGCGCATCAAGCGCTTCGATGTGGGTGTTGAAGTCAGCACCGACGCTGGCACCGAATGGTTTGACCATGTCGTACTCGCCTGTCACAGCGACCAGGCCCTGCGCCTGCTCGCCGACCCGAGCGAGCACGAACGATCGGTGCTCGCTGCCATCACCTATCAGCCGAACCGCGCCGTGCTCCACACCGATAGCCGCGTGCTGCCCCGAAGCCGTAAGGCTTGGGCGGCATGGAACTATGAAAGCGCACCAGCAAGTGCAGGCATTGAGACCCCCACAGTGTGCCTGCATTACCTCATCAACAAACTGCAGCCTGTGCCCTTCAAGCAGCCCGTCATCGTCTCGCTCAATCCACTACGCGAGCCGGATCCGCGCTGTGTCTTGATGGATATCGGCTATGCGCACCCGGTGTTCGACGCCACCGCGATCGCCGCGCAGAAGCATGTGCGCGCATTGCAGGGGCTGCGCCGCACGTATTACTGCGGCGCATGGTGTGGCTACGGGTTCCACGAAGACGGCTTGCAAGCGGGCTACGCTGCGGCGGACGCACTGCTGACGCAAATTCGGCGTCACCCGACGCGGCCCGCGCGTGAAGCCGTGCCGGCGGGGGCGCAATGAGACACCCGGTGAGTTTCCTGCAACCCCGCGCCCAGTTCGGAGGTGGCAGCGCCACGACGAGGCTGGCGTCGCACGTGCGTGCGACCCCAGCAGACACTGCGAGCGCCTCCGCGGTTCCAATGATCGCGCACGGCGTGGTCCACCACCAGCGCCTGCGTCCCGCGCTCCATCGTTTCACCCATCGCGTGTTCTTTCTGATGTTGCCCATGCGCACCCTGGCCGCCGAGCCAGAGCTTTTGTGCATCCCGCGCAACCGGCGCGGGCTTGTCAGCTTTCACGACCGAGACCATGGCGACGGTGGCCCTGACTGCCAGGCCTGGCTGCTCAGCCTGCTGCATGACCACGGGATCACGGATGCCGACGGTGAGATCTGGTTGCAGACATTCCCCCGTGTGCTTGGCTACGTCTTCAATCCAGTGAGCTTTTGGTACTGCCACAGGGCAGACGGTACGCTGTGCGCCATCCTTGCCGAGGTCAACAACACCTTTGGCGAACGCCATTGCTACCTGCTCACGCCGGCATCGCAAGACGGCGCGCGGGGAACTCTGGCCTGGGGACAGGAACTGCGTGCCTCCAAGGTATTCCACGTCTCGCCCTTTTGCGCCGTGGCAGGAACCTACCGATTCCGCTTCCTGCGCCGGGGTCGCGTCGCGCCGCAAGGCCACGGCGAGCTCGAACTTGAGCGCATGGTGGCGCGCATCGACCACGACGATGCCCAAGGGCCCCTTGTGTTGACGAGCATCAGCGGAGTGCTGCGCCCACTTACGGCGGCAAGCGCACGCGCCGCCCTGATCGCTCACCCCTTCATGACGGTGGGGGTCATGGCTGGCATTCACTGGCACGCGTTCAAGCTGTGGCGCAAGCGCGTGCCGTTCTTTTCCAAGCCGGCTCGGCCTCGAAGCGAGGTGACGCGATGAACACACGTTTGTCCACGGCTTCCGCAACGACCGACCGACCGGCGCTTGCCCAGCCGCGTCCAGGCGCCAGCATGCCGCTGGCCGCGCGCACGGTCGTGGCCTTGTTGAAGCGCGTGGATCGGGGGCGCTTGGATGTGCGCCTTCCCGATGGACGCGTCCTGCACTTCGGCTGCCACGACGCCGGCGCGCCGCCCGCCTGCATGCATGTGCATGATTGGTCCATGTTCGCCGCCGTGCTGCGGCGAGGCGATATTGGCTTTGCCGAGGGGTTTTTCCGAGGCCAGTGGAGCACGTCGGATCTGCCCGGTCTACTCAAGCTGCTGCTGGCCAATCGCCGCGCGGTCGAGCGCGCGCTGCACGGCAGCGCTTGGGGCACCTTGTTTTCGCGCATTCGCCATCTGTTCAACCGCAATTCGCGCAGCGGCAGCCGCCACAACATCCACAAACATTACGACATCGGCAACGCCTTCTACGAACTCTGGCTCGACCCCGGCATGACGTACTCCAGCGCGCTGTTCAGCGCGCCCGGGCAAAGCCTGCAAGCCGCGCAAAACGCCAAGCTCGAACGCGTGCTGCGCCAACTTGGCCTGCCAGCAGGCAGCCGTGTGCTGGAAATCGGCTGCGGCTGGGGCAGCTTTGCCGAGGCCGCCGCGCGCAGCGGGCTGCGAGTGGACGGGCTCACACTATCGACCGAGCAGCTCGGCCATGCGCAGCGCCGCTTGCAGGCCGCCGGCCTGGCCGAGCAGGTGCGACTGGAATTGCGCGACTACCGCGATGTGGGCGCCATCGCCCCGACCGGTGGGTATGACGGCATTGCCTCCATCGAGATGTTCGAGGCCGTGGGCGAAACCTACTGGCCCATTTTCTTTAGGACTCTTGCCAGCCAGCTCAAACCCGGCGGCCGCGCCTGCATCCAGACCATCACCATTTCCGAAGCCATTTTTCCGCAGTACCGCCGCGGCACCGACTTCATTCAGCAATACATCTTCCCTGGCGGCATGTTGCCCAGCCAGGCTGCCTTTGCCGAGCAGGCCAGGCGGGTCGGTCTTGAAGTCGTCGATACCCTGGCTTTTGGGCAGGACTACGCCACCACCCTGGCGCTCTGGCGCGAGCGTTATCTGGCGCAGCTCGACGCGGTCCGCGGCCAAGGTTTCGACAAGCGCTTCACCTTGCTGTGGGAGTTCTACCTGGCCTACTGCGAAGCTGGTTTCGCGCAGCAAACCATTGACGTGGTGCAGTTCACGCTGCGGCATGTCCGCGGCGCTTGAACGGGCGCACCAAACCCACGCCTCGATCCGACCTCAACACCAACCCTGCCATGCTGCATTCAGGCCACGCGCCTTACGCCACCTTCTCCCGACGCGGCTTCTGGCGTGGTGCCATCGCGATGGCCTGGGTGGCGGGGGCTGCGCGTGGCTTGGCGCATGCGGCGGCGGAAGTAGGAGCACCGCCTGGATTTCTTGCACGCACCATTGCCCACGTGCGCCTGGCCGGCAGCGGCGTGTTTCGCTGGTGGGGCTTTACGGTCTACACCGCGGCACTCTGGGTCGGCCCACAGGGTCTTGACACTGCGCGCCTGACCGCGGCGCCATTCGCGCTGGAGCTACGTTATGCGCGCGAATTGAAAGGCGCGGCCATTGCCGACAAATCCATCGAAGAAATCCGCAGACTGGGCGTGGGCAGCGCTGCGCAGCAGGAGAGCTGGCTGGCGCAGTTGCGCACCATTTTCCCCAATGTGAGCGATGGCGATGTGCTGTGCGGCCTGTTCGAACCCAAGGCCGCAGGGGGCGCGCGCACGGTGTTTCTGTTCAACGGCAAGACAGTTGGTACCGTGCCAGGCGACCGCTTTGCGCTGGGGTTTTTTTCCATCTGGCTTTCGGCTAAAACCTTTGCGCCCGATTTGCGCACAGCGCTGCTGGCCCAGGCGGCGCCATGAACTCCGCATCGGCGCTCCAAGCACAAGCCTTGGCTGCCTCACCCTCCGCTCCGCCGAGCCCGGCTCCCGTCCCCTACGCCGCCGGCGAGCTCGCGCGCTATGGCGCACCGCAGTTTGCGCTGAGCTTCGTCGCACTGCCGCTGTACGTTTTCCTACCCGAACATTTCGCGACGCGCTACGCCGTTCCGCTCGGCTTTCTCGGCGCCATGCTGTTGCTGGCGCGGCTGGCCGATGCCGTGCTCGATCCCATTATCGGCAGGCTTGCCGATCACATGATGGGCGCAGGTCACGGCTGGCGTTTCATGGCCTCAAGCGGTGTGGTGCTGGTGTTCGGCTTCGCTTTGCTGCTGGGCTTTCCCGCTGTCTTGCCTTACGCGCCACAGCCTGGCGCTTTCGCTGCGGTAATGGGCCTGGCTTTGCTACTGACCTACGCCGGCTACAGCGCCGTGGGGGTGACGCATCAAGCTTGGGGCGCAGCCTTGGGGCATAACGAAGCCGAGCGCGCCCGCACTTTCGCCTGGCGCGAATCCCTGGGACTGGCCGGCGTTCTGGTGGCCGCAACCGTGACACAACTCGGCGGCGCCGCTGGCTTCACCCTGGTGTTCGCCATCAGCCTGGTGCTCGGGCTGTGGCTGGTGAAGGCCGCGCCCATGCCACGCGACTTCCTCGGTCAGCACACGCTACACGGGCTGCGCGCGGCGCTGGAGCCATTGCACCATGTGGCCTTCCGCCGCCTGCTGCTGGTGTACCTGGCCAGCGGCGTGGCCGCCTCGGTGCCGGCCACGCTGGTGCTGTTTTTCATCCGCGACCGCATCGACGCGGCGGATCTCTCCGGGCTCTATTTGTTCATCTACTTCGCCTTCGGCGCCGCCTGTGTGCCACTCTGGTTGCGTGCGGTGCGGCGTTACGGTGCGGCAGCGAGTTGGCTGCTGGGCATGGCGCTGACCGTGGCCGTTTTTCTTTGGGCGGCCCTGCTGCGGCCCGGTGACCGCTGGGCCTATGCCGCCGTGTGCGCCGCCTCCGGGCTGGCGCTTGGGTCCGACCTGGTGCTGCCGCCGGCGCTGCTCGCTGGGTTGATCCGCAGCCTGGGCCACGGTGGCCGGCTGGAGGGCGCTTACTTCGGCATCTGGGGCATGGCCACGAAGCTGACCCTGGCGCTGGCCGCAGGCATCGCCCTGCCGCTGCTGGCCGATCTGGGCTATACCCCGGGCACCCCGGCAACAGGCACCCTGCCACCACTGGTGATGGCGTATTGCCTGTTGCCTTGCGGACTCAAGTTGCTGTCGGGCGCCCTGCTTTGGTTCGGCTGGATGCGGCTGGCGCGCAACCCCGATTTTTGTCAACAACAACCGAGAACCTCGCCATGAACGCATTCTGGGTGCATCTGAGACTGGGCGGCATCGCCCTGCTGTTTGCCGGACTGCTGGGCGGTTGCGCCAGCGTCACGCCGATGGACTATCGCGGTGAAAAACCGACGCTGGAGCTGGAGAACTATTTCAAGGGACCGTTGACCGCCGACGGGGTGGTGTTCAACCGCTCGGGCAAGGTGATCAAGCGATTCCATGTCGACATCACCGGCACCTGGAAGGGGAACGACGGCACCCTGGTCGAACACTTCGTCTACGCCGACGGGACCAAGCAGGAACGCATCTGGAAGCTCACGCGCCTGCCCGGCAAAGACGGCGAGCGGCGCTATGCGGGGACCGCCGGCGACGTCGTCGGCACCGCTCATGGCTACGCCGAGGGCAATGCCTTCAACTGGCACTACACCCTGGCGCTGCCGGTGGATGGCACGGTCTACAACGTGCAGATGGACGACTGGATGTACCAGATGAGCGACCATATCCTGCTCAACCACACGGTGATGACCAAGTTCGGGTTCCGCGTGGCCAGCATCTTCATCGCCTTTCACAAGCCCTGATGCTCGTCGTTTACGCCACCATCATTTTCGCTCCATGGCGCTGAATCCTCCCATCACCAACTGGCCAGCGCAGCGGGTTTGGATCGTCGGCGCCTCCAGCGGCATTGGCGCCGCACTTGCCCATGACTTGCTCGCGCGCGGTGCGCGTGTGGCGGTATCGGCACGCAGTGCGGACAAGCTCGCTGCCATCCCCGGCGCCCTGGCGCTGCCGCTGGACGTGCGCGACGCCGCCGCATTGCACATCGCGATGCAGCAGATACAAGCGGAGTTTGGCGGGTTGGACCTGCTGGTGTATTGCGCCGGCACCTACGTGCCGCAGCGCGCTACGGCCTTCGATCTGGCCTCGGCGCTGGCGCACGACGACATCAACTACCGTGGCGCCTTGCACACGCTGGCAGCGGTGCTGCCTGTGCTGCAGGCGCAAGGCAGCGGCCATGTTGCGCTGGTCAGCAGCGTGGCTGGCTGGCGCGGTTTGCCGCAGGCGCTGGCCTATGGGCCCACCAAGGCCGCACTCATCAATCTCGCCGAGGTGCTGCACACCGATTTGCGCGAGGCCGGCATTGCCGTGAGTGTCATCAACCCCGGCTTCGTCGAAACCCCGCTCACGGCGCAAAACAGCTTCGCCATGCCTGGGCTGCTGACATCGCCGCAAGCGGCTTCAGCCATCGTGCACGGTCTGGAGCGGGGACGCTTCGACATTCACTTTCCCAAGCGTTTCACTCTCTGGCTGCGCTTGTTGCGTCTTTTGCCCGACCGGCTGTATTTCGCAGCGGTGAGCCGCTTTACCGGGCTGTGAGTCGATGCTCGCATCGCAAGGTTCTGCTTCCAGCAACGCCACGCCGCTGGCTCGCTTTCAAGCGTATTTCGAAAGCCTCACACCGCTGACACTCACCGAAATCGGCCAGATCTACGCCGCTGACGCGCGCTTCAAAGACCCGTTCAACGCGGTGCAAGGGCTGGACGCGGTCCGGCGCATTTTTGCGCACATGTTCGCCACAACTGAGCAGCCGCGTTTCGTCGTGTTGCACGCGCTGGGCGATGCGACCCAGGGTTACGTCACCTGGGACTTTCACTTTCGCAGCAAGGGGCGAAGCGGGCGCAACTGGACGATTCACGGTGCAAGTCGCCTGGAGTTCAACGCGCAGGGCCTGGTGGCGCTGCACCGCGACTACTGGGACGCGGCCGAGGAGCTGTATGAGCACCTCCCCCTGCTTGGTGCCCTTTTACGCGCGATCAAGAGCCATTTGCGCGCGATCTGACACTGGGCGGATGCGCCCGCTATTTCAGCCACCCCTTGCGGCGGAAGACATAGAAGGGCACCGCGACCGAAGCCGCCATCAAGCCCAGAGCAAAGGGATAGCCCATGCCCCAGTCCAGTTCCGGCATGAACTTGAAATTCATGCCGTAAATGCTGGCGATGAGCGTGGGCGGCAGCAGCGCGACGGAGGCCACCGAGAACAACTTGATGATCTTGTTCTGGTTGATGTTGATGAAGCCCACCGTTGCACTCATCAGGAAGTTGATCTTGTCGAAAAGAAAAGCGGTGTGGCCATCAAGGGAGTCAATGTCGCGCGTGATCTGGCTGGCTTCACGAATCTGCTCCGCGCTCAGGCGCCGCGATCGCATGAGAAAGCTCACGGCGCGGCGCGTATCCATGACGTTGCGGCGGATACGGCCGTTGAGGTCCTCCTGCAGCGCGATGCCGGCCAGCGCTTCGGCTGCATTGGCATCGGTCGCACCCGGGTGCACGATCGTCTGGCTGATATTTTCCAGCGCCAGGTAGACCCCCTCGAGGGCGTCGGCGGAATATTCCGCATCGGTCATCAACAAGGCGAGCAGGGCATCCAGCCCATCCTCCACCAGGCCGGGCATCCGGCGCGCTCGCAGGCGTAGCAGCCGAAAGACGGCGGAATCGGCCCGGTGCACCGAAATCAGCCGTTTGCCATGCAAAATGAATGCGACCCGCATGGTCTGCGCGCCTGCGTCGTCCATCACCAGAAAGTCCGTGCGCAAGTGCAGGCCGCCGTCCTCCTCCTCGTAAAACCGGGCGGACTCCTCCAGATCCTCACCCAGCGCGTCGGCAGGCACGGTCACACCCAAACGCTCCTCGACCCAAGCCAGCTCCCAACTTTCAGGCTCATCCAGATCGACCCACACGGGATCAAGCTCCGCCAGGCTGTTGGCGTTGTCGATTTCATGCTGGACCAGACGGCCACCTTGCAGATTGAACACGTTGAGCATGGTGACAAGCATATTGCAGCGGCAGGTCAACCGGTAGCGGGCAACCTTTCCTGGCGGGCAAATTGTGGCACGGATGAGGAGCACGGGCTTCGCCCTGGGTCGCGGCGCTTCGCGCTCCCACACCCCTGACCCAAAGCCGGGCGCGGGGGAAGGCGGCGGGCGCCTGGCACGCACGGCATCACCACCTTGTCGAGGTACAGGAGCCTCGGGGCCCGCGTCACCATATTGGGCTGCGGGCGTGCCCGGCGGCTTGGGCAAAATCACCGCGCACTTCCCGGTGACGCCGCGTCGCGAGAACATTCACGATGCATCCAATGCCTGGTTCGGGATGGCGAGCCTGGTTGACGAGCGCGCACCCTCGGGGCTTGATGAACCGTGGCCAGCGAGCCGACGCGGCCTTCACTTGCCGGCGTGCTTACTGCTTCGCCGCTTGAGCTGGGTGCAAATGCCCGCGTCCGGTCCGATTGCCGGGCCGGCCATCGGTGGCTCGCTCACGACGCAACGCCGCGTCGGGGGCGCATGCGAGCCACGATTTGCCCACGCAAATCGCCTCGACAGACGTCACGCAACCGGAAATAGACGTTTGACAACTTTGCAAAAGATGGCTGTAAGAAGAGGAACTAGCCACGATGAGCGAGGAAAGACTATTTTACGGACACTACCGGCTCATGCATGAGAAGGCAGGGCGGCCCGATGATGCGCTAGCCTTGATTTTGGCCAACGGCGGGCGCACACTGCAATCGCCATGGTTGCGTTGCCGCGAAACGCAAGAAACTTGCAGACGCCACGCGCCTTGGCCCGTGTTTTCCTTCAACCATTTTGCTTAACCGTGTACCAGGAGGGATTTATGAACCTGACCATCAGCGGCCACCATGTGGACGTCACCCCCGCCTTGCGCAGCTATGTCGAGTCCAAGCTGCACCGGGTGGCGCGCCATTTCGATCAGCTGATAAGCGTCAACGTGCTTCTCTCTGTGGAGAAACAAAAGGAAAAGGAGCGCCGCCAAAAGGCCGAATGCAATCTTCAATTAAAGGGCAAGAACATCTTTGCGGAATGCCAAGACCAGGACCTTTACGCCGCCATTGATGAACTGGTCGACAAGCTCGACCGCCAAGTCGTGGAGCACAAGAATCGCACGCGCTCCCACCAAGCTGTGCCGGGCAAGCATCTCGATCTTGCCTCTTGAAACAGCGCATCGCTGCGTCCGATCACGCAAAGCCGGTTGGGCGTAGCATGCCGTCAGTCTTGGAGCTGGCGACGACGCAAGCGCTGTGACGCTTGCCCCGTTGTCAGCGCAAGCCGATACACTCGCGAATTTTCCTCACCCCATACCATGCCATGAATCAATTGGCCCAGATTCTGCCGCTTGCGCATGTTCAGCTCAACGTGGAGGCCAGCAGTAAAAAGCGCGCGTTCGAGTTTGCGGGTCTGCTTTTTGAAAACCAACTGGGGCTGGCGCGCGCCGTCGTCACCGACAACTTGTTTGCGCGCGAACGACTTGGCTCCACCGGACTCGGTCAGGGTGTGGCCATTCCGCACGGCCGCATCAAAGGTCTGAAGCACCCCAGCGCCGCCCTCGTGCGCTTGGCGACTCCGGTACCGTTTGAGGCGCCCGACAACCAGCCCGTGCAGCTGTTGGTGTTCCTGCTTGTTCCCGAGGCTGCGTCGGGCAAGCACCTGGAAATCCTCTCAACCATCGCTGAGATGCTTTCGGACGATGGTTTTCGCCAGCGCTTGTTGGATGCGCCCGACGCGCCAACCATGCACCGCTTGGTACATGAGTGGGCCACCCTCCAACATGCGGCTTGACGAGGTCAGGCCCCGCTCGGGATCGCGCTCCACGCCTTGAAAGCCGCCACCCTCTCCGCCGACAGCCTTTTCGAGGCTAACACCGCCCTGCTCAAATGGAAGTGGCTGGCCGGCCAGAGTAACCCTGAACGCCGGTTTGACGACGCCGCCGTGGAAGGCGCGAGCTCCGGCGCCGATCTCGTGGGCTACCTGAATTACATCCACCCGTACCGGGTGCAGATCCTCGGCTGGCGCGAGGTGCACTATCTCGTGCACGCCGAGGAAGCCGACAGCAGTCGCCGCGTGCGCCGCGTGGTCGGACTGGAACCGCCCGCGCTGGTCATCGCAGACAACCAGGTCCCACCCGAAGCTCTCGTGAAGGCCGCGGACGATGCGGCCATTCCGCTGTTCATCACGGAGGAGCCTGCCGCCTTCGTCATCGACGTGCTGCGCGCCTACCTGTCCAAGCTTTTTGCCAACCGCACCACGCTTCACGGTGTGTTCATGGACATCCTGGGCTTGGGCGTGCTCATCACCGGCGAGTCGGGACTTGGCAAGAGCGAACTGGGGCTGGAACTCATCTCGCGCGGTCATGGTTTGGTGGCCGACGACTGCGTGGAGTTCATGCGCACGTCACAAATCACCATTGAGGGACATTGCCCGCCACTGCTTCAAAATCTGCTCGAGGTGCGCGGCATCGGCATTCTCGACATCAAAACCATCTTCGGCGAAACTGCGGTGCGCCGCAAACTGCGCCTGCGGCTGATCGTGCATCTGGTGCGACGCGACACCCAGGATCAGGACTTCGAGCGCCTGCCCACGGGGAACGTGCGACAGGACGTGCTCGGTGTGGCCATTCGCAAGGTACTCATTCCCGTGGAGGCTGGGCGCAATCTGGCCGTGCTGGTGGAGGCGGCTGTGCGCAATACGATCCTGCAGTTGCGCGGCATTGATACCTTCAAGGAATTCCAGGACCGGCAGCGCCTTGCCATGCTTGAGGGCGACGACTGAAGCCCGGTCCGAGACGGGTGCCGCTCAGGCCAATGTTGGATGGCCTTCCCTGTCTTAGGTCCCCTCGAACGCACTGGGCTGGGCCGGACGGTGGGGGCAGCCCTCGCGCGTGCACGTCGCGTACAGCGCCAGTGAGTGCTCCTGCAATGCGAAACCATGCTCGGCCGCGATCTTCTTCTGACGGCGCTCGATTTCGGGATCCACGAATTCTTCCACGCGGCCGCAGTCCAGGCACAGCAGGTGGTCGTGGTGCTTTCCTTCATTGATCTCGAAAATGGCCTTGCCCGACTCAAAATGCGTGCGCGACAGGATGCCCGCCTGCTCAAACTGGGTCAGCACGCGGTACACGGTGGCCAAGCCAACGTCGCGCGAATTGTCATTGAGCAACTCACGGTAGACATCTTCAGCCGTCATGTGGCGCATGGCGCTCTTCTGGAAAATTTCCAGAATTTTCAGGCGCGGCTGCGTGACCTTCAACCCTGTGCTGCGCAAACCCTGAGCGTTGGAAACCGGCATGGCGATGATGGATGTTTAGAATGAACATCATAGTTCACCCACTCGACGGGAATCCCCCGCCAAACCCTTGATGCAAGTCCTGCGTACCTGTTCCGCTCGCCGCGCAACGCCCTCCTTGCACGCGTGGCTGCTGGTCGTGGCGCTGCCATGCGCCCTCGCCCTGGGCGCATGTAGCAACCTCACCCAACAACGCGACCTCACCAATGCTCTAAAGCCCTATCGGATTGACGTGATCCAAGGCAATTTCGTGTCGAAGGAAATGGCCGACGAACTCAAGCCCGGGATGAGCAAGGAACAGGTGCGTGACATCCTCGGGACACCGCTGCTGCAGGATATCTTCCACGCCAACCGCTGGGAATACGTGTTCAGCCTGCGCCAGGGGTACCACGCGCCCATCGTGCGGCGCTTCACCGTGTTCTTTGACAAGGATGGCAAAATGATCCGCACCGAAGGCGATCCGCTGCCCTCTGAAAACCAATTTGTTGCCCAGATCAGCGTGCTGCGTGAAAGTGGCAGCAAACCCAAGGTCATGACGGATGCACAACTTCAGGCCGAGATCGCTGCCGCGCAAAAGAAGTTGAACGAGCGCAAGCCTGAAGCGATGGCTTCCGCACCCGAGGGTCCGTTAATCATGGTGGCTCCGCCGTCGGAAATCAGCAAGCTTGAGGCGCTGGCCACACCGGCGGGGGCCGCCGGCGCCGCCTCGGCGCCGGCGGCCCCGCCAGCACGGCCACACCCTGATGCATGAGCCACCGGACCCACTGCGCCGAACTCGCATGATGCACGACGTCGCGACGCCCCCCCTGCGAATCGCCGTCGCGGGTAGCAGCGGCCGCATGGGCCGCATGCTGATCGAAGCAATCGCTGCCACAAGCGACTGCCGACTTGCGGCGGCATTCGACCACGCCGAATCCCCGACTATCGGGCAGGACGCGGGCTCCCCTCTGGGGTTTGCCACTGGCGTGACCGTGACCAGCGACCTCGACGCAGGCTTGCAAGACGCCCAGTGCCTTATCGACTTCACCCGCCCCGAGGGCACGCTCAATCACCTGGATATGTGCCTGCGCCACGGCGTGGCCATGGTCATCGGCACCACCGGATTCGACGCGCCGGGGCTTCAGCGCATCCGTGCCGCGTCGGAACAGATTCCGATCGTCATGGCTCCCAATATGAGCATCGGCGTGAATGTCGTACTCAAGCTGCTTGAGCAGGCCGGCCGGGCTCTGGCTGACGGCTATGACATTGAGATTATCGAAGCGCACCACCGCCACAAGGTGGACGCGCCATCGGGCACGGCCCTCAAGATGGGCGAGGTCGTGGCGCAGGCAGCGGGTCGCAATCTGGAGCGCGATGCAGTTTGGGCTCGCCACGGTCACACCGGCGAGCGGCAGACAGGTTCCATCGGCTTTTCCGTCATTCGCGGGGGTGACATCGTGGGCGACCACACGGTTCTCTTCGCAGGCAGCGGGGAGCGCATCGAAATCACCCACAAGTCGAGCAGCCGCGCCACGTACGCCTCCGGTAGCCTGCGCGCTGCGCGCTTTCTGGCCGGCAAGCGCAGTGGCCTGTATGACATGCAAGCCGTGCTCGGTCTGACATCCTGAGGCCCAGCGCACGATGAATGGCAGTATCGGCGGTTTGGCAGCATTCTGGGCGGGTGGCGATGCGCTGATTCACACCGTCGCCGCACTGCTCCTGGCGATGTCCATGGCGAGCTGGTTCGTCATTTTGTGGAAGTCAGCCATGCTGACTTCCGCCACGCGCCGGGTACCGCGCGCCATAGCTGCATTCTGGGCGGCACCGGTGCGCCGCGAGGCCCCGGCCGCGGCGCTCGCTGCCGATCCACAAGGCCTCGCAGCACGGCTGGCCGACGTGGCCGGGCGGCTCCCAACAAGCTCCGATGGGACTGGCTGGCAAAGTTACCCCGACCGCGTGCGTCGCGAGCTTCGCAGCGCCTTGAATGCCGCCAGCCGCCAGCTACACGCAGGGCATGTGCTGCTGGCCAGCGTGGGCAGCACAGCTCCCTTCGTGGGCCTGTTTGGCACCGTCTGGGGCATCTACCATGCACTCACCACGATCGCGGCCACCCAGCAAGTCAGCATCGACAAGGTGGCCGGCCCCGTGGGCGAGACCCTGATCATGACGGCCGCTGGCTTGGCGGTGGCCATACCGGCTGTGCTTGCCTACAACGCACTGGGCAAGCGTGCACGCGCCCTTGACGCCGAACTGGAAGGCTACGCTCTGGACCTGCAGCACCTGCTCACGGGTGCAACCGATCCGGATCGCGGCAACACGCCGCCATGAGTTTCGGCCGATTCGATCGCGGGGCCGACGATACCCCGATGAGCGATATCAACATGACACCTCTGATCGACGTCATGCTTGTACTGCTTGTGATCTTCATCATTACCGCACCGCTTTTGAGCGGGCGCATTGCGGTTGATCTACCCAAGATCGATACCGCCCCGGCGCACCAAACACCCAAGAGTCTTTCGGTGTCCATTCAGAAAGACCAGAAAATCTTTCTGGGTGCGCAATCCGTCACGCTCGCCCAGCTTACGGCTCGCTTCATGGAAGCAGCCAAGGCCAGCAGCGATACGGAACTGCAAATCCGGGCCGACACTGCGGTTCCCTATGGGCGCGTCGCGCATGTGATGGCGGCAGCGCAAAAGGCAGGACTCTCCCGCATCGGCCTCATGACCCACCCCGCGAATGCGGCGTCAGGCGCAACGCCATGAAGAGCCGACGCCGCCGCCGCGGCGCACGCGACCCCGCTCAGTTGAAGTGGTAATAAACCTCGTTGAGGTAAGCGGCAATGTCCCTCACCTCATCAGGAAACAGGCTGTGGTTGAGCCAGCTCACACACATCTGCGTGAATCCGAGCAGCTCCGCTGCGCTGCGCACCTTGCGGTCCGGGCGGGTGAACATCGCTGTGCTCGAGCCCATCATGCGTTCGGCATGGCGGGCCGCGCATTTGAGCTGGTTATAGTGCATTTCGCCCTGGGCCACATTGGCGCCGACAAGAACTTTCGACGCTTGGCCGATCTCGCCCGCCGCCCGTGCCTGCGGCAGCGTCAAAGCCAAGCCCAGCGCCGCTGCGATCACAGCGACCGAGCAGCCTGCTGTCAACCTCATTACCTCAATGAACTCTCCCGCCGCTAAACGCATGGCGTTGTCGCGGGGGTTTCGCGGGTCACAGACCTGGACTTGCCCCGTTGCCGGGGCAGAGGTTTGGGTCTCGCCGCCACGCCCGTCCCAGGCGTGTCCTGCGTGTTGTGCGCGTCGATGAGAACCACCATTGCGCTGTTCTGGTCGCGCGGGGCCGTGTGCCCGCAGTGCGGGCACACATGCACACGCTGCGCCAACGTCTTGGGAGCGAGTTCCCAGCACGCCGCGCAGCGCTGCGACGGTTTGAGCTGGCGCGTATGGCTCAGATGCAGCCGCGTACCAGCTTCTTCCGCCTTGTACGCCAGCATCCGATGCGCCATGCCGAACCCCGCCGAGAGAATCTCCCGGTTGAGCCCGGCCTTCTGCCACACGCGCCAGCCCGGGGCTTCCCCCTTGCCGCGTGCGCTGCGGCTCATGGTCTTCGGAGTCAGTTGCTCCGTCGCCACAACGGCGCATTGCTGCACCATCGTGGTTGTTTCCTTGTGCACGAAGTCCCGGCACAAGTTGCCGATGCGGTCGTGCAGTCTGGCAACGCGCTGGCCCAGACGCCGGTGGCGAAGGGAACCTTTGCGTTTGCGGGCGCGCTGGCGCTGCAGCACGGCAAGGTGCGGCAGTTCGTCGCGCACCCAGCGCGGGTTCGCGATGAGCGGGCCCTGGTCGAATCTGGCCCAGTCGTTGATCCCGAAATCCACGCCACGGCGCATGTCGGCGGTGCGCTGGCGCGCACAGGTCGCATCGGGCACGCGCAGCGTCACCGACACAAACCACTGACCGTTGCGGCGTGTCAGGGTGATGTCGTTGGGCTTGGCCTCACCCCCGAAGCGGTGCCGTCCGCGCGCCCGGATGGACATGGCGGTCTCGCCACTGCCGATGCGCAGGGTTGCGCCACTGCCACCATGCTGCATGAGCTTCCATCCAGCGGGATCGGGATGGGCAAAGCCCGAGAACCGCTTGCTGGATTTGAATCCCGGAAAGCCCGGCGTCTGCCCGGCCTTGACCCGGCGGAAAAATGCGGCAAAGGCAAGGTCCAGTTTGCGCAGCGTCTGCTGCAAGGCGTGACTGCCGAGTTCGTTGAACTCAGGCCGATCGGCCTTGATCTGCGGCAGGACGCTTTGCTGATCGAAATAGCTGATCGACCTCTTGGCCTTGCGCCAGGCGTCGATGCGTTCTTCCAGCGCCGCGTTGTGTAGCTCGCAGTGCAGGCGCGTCCAAGCCTCCAACCGTGCCATCTGCACGACATTGGGGTACAGCTTGAACGTGACTTTGCGACGTTGAGTGCTGTAACTGTATACAGCAACGAACGGAACAACAAGCGAAAACCGCCCGCTTGACCCCTTCCTGCCCGGTCGGCTTCGCCGAAGTGATGCTGCGCGTCAGGCCGGGCGAGGAAGGGGAATGCGCGGGCATGTGTTCACGGTCGGGCTCCTCGCGAACACACGATGTCGCAACGTTATGGCAAAAGGCACCCCTTTGTCCACGACTGCCATGATGAGGATAAGGGCTGTGGCATGAGTGCGTGGCCTTTGCTGCGACACAACAGGCGGGCCCATACGGCTCCCGCACTGGGCCTGGCTGCAGGGACGCGGCCACGCGTGGGCGCATATTGCCGCATGGAGACACAGCGCCTCAGGCACGCCAGGACTGCCCCGGTGGCGGCAGCGATCCTGCAAAGCCTCCATGCAGGCTCCCATTCGCCACCACTGTGCGAAAAGCGGCTTGGCAGGCCCTAACATGCTGGCTTGACGCCTCCGATGCACAATCATCGGGCCCACCGGGCGAACTCAGATCCAACCGACCCATCCATGAACGAGAAGTACGACGCTGCTGCGGTGGAAAATGCCGCGCAAACCCACTGGCAAACCACTGACGCCTACCGGGTGACTGAAACGAAGCCCGGCACGAAGACCTATGCCTGCTCCATGCTGCCCTATCCCTCGGGCAAGCTGCACATGGGGCATGTTCGCAACTACACCATCAATGACATGCTCGTGCGACACCTTCGCATGACCGGGCACAACGTGCTCATGCCCATGGGTTGGGATGCGTTTGGGCTGCCAGCCGAGAACGCAGCGATGAAAAACAAGGTGCCACCCGCAAAGTGGACCTACGCCAACATCGCGTACATGAAGAAGCAGATGCAGTCTATGGGACTGGCCATCGACTGGAGTCGGGAGGTGGCGACGTGTTCGCCCGAGTACTACAAATGGAACCAGTGGCTGTTCCTCAAGATGCTGGAAAGGGGTATCGCCGAGCGCCGCACGCAAGTTGTGAACTGGGATCCAGTCGACCAGACCGTCCTGGCGAATGAACAGGTCATCGACGGGCGAGGATGGCGCTCGGGTGCCGTCGTGGAAAAGCGGGAGATTCCCGGGTACTACCTCAAGATCACCGCCTACGCCGAGGAGCTGTTGTCCGCCGTGGCCGACCCGACGGACCCCAACTTCCTCGATGGCTGGCCCGAGCGGGTGCGCCTGATGCAGGAAAACTGGATCGGCAAGAGCGAAGGCGTGCGCTTCGCCTTTCCGCACACGATATGCGATGCGCATGGCGAACTGATCCAACAGGGGCGTTTGTATGTGTTCACCACGCGCGCCGACACCATCATGGGTGTGACCTTCTGTGCCGTTGCACCGGAGCATCCATTGGCAGCGCACGCGGCCTCGAGCAACGCGGCACTTGCCGCCTTTATTGCACGCTGCCAACAAGGCGGCTCGACCGAAGCCGAGCTCGCCCTGAAAGCCAAGGAGGGCATGCCCACCGGCCTGGCGGTGACGCACCCGCTCACGGGTTCGCAGGTGCCCGTCTGGGTCGGCAACTATGTCCTCATGAGCTATGGGGACGGTGCCGTGATGGGCGTGCCGGGGCACGACGAACGCGACTTCGCCTTCGCGAAGAAGTACGGCTTGCCCATCAAGCAAGTGGTGGACGTGGAAGGCGAGACGTTCTCGCTGGAGTCGTGGGCGGAGTGGTATGCCGACAAGCAGCGCGGTGTTTGCGTGCACTCGGACATGCTTGATGGACTGCCCTACAAGGCTGCCGTAAACAAGGTGGCCGAATTGCTTGCCGCCAAAGGTCTGGGCGAAAAGAAGACGACATGGCGGCTGCGCGACTGGGGCATTTCGCGTCAGCGCTACTGGGGCACGCCCATTCCGATCATTCATTGCAGGACCTGTGGCGTCGTGCCTGTGCCCGAACATGACTTGCCCGTTGTGTTGCCCGAAGACCTGATTCCGGACGGCAGCGGCAATCCACTGGCGAAATGCGAGGCATTCGTCCACACCCCTTGTCCCCGTTGCGGCCAGCCAGCCCAACGCGAGACTGACACGATGGACACTTTCGTCGATTCATCGTGGTATTTCATGCGCTACACCTGCGCCGACAATCACGACGCGATGGTCGATCAGCGCACCGATTACTGGATGCCAATGGACCAGTACATCGGGGGGATTGAGCATGCCATTTTGCACCTACTCTATGCGCGATTCTGGACCAAAGTTATGCGCGACCTGGACATGGTGAAGGTGGACGAGCCGTTCAGGCGCTTGCTCACCCAGGGCATGGTGCTCAACCACATCTATTCGCGCAAGACCGCGCAGGGCGGCGTTGAATATTTCTGGCCACACGAGGTGGAGAACGTTCTCGACGCGCAAGGGCACATCGTGGGGGCGAGGCTCAAGCATGATGGCTCGGTGGTGGATTACGCCGGCGTGGGCACAATGAGCAAGAGCAAGAACAACGGGGTGGACCCGCAGGATCTGATTGACCGCTTCGGCGCCGACACTGCCAGGCTGTTCACCATGTTCGCCGCCCCCCCGGAAGCCACGCTCGAGTGGAACGATGCCGCAGTCGAAGGCGCGCATCGGTTCCTGCGCCGGATTTGGGCTTTCGGCGCCAAGCTTCACGGCCATTGCACCGACGCTCCAGAGCCGCAAGACGCTGCGCGCAGGCTGCGCCGCGAGGTTCACCAGACGCTGCAGCAGGTCAATTTCGACTATGCCCGCATGCAATACAACACCGTCGTGTCGGGTTCGATGAAGCTGCTCAACGCCCTGGAGGCGGCCCACAGCGAGCAGCCCGGCATCCGCGGCGAGCTGCGCGAAGGCTACGGCATTCTTTTGCGCGTGCTCTACCCGGCGACGCCACACATCGCTCATGTGCTTTGGCGGGAACTCGGCTTTGAGGCACAGCACGGTGATCTGCTCGATGCGCCCTGGCCTCGGGTCGACGAAGCGGCTCTGGTGCAGGACGAAATTGAGCTCGTGCTGCAGATCAACGGCAAACTTCGCGGTGCCATCCATGTACCCGCGGGGGCCGACGCATCGGCCATTGAAGCGGCTGCGCTGGGCAGCCCCGAATTCGCACGCCACGCCGAAGGCCGGGCGGCGAAGAAAGTTGTCGTCGTGCCGGGTCGACTGGTCAATGTCGTCGTTTGAAGGCTCTCCGACCCTGCGCAGCAACAAAGGCTCCATGATGCAACGCTGGCTTCGCTTTGGCATTCCCCTGCTCGCTGCACTGTGGCTCACCGGTTGCGGTTTTCACCTGCGAGGTTCCACCAACCTGGCCTTCTCGAGGCTTGCCGTGCAGGGTCCGAATGGGCCTTTGCTCATCGAGCTCAAGCGCCAGATCGCCGCGACGACGGCCACACGGATCACGGACGACGCCAAGCAGGCCCAGGCCGTATTCATACTTTTGCAGGACGCCACGTCGCAAGTGCCGATGGCCTACAACGCCGATGGCACCGTGGCGCAGTACCAGTTGGTGGAAACGGCGCGCTTCGAGCTTCTGACGCCAGGCGGGGACGTGCTGATCAGTCCGACCACGATCACCCAGACCAGTAGCCTGAGCTACAGCACATCCGCCACACTGGCAAAGGCCAATGAAGCTGACCTGCTTTACCGCGGAATGCGCCAGGACATGGTCAATCGAATCATGTTCCAGCTGGCCGCCGTTCGCCCCGGCCGTTCCGGGGCGAACGCGGCTGCCTCTGCCCCCTAGCCACACCGAGATGAATCCGATCCGATGCTGATACGCGCCGACCAACTCACGTCACGCCTTGGGGGCGGGCTGCACGGCCCATACACGGTCTTCGGCGATGAGCTCCTCCTGGTCAACGAAGCAGTAGACGCGATCCGCAGCGCCGCCCATTCGGCTGGCTTCAGGACGCGGGAGAGCCATGTTGCCGAACGTGGCTTTGACTGGGATTTGCTGCTGGCGCAGAGCCGGGAGCTCAGTTTATTTGGCGAGCGCAAGGTCGTCGAGGTACGCATACCCTCGGGCAAACCAGGACGCGAGGGCGCCCTGACACTCATTGACTTGGCCCAGCAGCTTTCCAGCGACGTGCTGCTGCTCGTGGTGCTGCCCCGTCTGGACGCTGCGACGCAGAAAGCCGACTGGTTTGCGCGCCTCGTGGATCTGGGCACGGTGGCCCGCGTGGACACCATCGAGCCGGATCAACTCGCCGGGTGGATGCGCGCTCGCCTGGCTCGTCATGGCCTGCTCATTCCTGCAGGGGACCGTGGTCAGGCCTGCTTGGATCTGCTCGTTGCGCGCACCGAGGGCAATCTTCTGGCCGCGCACCAGGAAGTGGAAAAGCTTGCCTTGCTGCTCCAGCCAGGGGAGCTTGACGTCGAGCAGATTGAGGACCTGGTCCAGGGTGCAGCCCGTTACAGCGTTTTCCGGCTCGGCGAGGCCATTCTCGCTGGCGATCTCGCGCGTCTTGGCCGCATGCTTGACGGACTGCAGGGCGAGGGCGTTGCCCCCGTATTGGCGCACTGGACGCTCACGGAAGAGATTCGTGCCTGGCTGCGCGTTAGGCAAGGACTGGACGCCGGCCAGCCCTTCGCCAGCTTAACCCGCAGCAACCGGATCTGGGGACCCAAGGAAAAGCTTCTTCAAAGAGCAGTGCCAAGGCTCAGCCTTCCGCTCGTGGAGGGGCTTTTGCTGCGCGCCGCTGATTGCGACCGGGCCATCAAGGGTCTACGCCCGCCGGGCATCCCGCACGAGCCGTGGTCTGCCGTGCGACACCTCGCTCTCGCCATGGCCCAGGCCGTTTGTGCGCTGCCGGCTGGCAGCGCACCGGGCGCCCGCCTGGTGCTTTTGGCCGCCGGCTAGGCCTGCCGGCGGATCAATTCGACGGGGCTGCAGCGGGTGCTGCCCACGCGCGCTCCAGCCGCCGCATGACGCACCACTCCCCTCGGCGAGGCTACGCTGGCCGTCAGGCCCGGGTTTGGACCCAGGCGCCCAACGCATCAAGATCGACCACGCCGCTCCACGCTGCCTCGTGCGCATGCCCGGTCGCGGGCTCCCCGGGCTCACCCAACCCATCCAAATGCGCCAGCGCCCCTTCAAAGGACTCCTCTGCCGTGTATGCGCCCGTGGTCACAATCGTGTCCAAACCTGCCCCGCGTGCCGCCAGCCAGCCATTGCGCGAGTCTTCGAAGGCCAGGCATTGACCTGGCTCAAGGTGCATTTGCTCCAGAACCCAGTTGTAGATGGCTGGGTCCGGCTTCTTGCGGGGGACGATATCGCCAGCGCCAATGACCTCAAATAGCGACGACGCATCCCTGCCCAGGGTCGCGCCGAGCAAGGCCTCGACGTTCTCCGGCGTGGTCGTCGTGGCAATGGCCAGCCGCAGGCCGGCACCGCGAGCTTCGTTGAGGAGGCGGCGAACGCCGGGGCGCAGACGGATGGCGCCCTCGCCGACAAGGCGCACATAGTGTGCAGTCTTGCGGCGGTGCAATTCGGCCACCGTCGTGATCGCCTGCGGATGCCGGGCGCCCTGTGGATCGATGCTCTGCCAGTAGTGCAGCATGCGCTCCTTGCCACCGGTGATCGCGAGCAGCCGTCCATAGGTCGTCACGTCCCAGTGCCATTGCAGCCCCGCTTCCGCGAAGGCCTGATTGAAGGCGACCCGGTGACCGTCACGCTCCGTCTCGGCCAAGGTGCCGTCGACGTCAAAGATCAGCGCCTGGCGCTTGCATTTCATGCCCATTCAGCCTGCCTCCTTCCACTTAATGGAACAGCCGATGCTGGGGTACTGCTCCTCGGGCCCATGCCCGGTCGCAGCGATCAACTTCATCGCCTCAAACAGATCGCGCCGCGCATCGGGCGCAGCGGTCTGCCTGCGCGAGGCATCCAGCTGCCCTCGGTACTCCAGTTTGAGATCGGCGTTGAACCCAAAAAAATCCGGAGTACACACTGCACCAAAAGCGCGTGCCACGCCCTGTGTTTCGTCGAACAAATACGGAAAGCCAAAGCCATGCTGGGCGGCGAACAGCTTCATGTTGTCGAACGAGTCCTCGGGGTATGCAATGGTGTCGTTACTGTTGATGGCCACCGCGTGCACGCCCCGTGCGCGCAGCGCATCGGTATCGCGTTTGATGCGCGCCGCCACGGCCTTCACGTAAGGACAGTGGTTGCAGATGAACATCACAAGCAGGCCCTTTGGGCCCCGCAGCTCGTTTACGCTCCAGGTTCGGCCATCGATGCCGGGAAGCGCGAAGTCGGGCGCGGCAAACCCGCGCTGCAAAGGATCGGCAGTTGCAGCCATGCATTTCTCGTCTTGGCAGGTGACGGAGCGCCGTCTTGACGGGCCCACGTGTGAAGACCCGGCGGGGGTGCCGCCGGGATCCGCTGACGCGGTGCTACGAGCTTATTTCACCTTGGGGTCGAGCTCGCCCTTGTCGTAGCGCTTGACCATGGCTTCCAGGCTCAGTGGCTTGATTTTCGAGGCGTTGCCTGCCGTGCCGAAGGCTTCATAACGCGCCTTGCAGATGTCCTTCATGGCCTTGGTCGAGGCAATCAGGAATTTGCGGGGATCGAACTCCTTGGGATGCTGGGCCAGGAACTGGCGCGTAGCCCCGGTCGATGCCATGCGCAGATCGGTGTCGATATTGACCTTGCGCACGCCGTGTTTGATGCCCTCGACGATCTCTTCGACGGGCACGCCATACGTCTCGCCCATGTCGCCGCCGAAAGTGTTGATGACCTTGAGCCATTCCTGCGGCACGGAGGATGAGCCATGCATCACCAGATGGGTGTTGGGAATGCGCGCGTGAATTTCCTTGATGCGGCCAATCGCCAGAATGTCACCAGTGGGCGGGCGGGTGAACTTGTATGCCCCATGACTGGTGCCAATCGCGATGGCCAGCGCATCCACGCGGGTCTTCTTGACGAAGTCGGCCGCCTCCTCGGGGTCGGTCAGCAGCTGGCTGTGATCGAGCACACCTTCGGCGCCGATGCCATCCTCCTCACCAGCGGTTCCCGTTTCCAGCGAGCCAAGGCAGCCGAGCTCGCCTTCGACGGACACGCCACAGGCGTGCGCCATTTCGACCGTGCGGCGCGTGACGTCGATGTTGTATTCATAGCTCGTCGGCGTTTTCCCGTCTTCGCCCAGCGAACCATCCATCATCACGGAAGAAAAGCCGAGCTGGATCGAGCGTTGGCACACGGCCGGGCTGGTTCCGTGATCCTGATGCATGCACACGGGAATATCGGGAAACTCCTCGATCGCGGCCAGGATGAGGTGGCGCAGAAAGGGGGCGCCGGCGTACTTGCGTGCGCCAGCGGAAGCCTGGACGATCACCGGCGAGTCGGTCTCGGCAGCGGCTTCCATGATGGCGCGCATCTGCTCGAGGTTGTTGACGTTGAAGGCAGGGACGCCGTAGCTGTGCTCGGCCGCGTGGTCGAGCAGTTGACGCAGGGAAATGAGGGCCATGGTGGAACTCCGGTTCGGATGGGTAGCGTGAATCAGGACAGGGGCATGCGCGAGCGCTGCTGAAGGATCTCGAAGGCGGGCAGTGTCTTGCCTTCCAGAACTTCCAGGAACGCGCCGCCTCCGGTGGAGATGTAGCCGATTTTGTCGGCAATGTCGTACTTGGCAATCGCGGCCAACGTATCGCCGCCGCCGGCGATGGAAAAGCCCTTGCTCGTCGCGACAGCCTGGGCCAGCGTTTTGGTACCGTTGGAGAATGCATCAAACTCAAACACACCCACCGGACCGTTCCAGACGATGGTGCCCGCAGCCGTGAGCTTGTGGGCCAGTTTGGCGGCGGTCTTGGGGCCGATATCCAAGATCAGGTCATCGGCAGCCACGTCGTGGGCCGCTTTCACGGTGGCTTCCGCGGTGGCGCTGAACTGCTTGGCCACGACAACGTCCTCAGGAATCGGCACTTCGGCGCCGCGCGCCTTCATCTTCTCGATGACCTGACGGGCCTCGTCCAGCAAGTCAGGCTCGGCCAGGCTCTTGCCGATAGGCAGGCCACAAGCGAGCATGAACGTGTTGGCGATGCCGCCGCCGACGATCAGACCGTCGACCTTGTCAGCCAGGCTCTGCAGGATGGTGAGCTTGGTCGACACCTTGGAGCCGGCGACGATGGCCATCAGCGGGCGCGCAGGATTGGCCAGCGCGCGATTGATGGCATCGATCTCAGCGGCCAGAAGCGGACCTGCGCAGGCAATGGGCGCATATTTCGCGATCCCGTATGTGCTGGCCTCGGCACGATGCGCAGTGCCGAAGGCATCGTGCACGAAGATGTCACAAAGCTTGGCCATCTTCTGCGCAAGCGCATCATCGTTCTTCTTCTCGCCCTTGTTGAGCCTGCAGTTTTCAAGCAACACGACGTCGCCGGGATACACCTGAAAGCCACCATCCACCCAATTGCTCACCAGCGGCACCGGGCGTCCAAGCAACTCGGACAAGCGGCGCGCCACCGGCGCGAGCGAATCTTCGGGCTTGAATTCACCCTCGGTGGGCCGCCCGAGGTGCGACGTGACCATGACGGCGGCGCCGGCATGGAGCGCCATCTGAATGGCCGGCACCGAGGCCCGCACCCGCGTGTCCTCGGTAATTTCACCTGTGGCGCTGAGCGGTACGTTCAGATCCGCGCGTATGAAGACGCGCTTGTCCTGCGCGAACCCGCGCTTGCAGACTTCTTCGAAGGTCAGGATATGCATGGAACTCTTTTCAATTCAGGCAGACTGCTGAACGCGCGCACGGCAACGCGCAGCAAGCGTGGTACGCGACTGTTCAGCAGGATCAGTTGGAGGCGACGTGTTTGACAAACCGCATCATGTTGCAGGTATAGCCATACTCGTTGTCGTACCAGGACACAACCTTGACGAAGGTGGAGTCCAGCGCAATGCCGGCCTCGGCGTCGAAAATGGAAGGCATCGAGCAGCCGCGGAAATCCGTTGAGACCACTTTCTCGTCCGTATAGCCGAGAACCCCCTTGAGTGAGCCTTCCGACGCCGCTTTCATCGCGGCGCAGATTGCGTCATAGCTGGCTTCCTTGTTCAGCTCGACCGTCAGGTCCACGACCGACACGTCAGAGGTTGGCACCCGAAAGGCCATGCCTGTGAGCTTTTTGTTGAGCTCGGGGATAACCCTGCCGACGGCCTTGGCCGCGCCGGTGCTGGAGGGAATGATGTTTTCCAGGATGCCACGCCCTCCACGCCAGTCCTTGCTTGAGGGACCATCCACGGTCTTTTGCGTGGCGGTTGCGGCGTGCACGGTGCTCATGAGGCCGCGCTTGATGCCGAAGCTGTCGTTCAGGACCTTCGCGACCGGCGCAAGGCAGTTGGTGGTGCACGATGCAGCAGAGACGATGCGCTCGCCGGCATACTTCGCGTGGTTCACTCCATAGACAAACATCGGCGTTTCATCTTTCGATGGCGCGGACTGCACCACCTTCTTGGCGCCGGCGTCAATGTGCTTCTGGCAGGTATCGAGCGTGAGGAAAAATCCTGTGGCTTCGATGACGACGTCAGCCCCCACCTCGCCCCACTTCAGGTTGGCTGGGTCGCGCTCGGCAGTCAAACGGATCTTCTTGCCATTGACCACCAGATGGTTTCCCTCAACGGCGATATCACCTTGAAAACGACCATGCACCGAGTCGTACTGCAGCATGTAGGCCAGGTATTCAGGTTCCAGCAGATCATTGATGCCGACGATTTCCACATCGGCGAACTCAGCCTCTTTCGCCGCGGCGCGGAACGCCATTCGGCCGATACGGCCAAAACCATTGATGGCTACACGGATGGTCATGGAATTACTCCTTGCTTGATGGTGAATGGGGGATATGAAATGCAAATGCGAGAAGGCGGGTACGTCAGGCGGCGCGGTGGCAAGCCCCACAGGCGGTCCCGGGCGCGACGCTCTCCACGGCCTCTGCAACGGCACGGATCGTGGGAATGATGCGATCGGGTTTGGCCTGTGCGATCGGATTCCCGAGGTTGTAACCGTAGGGCACGGCCCAAATGGGCACACCGGCGGCACGCGCCGTGTCCACGTCAATCTGCGAGTCGCCGATGAACAGCGCGCGTGTGCGTTCGACCTTCAGCGCGTCAAGGCAATGGCGCACCGGCAGCGCATCTGGCTTCTTTGCCGGGAGCGTGTCGCCCGAAATCACAAGATCGAAAAAATGGCGGATCTGGTGGGCCATGAGCACGGCGGCCGTGTAGCGCTGCTCCTTGTTCGTCACCACGGCCATGCGGACCCGGGCTTGACGCAGCAGGCGCAAGGTATCCAGAACCTGCGGATACAAACGGCTTCGCGTCCCACAACGCTGCATGTAGAAATGCGAAAACCGCGGCATCAATTCGTCCATGGTGCCGGCGCACCGCACGGTGTCGACATGAATCTGAGCGGCATGCGCGTAGGCCTGGGTCATGAGCTCGCGCGTGCCGTGACCGATCCAGTTGGCAACCAGGCTCTCGCCCACATTGGGCAGACCCTGCTCACGCAGCAGGTCATTGACCGCATCGGTGATTTCCGGGGCGGTCTCCACCAGCGTGCCATCGAGGTCGAACATTACCAGGTCGAACATAGTCAATGCACTCACTCCAGGTCTTAATTCATCGAACGCACGACGTTGCTGTCCTCGGATTCGTGACGCGAGACATGCATGCGCAACACGGCCTGAGCGACCTCGGCCGTATGCTCGGGGGTGATCTTGAAATGCTTGTAGAGATCAACCGCGGGCGCCGATTCCCCGAACGCCGCAATACCGACGACGCCACCCGACAATCCCACGTACTTACGCCAGAAATCGGGCTGCGCGGCTTCGACCGCCACGCGTGGCACATACAGGGGCAGCACGGTATTGCGGAAGGCCTCGTCCTGCCGGTCAAACGCATTGGTGCAGGGCATGGAGACAACACGCGCAGCCACGCCGGCCTCGGCCAACAGTTTTTGGGCCTTTAGCGCGATTTCGACTTCGGATCCGGTGCCAATCAACACCACCTGCGGCTGGCCGCCAGCCGCCTCCGACAGCACGTAAGCGCCGCGCGCGATGTGGGCCTCGGCGCCCTCGGGATGCTGCGACGCCACCAGATTCTGACGCGACAGGAGCAGGGCGCTCGGACCGGTTTTGCGCTCGACCGCGCATTTCCAGGCGACTGCCGTTTCCAGCACGTCAGCCGGGCGCCAGACATCCAGATTGGGGATCAGCCGCAAACTCGGCGCTTGCTCAATGGCCTGGTGCGTGGGGCCGTCCTCGCCAAGGCCAATCGAGTCGTGCGAGAAGACGTGCACCACGCGCTGTTTCATCAGCGCGCTCATGCGCACTGCATTGCGCGAGTAATCGGAAAACATCAAAAAGGTCCCACCATAGGGCAGGAAGCCGCCGTGCAGTGACATACCGCTCATCATGGCGGCCATGCCGAATTCACGCACGCCATAGGAAAGGTAGTTCACCGGCTCGCCATCCTTCGCACCGGCCCACGGCTTGGACCCCTTCACCGCCGTGAGGTTGGATCCCGTGAGGTCCGCTGAACCGCCAAACATCCCTGGCAAGGCGGGGACGAGGGTTTCCAGCGCGATCTGCGACGCCTTGCGCGTCGCGGTGGAAGCCGTCACGCCACGCGCTGACGCGTAGAGGGCTTGAACGGTGTGCGCCCAGTCGGCGGGAAGATCGCCGCTCATGCGGCGCGTGAACTCGGCGGCGAGCCCGGGGTGCGCCTTTGCGTAAGCGGCGAATCGGTCGTTCCAGTCGGCCTCCAGCTTGCTGCCATGGCCGCGCGCATCCCACGCGTCGTAGATGTCTTGCGGAATCTCGAATGGCCCATATGTCCACCCCAGCGCATCACGCGTGGCCTGCGCCTCTGCAGGGCCCAAAGCCGACCCATGCACGTCGTGGGTCCCGGCCTTGTGAGGCGAGCCCCACCCGATCGTGGTCTGGCAGATGATGAGCGTGGGCTTGTCAGCGCTTGTCTTCGCCTCCACGGTCGCTTGCTCCACGGCCTGCGCATCATGGCCGTCGATTGGGCCGATGACGTTCCAGCCGTAGGACTGGAAGCGCAGCTTGGTATTGTCGGTAAACCAGTGCTCGACATGCCCGTCAATGGAAATGCCATTGTCGTCGTAATAGGCGATGAGCTTGTTGAGCTTGAGCGTACCCGCCAGGGAGCAGGCCTCGTGGCTGATCCCTTCCATCAGACAACCGTCGCCCACAAAAACATAGGTGTGGTGGTTCACGATGGTGTGGCCTGGCTGATTGAATCTGCGCGCCAGCATCTGTTCGGCAAACGCCATGCCCACGGCATTGGCGAGCCCCTGACCGAGCGGGCCGGTCGTGGTCTCCACCCCCGGCGTGTACCCCACCTCGGGATGACCCGGGGTCTTGCTGTGCAACTGGCGGAAGCGTTTGAGCTCCTCGATGGGCAGGTCATAGCCCGTGAGATGCAGCAAGGCGTAGATCAGCATCGAGCCATGGCCGTTCGACAACACGAAACGATCGCGGTCGACCCAGTGCGGGTTTGCCGGATTGTGGTGCATGTGGTTTCGCCACAGGACCTCGGCAATATCGGCCATGCCCATGGGCGCGCCGGGGTGACCGGATTTGGCAGCCTCCACTCCGTCGATGGCCAGAAAGCGTATGGCGTTGGCCAGACGGCGACGTTGCGTGGGATCAATGACGGGGAAAAGTGCGTTGTGCGCGTTCATGAGTTCATTCTCGCGAATTGGGGGACGACAAAGCGGTGTCAGCCGGCGCGGCGCTTGATGTCCATCAGCCGCAGGATCATGGGGGTAAAGATGAGTTGCATCGCCAATCCCATCTTGCCACCGGGCACCACGAGCGTATTGGGCCGCGTCATCCATGAATCGTGCAGCATGGAGATGAGGTAGGGGAAATCAATGCCATGCGGGTCGGCAAATCGGATCACGACCATGCTTTCATCCAGGCTTGGGATGTCCTTGGCGATGAACGGATTGGACGTGTCCACGGTCGGAACCCGCTGAAAGTTCACATGCGTGCGCGAAAACTGCGGCGCGATGTGGTGCACATAGTCGGGCATGCGGCGCAGGATCGTGTCCATGACGGCCTCCTGCGAGTAGCCACGCTGGACTTGGTCGCGGTGCAGCTTCTGGATCCACTCCAGGTTGATGATGGGCACCACGCCCACCAGAAGATCGACCTGCTTGGCAACGTTGATCGCCTCGTCGGCATAGCCCCCGTGGAGGCCTTCGTAGAACATGAGATCGGAACTTGCGGTAATGTCCTTCCACGACGTGAAATTACCGGGTTCGACACCAAACTCGGCCGCTTCGCCAGCGTCGTGAATGTATTTGCGCACCTTGCCGCCCCCTGTGGCGCCATAGGCCTTGAAGAGATCCTCCAATTCACCCAGCAGGTTGGCCTCCGGCCCGAAGTGGCTGAAATTGCGGTTGCCCGCAAGCTCCTGCTTTTTCATTTCCTCCCGCATTTCCGTGCGGTTGTACTTGTGGAAGGAGTCACCCTCGATAATCTGCGCGGTAAGCTTTTCGCGTCGAAAGATGTGCTGGAAACTGCGCATCACCGTGGTGGTGCCGGCTCCCGACGAGCCCGTGATGGCGATGATGGGGTGTTTAGCTGACATGGCGTGAAGGTACGAAGGGAAGAATCCGGAAAAGCTGAAGGCAGCATCCGCCAACCGTAGCGTGCGGATGCGCGATGTCTCGTGTACTGGCAATACCAGCGCGCAGCAGGGCTCAGGCCCGCAGGTCGTCGTTGTATAGGGAACGATCCTTGAACAGCGGCGAGGCGAAGGGCTTGTCTTCCCCGCTATCGTATTCCCGGTGGTAGCGCTCCAGTCGCTCAATCTCGTTTCTCGAGCCCAACATCACCGGCACGCGTTGGTGCAGTGACGTTGGCTGCGCCGTGAGAATGCGGCCACGGCCAGTGGAGGCAGCCCCTCCGGCCTGTTCGATGATGAAGGCAATGGGATTGGCCTCGTACATCAGGCGCAAGCGGCCTGGCTTGCTTGGATCCTTGGCATCCTTCGGGTACATGAAAATCCCTCCGCGCATGAGGATGCGGTGCACGTCGGCGACCATGGAGGCGATCCAGCGCGTGTTGAAATCGCGCCCGCGGTCGCCAGTCTTGCCGGCCTTGCATTCAGCCACATAGCGCTGCACCGGCGGCTCCCAGAATCGCTCGTTGCTGCTGTTGATCGCGTATTCGGCAGTGTCGGCCGGAATCTGCAGGTCGGGATGGGTGAGAATGAAATTGCCAATCTCACGATCAAGCGTAAAGCCATGCGTTCCCTTGCCCACGGTCAGGACCATCATGGTCGACGGACCGTAGATGGCATAGCCGGCAGCGACTTGTTCCACGCCGGGACGCAGGTAATCCGCCACGGTGGGGTCACCGATCTTGCCATGGCGCAGGACAGAGAAAATGGTCCCCACCGACACATTGACGTCGATGTTGGACGAGCCGTCGAGCGGATCAAACACGAGAAGGTAAGGACCGCGCTCAAACTCCTTCGGCAGCGTGTAGGGATCGTCCATTTCCTCGGATGCCATCCCCGCCACCAATCCGCCCCATTCGCAGGCCTGGATCATCGCATCGTTGGAAAGCACGTCCAGCTTCTTCTGGGTTTCGCCCTGCACGTTCTCGGTGCCCAACGAGCCGAGGAATCCACCCAGCGCACCTTTGGCCGTCATCGAGGCAATGGCCTTGACGGCGGCGGTGACATCGACCAGCAGCGCGGCCAGGTCCGACTGGTCTTCTGAGCCGCGGAGTTGTTCGATGAGAAATTTGGAAATGGTGGTGCGGCCTTGCTGCATGATGAGTCTCCAGGTTCGAAAACAGAACGGCAAGCCCCGCCTGGGGGCTGAGGCACTCAGGGCGCGCCGGCCTTTGGGCCCTGTGCGTGGCGCACAGGGCCCAAAGAAACGCGACCCGGGCTCGTGTCGGGTTCGGGACAATCGTCTCGTCGATCGTTGCCCGCGATTGTTGGGTGCTGGCCGGCAGACGCGGAAGACCTGCGCCATTGAGGGCGCGCCTCGCTGGCCATCATTGCGCGCAAAACCTTGCCTGCTCCTGACTGCTTTCTCAAACACCCTGAGCCGCGGCGCAGTCAGGACGCTTGAAAAAGCCCGCAACCAGAATTAACGGAGACTCGCATGAACAGAACATTGCGGCTGCGGGAAAAGCTCATCGGTTACCCTTTGAGCCCGTTCACAACTGGCAAGCGCCCCCACTGCCGATCGGGAGAGGCGACGCTCGATACACCTTGAGGATTGCCACCGTTTCAGGTGCAACTCTCTTGCGGGTAAATATAAGCTATGGCGGAATTAAGGTAAATTCATCTTTTCTTGATTGCAAGTTCAGGATTTCTGAAGATGAACATCACCTTGCGCCAGTTACGTGTGTTTGTTGCCGCGGCGCGGCATCTCAACTTTGGCAAGGCCGCCAAGGATCTACACCTCACGCCCCCGGCCATTTCCATGCAGATTCGCGATCTGGAACTGCAGGTGGGCTTGCCGCTGTTCGAACGCAGCGGCAAATCGGTCAGTCTGACCATGACCGGGGAATACCTTTTGCTGTACGCCCGGCGCATGCTTGCCACCCTCAAGGACGCCGAGGATGCTCTCGCGCGTTTTCGTGGCCTGCAGACGGGCCGCCTGACGATCGGCATGGTCAGCACTGCGAAGTATTTCGTGCCGCGCCTGCTCAAGCTGTTTCGCGAAGAGCACCCCCACATCGAGATTCGCCTCGTGGTCGGCAACCGTGAGCAGCTGGTATCGCAGTTGCAAGGCAATGATCTCGACCTCGCCATCATGGGTCGCCCACCCCGTGAGATCGACACACGCGCGGAGCCTTTCGCAGCTCATCCACTGGGCGTCGTGTGCGCGCCTGAGCATCCCCTGATGGGCGGTGCGCCCACCACAGCAGCGGCGCTGGCGAACTACGGATTCATCATCCGTGAAAGCGGCTCAGGAACGCGCACGGCCATGGAAGAGTACCTTCGCCAGCATCGCGTCGACGTGCGCATCGAGATGGAGCTGGCCAGCAACGAGACCATCAAGCAGGCGGTGATGTCCGGCATGGGCATCAGCTTCCTGTCGCTGCACAGCATCGGGATGGAATTGCGCACGGGCATGATCGGCGTACCCGAAGTTGAAGGCCTGCCGCTGATTCGGCGCTGGCATGTCGTCAATACCGCAGCAAAGATGCTTTCGCCCTCGGCCGAAGCATTCCGCTACTTTGTCCTGGAACATGGCGAGTCCTATCTGGCCCAAGAATTCGGGCGCCTACAGCCCCTTGCACTCGAAGCTGCACAAGCCAAGCCTTTGGGGGCGCGTCCTTCCTCCCACGTCAATCTTGCGGCGCCAGCCCCCCACACGCCGCCAGAAAAACCAGCGGCGCAGTCTCGGCGCGCAGCACGCGCGAGCCGAGACTGACCGGCGCAAAGCCCGCGGCCCGCGCTCGCGCCGCTTCCTCGGGGTCCAGGCCACCCTCCGGGCCGCTCAACGCCAGGATCGAGCGCGCAGCCAGGGAATCTGCCTGCAGGCTTGCTTCATATCGGGTCGCCCAAACCGCAAATGGCGCGGCGTGCCCCTCGCGCGGCGCCGCCAGCAAGCACCGTGCGCGCCCTGCCGGATCGCTGCCGTCAAAGGCCGGCAAAGTCGCAAGCCAGCTCTGAAGCGAAAGGACCGGCCGGACCTCGGGTATGCGGTTACGCCCGCACTGCTCGCATGCTGCAACGACGACTGCCTGCCAATGCGCAACCCGGCGCGCGGCTCGTTCACCCTCCAGGCGCAGCACACTGCGCACAGTCATCAAGGGCTGGAGCGCTGCAACCCCCATTTCGGTCGCCTTTTCCACCAGCCAATCCATGCGGTCGTTGGCGGGCATACCCACGGCCAGTGTCACAGCCCACGGCAGCTCTCGCTCAATCGGCACATGGCGAAGGATCTCGGCGCGCGCCGGGCCTGCCGTCGAAACAAGCCGCGCCTCCCACTCGCCACCACGCCCGTCGAACACATGGAATTCGTCCCCCGGACGCAGCCGCAACGCATGCAAATGGCGAACTGTGTCTGCCGGCACGTCAAGCACACCCGCAGCGATCGGACCTGGCAGATGCAGTCGGGGCACGGAAGGCACTCTGGAAGAAATCAGCGAAACAGCTTCGCGGCTCAGCGTTGCAAAAGGTCCAGCAATGCCACAGTGTCGGCAGAAAACTGCGCGATGCCCTCGCTCAGTTTCGCCGCACCCATGACGTCCGTCGCCAGTGCCGCATCGAACGCCGCCTGCGTCAGGGCAAGGGGCCTGTCGTCCTCGGGGTCGCCGGCTTGCTCGGGGTCAAGTCGGCGCGGCATCGGGTCGTCGGATTGCGCCAGGGTCTCGAGCAGTGCCGGGGCAATCGTGAGCAGATCGCACCCGGCGAGTGCCTCGATTTGTGCCGTGTCGCGAAAGCTTGCGCCCATCACTTCGGTGCCGATGCCCCGCGACTTGTAGAAACGCCAGATACGCAACAGGGCACGCACACCCGGATCGCCCGGCCCGCGCATGGCCTGCGCGTCCCAAGCCTCTCCTGCCTGCGTCCGATACCAGTCGGTGATGCGCCCGACGAAGGGCGAAATCAGCTGCACATCAGCGGCCGCGCAGGCCCGCGCCTGAACAAAGGAAAACAGCAGGGTCATGTTGCACGCAATGCCATCGGCCCCGAGCCTGCGCGCGGCCTCGATCCCGGCCCAGGTGGAGGCGATCTTGATCAACACGCGTTCGCGCGCCACGCCCTGCGCCGCATAAAGCGCATGGATCCGGTGCGCGCGCTTGACTGTCGCCTCACAGTCGTGCGAGAGTCGCGCGTCGACCTCGGTGGACACCCGGCCGGGAATGCGCTCGAGGATCTCGCAGCCAAAACGCACCAGAAGACGATCCATCGCTGCGTCCGGGTTGTCGCGCACATCCTCGCGCACCTCGGGCAAGGCCAGCAATGGGGCGTATTCGCGCTGGCGTGTGGCGCGCAGCACGAGGCTCGGGTTCGTGGTTGCATCTTGTGGCTGCAGGCGTGGCAATTGCAGGTATTCCGCGGTGTCGGCCACGATTGCGCTGACGTGACGCAAAGCTTGCAGGCTATTCATGGTTGCATCGTAGTGAACATTTGCCCGCGCATTCCCCCTTCCTGGCGGGCACGAGCGCCTTCAGGCGGGAAGCGTGCTCGGTTGTTGCGGAGCCGTGGGCTGCGGCTCCGATGGCGTGCCCAGCACGATGGCCGTCAGGGCGCGCACCGCGGCCCGCTCACGGCTCACGTCTTCAGACTCGACATGGGCCGCGTGCTTTGCCCCGCTCAGGCGGGCTTGGTGCTGCAGCCGGCGCAAGTTCCGGTAAGCGTCGGCCGCCCTCTGACCAAGGCCTGCGGGCAAAAGGCCCAAGCGCTCGGCGATCTGCAGCAAGGCAATGTTTCCCGCATTCGCCACAAGTTCGGGATAAACCGGTGCGTATTCCAAAACCAGTGCCTGCACGGCGAATTCCACGTCCACCATGCCGCCCTCATCGTGCTTGAGATCGAACAAGCCGGTACGGTTCGGGTGCCCCTCAGCGACCTTGTGCCGCATGGCCAATATCTCTGCTTGCAGCGCCGCCCTGTCCCGCGGCATGCGCAGCACCCGCTCGCGGATCATCTCGAAGCGCGCGCCGAGCGCTGCGTCGCCCGCACAAAACCGTGCCCGGGTGAGTGCCTGATGCTCCCAGGTCCAGGCGGTGTTGCTGCCGCGGCCGAGCTGGTATTGCTCAAAGGCGACGAGTGTCGTCACCAGCAGGCCCGCGTTGCCGTTGGGGCGCAGGCGGGTATCGATCTCGAACAATCCGCCTGCCGGAGTGGACGCCGTAAGCCACCACACAAGCTTTCTCGCGAAATTGCCATAGCGCTCAGGAGCGTCGGGGTGGGAGTCGTCGAACAGGAACACGACATCCAGATCGCTTCCATAGCCCAGCTCCTTGCCCCCAAGCTTGCCATAGGCAATGACCGCAAAGGCCGGTTGTTCACGATGGCGGCGCGGCATCTCGCCCCAGCACCAGCGAATGGCCACACCGATGATGGCATCGGCCAAGCCCGAAATCTCGTCGGCCACCTGCTCCACCGTCAGTTGGCCTGCAAGGTCGCGCACAAGCGTGCGGAACAGCTCCGTGTGAAAGCCCCGCCGGAGGATGTCCAAACCCTCGCCTGCATCCCAGGTGGCACGCTGCACGAGGCGCGCGCGCTGTTGCTCGCACTGCTCGACACAATCCCGTGCGCTGAAGCGCTCGCGCGGCGCGTCAAGAAGCTCATCCACCACCATGGGGTTGCGCTTGATGTAATCGGCGGCCCAACTCGACGCTTCCAGAGCGCTCATGAGTCGGGTCAGCGCCTGAGGCTGCTCCGCGAAGAAAGCCAGATAGGTTTCACGCCGCCCGATGGCCTCCAGGACGTCGAGCAGGCGCGCCAGCGTCAAGTCTGCATCGCGGCTGCTGGCAGCGATCGCAATGCCGCGCTCGATCACGCGGAGCATGCGTCCCCTTCCGGCATCCGACAGGGCTGCATAACGGGGCGACTGTTCCAGAGCCTTAAGGCGCGCATGGCTGGCCTCGCCGGCAATTCCTGACTTGGCCAGGCTATGGCGCAGCGCGTCGAGGCTTTCGGCCGGCTTCTTGCAACCCACGCAACGTGGCCCCGTATGCAACAGCGCATCGAACTCTCCGGCCACGAATTCGCGCACCGCGTCCAGTGCGCTCAGCAATGCACACACCGGGCGTTTGGACTGAAGATGCGCAGCGGAGAGTTGCGGGCCCATCGCGTGCGCGAGTTGCTCGAGGTCGGCGTCATCAGTGGGCAGGCTATGGGTCTGCGCGTCATCCAGGTATTGGATGCGATGCTCCAACTGTCGCAAAAAGATGTAGCTCTCGGCCAGTTTGGATGCTGTGTCAGCCTGCAGCAAGCCAGCTTGGACAAGCAGCGGCAAAGACTGCAAGGTGTTGCGGTTGCGGATCTGCGGCATGCGCCCACCGCGCACAATCTGCAAAAGCTGCACGATGAATTCGATTTCCCGGATACCGCCGCGCCCGAGCTTGACGTCGTTCGCGCGGTCGGGCCGGGCTGTAGCGCGACGGGTCGCCTCAGCCCGGATTTGTCGGTGCAATCCGCGAAGGGCTTCAAGCATGGCAAAGTCGAGGTACCGGCGCCACACGAAGGGCTCGACCACGCCGTCGAGCGCATGCAGCGCCACCTGGGCCTGACTGGCATCCACCGGGGATACCACCCGGCTCTTGAGCCAGGCAAAGCGCTCCCACTCCCGGCCCTGGACCTGGAAATACTCTTCGAGCATGGCCAGGCTCACCACGGGTGGACCGCTGTCACCGTTGGGCCGCAACCGGGTGTCGACGCGAAACACGAAGCCGTCTTCGGTCATGTCCGAAAGCAATGGGACGAGCCGGCGCACGACCTGCGCAAAGTACTCGAAATTGGACAGCGGTACAGCGCCGTCGCTCTGCCCGTCCTGATCGTAGACGAACACCAAGTCGATGTCGGATGACACATTGAGCTCGTACCCGCCCAACTTGCCCATGCCCACGACCAGAAACTGGGCCTGCGCCCCCTCGGGCGTGCGCGGCACCCCGTGGCGCGCAACAAGCTCCGCATCGGCTTGGTGCAGGGCGTGGGCAATGGCGCTTTCAGCCATGTCGCTTATGCAACGGCACACCGCAACGAGTGGTGCACCCGAGAGCAGGTCCTGCTCCGCGAGACGCAGCATCAACGCATTGCGCACGCGCCGCAGGGCCGCGCCAAGCGGATGGCTGCCCCGCAGCGCCTGGACCGCAGCGTCGATCTCGGCCCGACTGGGCAAACCCGGCTGCCACAGCGCGAGAACATCGTCGAAACGACCCGCGTGGCGGCGGTAAAAGCGGGAATACGCGTCGAGTTGCATGAGCGAGTCGGGACCCCCGGTCCTTCGCCAACGGTTGATGATGGCCGCAGCATATTGCAGGAATGCGCCCTTTGCTCGGGCCGGGTCTTGCCAACAAGGGCCCGCCTTGCTCAGGGTCAAGCAAGGCTGGCCTGTCCGCGCAGGGGTGATGCTCGCGTTCACTACCATGGACCAACCCAGCGAGAACCCGCCCGTGTCTGCCCTGCACATCTCCCTCAAACTGGCCACACGCCTGCTGGAAGCAGCCATCACCCTCGTGTTCGGCTGCTATCTGCTTCTCGGCGCAGGGCTGCTGACCCTGCGCTATGCCGTGCTGCCCAACGCCCAGGCGTTCGTGCCCTGGATGGAGCAGGCCAGCACCCGTGCGCTGGGACTGCGCGTGCACATTGGCGCTGTGCAAAGCCAGTGGACTGGCCTTTTGCCCACGCTATCGCTGCGTGATCTGGTGATCGACAACCCCCAGGGCCAGCCGGCGCTGCGCTTTGCCTCGGTGGAGGCCCTACCGTCGTGGAAGAGCCTACCGCGCCTGCAACTGAGCTTTGAGCAGCTCGCCATCAGCGGGCCGCAACTGACCATTGTGCGAACGGATCCCGCGCATCTGGACGTGGGTGGCATCCGGTTCGACCTGAACGCCCCCGGCAGTGGCGCAGCGCAGCGCTTCGCGGACTGGTTGTTCGAGCAAGACCAGATCCTGATTCAGCATGGCCAGATCACCTGGGTCGATGCGGCACGTGGTGAAGCGCCGCTGATCCTGCGCGACGTCAACCTCGACTTACGCAACACCCAGCTGCAGCACCGCGCGGCGCTTCAGGCCACGCCACCACCGGAGCTGGGCACGCCCGTGGACGTGCGGGCCGACTTTCATCAGCCGCTGTTTCTGCGCCACACGGCGGATTTCGCCCGCTGGCACGGGCAGCTCTGGGCCAGCTGGCCACGCGTGGACCTGGGTCAGCTCGCGCGCTACACGCCGCTGCCAGCGCAAGTTGTGGGAGGTCGCGGTTCGCTGCAAGCCTGGGTGGACGTGGGCACGCAATACACGCTCAGCCAGGCAACGGCGCTTGTTGCCCTGCACGACGCCCAGGCAAGACTCGCCCCATCCTTGCCGCCATTGGCCTTAACCGACCTGAGCGGACGCATGACCGGCAAGCCCCTTCCGGGTGGATTCCAGATCAGTGCAAGCGCTCTGCAGTTCAACACCCCACAAGGCGCAGGCCTGCCGGCGCTCGATGCCACATTGCGCTGGCAGAACGCGCCTGGACAAGGTGCAAGCGGAAGCTTGCGCACCGGGCCGCTCGATCTGCAAGCCCTGGACGCGGTCGCGGCGCAATTGCCGCTACCGGCCACCTGGCATGAACGCCTGTCCCAACTGCAGCCGCAAGGCCGGATCGACAGCCTCATGGCCTCCTGGCAAGACCCCGCCGGTAGGGCACCCGCAACCCTGCCTGCACAGTACAAACTGCAGATCGCATTTACCGGCTTGGGCTGGAACAGCCCTGCCGCGGGCATCACCAATGCGCCGCGGCCCGGCGCCAGCACACCGTCAGGGGCCGGATCTGCCCCCGCCGCGGTGGCTGAGGCGCCACAGGGCGATGGCGCGCACCTTCCGCGCGACCTGCCTGGCGTGCAGAACCTGAGCGGGCGCATCCAGGCCGACCAGACCGGCGGGCAAGCCCAGCTGACGATGCGGCGGGGCGCCATCGCTTTGCCGACAATCTTCGAGGCCGAGCGCCTCCCGGTGGAGAATCTGGCCACAACGCTGAGCTGGAGCCGTACGCCAGACGGACAGTGGAGCGTGCAAGCCGCCAAGCTGCAACTCTCCACGCCGGATGCCAGCGGCACCGCAAGTCTGCACTACCAAACGCTCGCTCGAGGGCCAGGCCTGCTCAACCTTACCGCCCGTCTGGACCGCGCCGAGGCGCGCGCGGTGCCGAAGTACTTGCCGCTGGGCATTCCTGAGGGGACGCGCGAGTACCTTCGCACCGCCATCGCAGGCGGCAGCTCGAACGACGTGCGCTTCATCGTACAAGGCCCTCTAGCCGACTTTCCGTTCAAAAAACCCGGAAGTGGTGTGTTCTCGGTCACGGCGCGCATCGTGGACGGCGCCTTCAATGCAGCGCCGGTGCGCATCCTGGCCAAACAGGAGCCAGCGCAACCCCAGGACGTGCACGCCAACGCCACATGGCCCGCGTTCACGAACATAGCGGGCCTGCTCGAATGCACAGGCCAGGGCCTGCAGATCCGCGGAGCCTCAGCCCATGTGTTCGGCGCAAACCTGCGCAATGTCCAGATCAGCCTGCCCGACTTCTCCAAACCCGTGCTTTCAGCGCGCGGCCAGGTACAGGCGCAAGCCTCGGATGCGCTGCGCTACCTGCGCGAGAGTCCGCTGGACGCCATGCTTGGTCACGCCCTCACGCAGGCCCAGGCCAGCGGCCCCTTGCAGGCCAACCTGGCGCTGGTGCTGCCCATACTGGACCTGAAGCGCAGCACGGTGCAGGGCCAGGTCAACCTGCTGGGCAACCAGCTGGACTACATGCCCATCCTGCCGCCGTTCGATGGCGTACGTGGCACGGTTGACTTTAGCGACACCGGCTTTAGCCTGCGCGCCACGGCCCAGAATTTTCTCGGAGGGCCTTTGCAGTTGGCCGGTGGGCAGCGCGCCGGCAAGCCGCTACAGCTCGATGCCAGCGGCACCGTCAGCGCACGCGCGTTGAAGGCTGCGCCGCGTCTGGCGCCATGGCGCGAGCTGATGCGCCATCTGCAAGGCAGCACGCAGTTCACCGCCCGCATCGGCACGACGCCCACTGCCGAAGGCACGCAACCCCAAGTGCAGCTGCAGAGCAGCATGGTCGGTATGGCCATCGATCTGCCCCCGCCACTGGGTAAGGCGGCGGCGGCGACCGACACGCTGCGCTTCGACCAATCGGTCTCGTCCGCTGCAGCAGGGCCTCCACGGAGCGTGTGGCGCATCGACCTCGGCGGCGATTTGCGCGCGCAGTTCGTGCGCCACATCACGCCACAGGGAGCGACCTTACAAAGCGGCGGCATTGCGTTGGGGGTGCAGGCTGAGGTGCCAAACCCCACGCAGGGCGTTCAGGCAAATGTGCGACTGCCTCTGCTGGACCTTGACGCCTGGCAGCGCGCGCTGTCCGTCTCGACAGGCGCTCAGGCGGTGCCGCCAGGGCAGGCCCCGCCCGCTGACTTGTTGGGCTATCTGCCCCAGATGCTTTCGCTTCGGGTGGGCCAGTTGACCGTGTCTGATCGGCTTTTCGATGACGTCGTGCTCGGCGCGACACGAGCCGGTTCCTTGTGGCAGGCCAATCTGGATAGCAAACAGGTCGCCGGTTACGTGGCATGGCAAATGGGCAAGGGCGAGGCCCCCGGAAGCATCACGGCGCGCCTGTCGCATTTGAGCCTGCCCAAGAGCGCTGACCCCGATGTGGAGCGCCTTCTGGAACGCCAGCCCCGGAGCATGCCGGCATTGAACGTGGTGGCCGACGATGTGGATCTGCATGGGCACCGCTTCAGTCGTCTGGATGTGCGCGCCACCAATCGTGACGTTGGCGGGGTGAAGGAATGGCGGCTCAACAGCTTCTCGCTGGCCGCGCCCGAAGCCACGGTCACCGGCAGCGGAGACTGGGTGGCCACGGACCCGCCAGCCCCGGGATCAGGCGCGCACGCATCGGGCGGAGCCGCCCCGCGGCGCATGGCCATTGGCTTCAGGCTTGTGATCCAGGATGCAGGTGAGCTCCTTGGGCGCCTAGGCAAGCCCGGACTCCTCAAGGGGGGAAAGGGATCGATGCAGGGCACGGTTTCGTGGATCGGCTCACCTTTGTCGATCGACTACCCCACGCTTTCGGGGCAGCTCAGTGTCGATCTTGGCAAGGGACAGTTCCTCAAGGCCGATCCGGGGATCGCCAAGCTGCTGGGCGTGCTCAGCCTGCAAAGCCTGCCTCGTCGATTGCTGTTCAATTTCAGCGACCTGTTTGAGTCCGGTTTCGTCTTTGACAAGGTCGGCGCCGACGTGCAACTACGCGACGGCGTGGCCAGGACCAACAATTTCAAGATGAGTGGCGTGGCGGCAACCGTGTTTATCGACGGAAGTGCCGATCTCGCACGGGAAACCCAGGATCTGTATGTGGTCGTGGTGCCCGAGATCAACGCGGGCTCGGCGTCGCTCGCCTATGCTTTGGTCAACCCCGCCGTCGGGCTGGGAACATTCATTGCCCAGCTCATTGCGCGCAAACCACTGATGAAGGCTTTTACGTACGGCTACCACGTCACCGGCACGTGGACGAAACCTGATGTGCGCGCGGCCAGCGACGACAGGACCACGGGCTCTGAGGCCCCCAATTCTCCTGCATCCAGGGCCGAGCAGGCACAGCAGACGCCCGCACCGTCCCTTGCCCCCTGAGACCGCTACGCCTTGCCGCCACCGACATTGACCAACCCAGGACACGCCATGCATGTTGCCGCCATTCAAATGGTTTCAACCACCAAGGTCGACACCAATCTCGCGCGCGCCGATGCGCTGCTTGCCGAGGCCGCCAGGCAGGGCGCGCGCCTTGCCGTGTTGCCCGAATATTTTTGCCTCATGGGCGCCAGCGAGGCCGACAAGGTCGCCGCGCGCGAGCCGCTCGGGGCCGGGCCCATCCAAGCCTTCCTGGCCGATTGCGCGCAGCGCTACGGATTGTGGCTGGCCGGTGGCTCCATGCCTCTCGCGTGCCCTGATCCACAACGGGTGCTCAACGCCACCTTGGTGTTCGACCCGCAAGGCCATCGCGTGGCGCGCTACGACAAGATGCACCTATTTGCCTTCCAGCGCGGACAGGAGCGATACGCCGAGGCCGACAGCATCACCCCTGGTGACGCACCCGTCGCGTTCGACTGCGAGGGGCTGCGCGTGGGCCTGTCGATCTGTTACGACCTGCGCTTTCCCGAGCTTTACCGCAAGCTCTCCACACCCGATCCCTGCGACGCCTTCCTCGTGCCCGCCGCATTCACGTACACGACCGGCGAAAAGCATTGGGAAGTGCTCCTGCGCGCACGCGCCATCGAAAACCTGGCTTATGTGGTTGCCAGCGCGCAGGGGGGCCGTCACGAGAACGGGCGCCGCACCTGGGGCCACAGCATGATCATCGACCCGTGGGGCGAAGTGCTCGCGATGCAGGCCGAAGGCGAGGGCGTGGTCAGCGCCCAACTTGACCCCGGGCGCATCAGCGAGCATCGCACCAGCCTTCCTGCACTCATGCACCGGCTTGTCTGAGGTGCCTCCCGCAGCCGGATTCGCGACGGGCAACCGCGTGAGTCCGGTATGCGACGCGGCTTGCGGCGCGGCGCGCGGCATGGCCGCCGCACCGCGAGGCCTTTACATTCACTTCTGCGGCGGGTAGGCCACGTAGATTTCCACGCGACGGTTGAGCGCGCGACCCTCCTCGGTCTGGTTGCTCGCGACAGGATTCTGCGGCCCCATGCCCTGCGTGGCGATGCGCTGCGGCTGCACGCCGCGCGACACCAGGTAGTTCTTCACGCTGAGCGCGCGATTTTCCGACAATGGGTAGTTGATCGCGTCACTGCCCGTGTTGTCCGTAAAGCCGAGGATCTGCACCGACTCGGTGGGGTTTTGCATGAGGCCATTGGCCAGTTCATCCAGCGCTGGGTAGAGGTTCGCGTTGAGCTGGGCGCTTCCCGTGGCGAATCCGGCAGCGGCGGGCACGTTGATCTTCAGCCGGTTGTCGGCCGTTTGCGTCACCTGCGCCCCCGTTCCGGCAGTGGCCTGCTGCATCTGCTGCTTTTGCTTCTCCAGATGTTGGTTCCAGAGGTAGCCGCCTGCGGCGCCAACCGCGGCACCCAGTGCGGCGCCCTGCAATGCGCTGGAGCCCTTATTGCCGCCAGCCGTGAGCGCTCCGAGCACAGCACCGGCAGCCGCCCCAATGCCGGCCCCGGACGCCGTGCTCTTCTGGGATTGGGTCATGTCCGCGCAGCCACCGAGTGCGAGCGTGGCTGCGACGGTAAGGGAAATGCTCTTCTTCAGCATGGTCATTCTCCTGATGTTGACATGTTGACAAGTCCTGCGAGGGATGCACCCGACTGAGTGTACCGGCCCATCCGGCGCCATGATCAGGTTCTGGGCGGGGCCGGTCAGGCCGCACTTAAACAGGCTCCTATGGCATCACAGCTCCGTAAGGCTGAGCTGGAGCCGACGCGCACACAGGTGTTGCGCGCAAAGTCAAGACTACTGAACCCCTTGTTCGTAGCGTTGGCCCCTTTTTGCGCGGGGGCCGACGATCCTTCGGAAGGAACAATGGATGCCGATCCATGCACTCAAGGCCCAGGACCTGTCGGTGCGCGCATGCAGCGGTTGGTCGCGCAACCCTTCGCTGCGATGGTGCGCCAAGTGCTGCCGCATTGACCGGCAAGACAGGGGCACGACGCTCCGCGTCGAGAGGCCGTCAGCAAGGTGTCAGCAAACCGATAAACGCCAGGTGGATGACGCTTGCCGCCATACCCGAGTGCGGTACTGGGACACTCGTTCAAGAACGCTGTCCCGACCGAGCGCAGCGGCCTATAGTGGGCAGCGAGTGCTTTTTTGAGAGGGGAGTGCCCGGCCTCAGAAACGACCGGCACCTGGTCCAAACGGACGCGCTAGACAAGGAGACGCAAGATGCAAAAGTCGCTTCACATTGATCCGGATAAATGCACCGGTTGCCTTCAATGCGAGATGGCGTGCTCATATGAAAATTATGAGGTATTCAACACCGCAAAGAGCCGCATCAAGGTGTTCGATTTTCACGAAACCGGACGCAAGGTTCCCTACACGTGCACGCAGTGCGACGAGGCCTGGTGTCTGCACGCCTGCCCCGTGGAGGCCATCAAAGTCGATGCCGCGACCGGCGCCAAAATAGTGCTCGAGGACACCTGTGTGGGGTGCAAGGTCTGCACGATCGCCTGCCCCTTCGGCACAGTCAATTACGTCGCTGATACGGGCAAGGTTCAAAAGTGCGATCTTTGCGGAGGAGAACCCGCCTGCGCCGAGGCCTGCCCAACCGGCGCCATTACCTATGTGGACGCGAGCTGGACCGGGCTGTCGCGCATGCAGCAGTGGGCTGACAAGCTCGGCAACCAGAACGCTGCGGCCTGAAGCCAAAGCTTCGGGATCCCCATCGATCAAAGCAAGGAGACAGAACCATGACCTGGGCTGGAAAGATTTTGCGGGTGAACCTTACTCAAGGCACTATCAAGAGCGAGCCGCTGAACATGCAATGGGCGCGCGAGTACATTGGACAGCGCGGCTTGGCCACCAAGTATTTCGTCGAGGAGGTCGACCCGAAGGTGGACCCTTTGTCAGCCGACAACAAGATCATCTATGCCACGGGGCCCCTCACGGGCACGATGGTCTCCACTGGCGGACGGTATTCGGTCATCACGAAAGGGGCGCTCACTGGAGCGATCGCTTGCTCCAACTCCGGCGGTTACTTCGGCGCGGAGCTGAAGATGGCGGGCTGGGACATGATCATCGTCGAGGGTGAAGCCCCCAAGCCTGTGTATCTTTACATCGAAAACGAAAAGGCCGAGTTGCGTGATGCCTCCCCTATCTGGGGCAAGACGGTCTGGGAAACCGAACCGTGGATCAAGAACCACCATCAGGATCCGCTTATCCGCGTCAATTCCATCGGCCGCACCGGAGAAAACGGCGTGATGTACGCAGCCGTGGTCAACGACCTGCACCGCGCTGCCGGGCGCTCAGGCGTGGGCACCGTCATGGGGAGCAAGAAGCTGAAGGCCATTGCCGTGCGCGGCACCAAGGGCGTGGGCAATGTGCGTGATCCCAAGGCCTTCTTCAGCGCCGTCAACGCAGCCAAGAAGGTCCTCCACGACAACGCCGTCACCGGCCAGGGCCTGCCCAAGTACGGCACTCAGGTGTTGATGAACGTGATCAATGAGATTGGCGCCATGCCAACGCGCAATCACCGGGACGTGCAGTTCGAAGGCGCCAAGGACATCTCCGGCGAGGCCATGCACGAGCCGCGCAAGACCGACGGCAAACCGAACCTCGTCACCAATCAAGCCTGCTTCGGTTGCACGATCGCCTGTGGGCGGATCAGCAAGATTGACGAGCATCACTTCAGCGTGGAGAACAAACCCCAGTACTGGGGTGCCTCGGGAGGCCTGGAATACGAGGCGGCGTGGGCTCTGGGCTCGGCCAACGGCGTGAATGACCTCGAGGCATTGACCTACGCCAATTTCATCTGCAACGAAGATGGCATGGATCCGATCACCTTTGGCGCCACCGTGGGCGCGGTCATGGAGCTCTACGACATGGGTCTCCTCACCAAGGAACAACTTGGCGTGGAAGCTCCCTTCGGCTCAGCCAAGGCGCTGACGTATTTTGCGGAAATCACGGCGCGCGGCGAGGGTTTCGGTAAGGAAATCGGTCTGGGAAGCAAGCGCCTGACCGCCAAGTACGGCCATCCTGAACTATCCATGAGTGTCAAGGGCCAAGAGTTTCCGGCCTACGACAGCCGTGGCATTCAAGGCATGGGTTTGGCCTACGCCACGTCCAACCGCGGAGCGTGCCACCTGCGCGGCTACACGGTGGCCTCCGAGGTGCTCGGCATCCCGGTGAAAACCGATCCACTCGTTACGGAGGGAAAGCCCGAGCTTGTCAAGGCATTCCAGGACGCGACCGCCGTATTCGACTCGGCAGGCGTGTGCGTGTTTACCACCTTTGCATGGACTCTTGCCGATCTGCAGCCGCAACTGGCTGCCGCTTGCGACGACGGGTTCAGCATGGAGAACTTGGCCACCATCGGGGAGCGCATCTGGAACATGGAGCGCGATTACAACAACCGCGCGGGGTTCACGGCGAAAGATGACACCCTGCCGCCGCGCCTGCTCAACGAGCCGGCGAAGACGGGTCCTGCAAAGGGCCTTGTGAACAAGCTGCCCGAGATGCTGCCCAAGTACTACGAAATTCGTGGCTGGACACCCGAGGGCACGCTCAAGCCTGAAACGCGCGCACGATTGGGGCTGTGACATGCGTCGCCACGTGATTATCGGCAACGGCCCGGCGGGGGTCGTTGCCGCTGAGACCCTGCGCAAAAATGCGCCGGCCGGCGACGCCATCGTGCTTATCGGTGACGAGGACACACCGCCCTATTCACGCATGGCGATCCCCTACCTTCTGCACGGCGACATCACCGAGCGCGGCACGTGGTTGCGCAAGGATCCACAGCACTGGAAAACCCTGGACATTGCGCTCAGGCGCGACCGCGTTAAGGCGCTGGATACCGCGCACAAGAGCCTGTCGTTCGAGTCCGGCGACGCGCTGTCATTTGACACCTTGCTGATTGCCACGGGCTCAAGCCCCGTGCTGCCCCCGATCCCCGGAATTCACGCGCAGCGCGTGCACACGTGCTGGACCCTTGAGGATGCGCGCGCCATCGAGAAGTTCGCTGTCCCTGGCGCCCGCGTGATCCAGCTCGGAGCCGGGTTCATTGGGTGCATCATCATGGAGAGCCTCGTGCGCAGGCGCGTTGCGCTCACCGTGGTTGAAATGGGCGACCGCATGGTGCCGCGCATGATGGGCGAGACCGCGGGGGGCATGATCCGGGACTGGGTACAGGCCAAGGGCGTGCAGGTGCATACCGGCGCCCGCATCGAATCCATCGAATCCAACCCCCCGGATATGCAGGCGCCCCTGGCTGTGCGACTGTCCAGCGGGCAACGCCTGCCCGCCGATCTTGTCATCAGCGCAGCTGGCGTCAAGCCCAATATCGCTTTTCTTGAGAGCTCAGCAGTGCGATGCCTTCAAGGGGTCCTCACCGATGAGACGATGCAAACCAGCGTGCCCGGCGTCTATGCGGCGGGCGACTGCGCCGAGGCGTTCGATGCGGTATATGGCAAGCCCATTGTCAGCGCCATTCAGCCCAACGCGGTGGATCAGGCCTATGTCGCGGCGTTGAACATGGTTGGCAAACACGCCCAGCTGCGCGGCGTCACGCAAATCAACGTCCTGGACACGCTGGGGCTTATCTCCTGCAGCTTCGGCCAGTGGCAAGGGGTGCCGGGTGGCCAGGGTATCGAGCTGACCGACCGCGCCGGCTTCAAGCACCTCAGCCTGCAGTTTGACGGCGACGTGATGGTGGGCAGCAACAGCATTGGCACCACGGAGCACATTGGCGTGCTGCGCGGCTTGGTGGAAGGGCGCGTCAAGCTCGGCGCGTGGAAGGACAAGCTGCTGGCCGACCCCACAGCGCTCATGGAAGCCTATCTTGCGACGGCTCAGGCCCAGAGCCGGCGCAGCCTGCTGGCAGCATGACTGCGGTTCAAGCACCCCCTTCGGGATCCGGGTCCGGCCTTGCTGATGCGACTGCCGGCCCGAGCTTGCGCATCACGCTCAAGTTGATGGCCACGCTCACGGACTATCTGCCGCAGCCACGCCAAGGCCATCAGATCGATCTGGAGCTGCTCGCGGGCACGACGATCCAGGACGTCGTCGAACGCTTCCACTTGCCTTGGCAACTCGTGCATCTGGTGTTGGTCGACGGGGTTTACATCTATCCGGACAAGCGTGACACGCGCGAGCTACGCGACGGCGAGACCCTGGCCATCTGGCCGCCCGTTGCCGGCGGCTGAGTTGCGCATGTTCAGCGCTGACGCTCCGGCCTCAACAGAGCTCGACATGGCCATCACGCGCGCCGATTTCGCGCGACAGCTCACCATGGCTTTTGGCCCCTTGCAAGCTCCGCGCGCGGACACCTACGTCGGCCAAAGCGACTGCTGTGCCTGGTCCATCACATTGCGACCCGCCACGCCCACACGCTTGGGACGAATCGTGCTGGAACGCTGGACGGTCAGCATCGAGCTCACCGCATCCACCCCTGAGGGGCGAGCGCAATGGTGGAACCGCTTCGGTGCGTATTTTCAAAAAGGTGGGGGCTAAATCTCACGCCGAGTTGCCATCGCCCCTTGGCCTGCGGGGTGCTACCCCTTGCGCGGCCAGGACGGCCACTCCTGCGGCCGACAGCACGGCGGCTCGGCACACTTCACGGCTGAGCCGGGCGTGTCCCGCCCTTGCGCACAGGGTCAATGCACGGCATCAATCAAATCCGGCGCAAGCCCCAAATGGATGCCCGCGGGGTTCGCGCTATGCTTCACCGCCCTCGAGGACGGAGCTTGTCGCGCATGGGGTCAGCGTGCAGTCATCACTGGGATGCAAGTTCGCTTTGCGCTCGCGCGGAGCGGTCTTCAGGATTTGAGCCAGGATCGCCGGGATCTCGTAGACGGCGCGGTTACGCCGCGCCCTAACCCGCTGCTGATACTGCCCGAGCTGCTGGGTGATGTGATCCACGGCGGAACGAATGCCGCGAAACGAGGGAAGCACCAGGCCCAGGCCTTCCTCGGCGAGCCACTGCGTGTTGTAACGCTCCTGGGGCATGGTCCAGACATTGCGTGTCACGATCGCAGGCAGACCCAAGTGCAGCGCCTCACTCAGCGAGCCTGGTCCAGGTTTGCCAATGAAAAAGTCGCCAAGCCGCATGAAGTCCGCAACTTCGGTCGTGAAACCCAGGATCACACGCGGGGCTGCCGCAGGAAGCGCACGCAGCTTGGCGGCAAGAGCGGCATTGTGCCCGCACATCAGAACCATCTGCACATCGGGCAAGCGCTGTGCGATCCCCACCATGCTGCGTGAGCCGTGGCCGCCAAACATCACCACACCGGTTGGCTGCTCGGGATCCAGCCCAAGGGCGGCCGGATCGGGCGCTGGTGCGCGACGGTAGAAATCAGGGCGAATGATCATGCCCGACGTGGCGTGAATGCGGTGCTCACCAAAACCGGCCTGGCGCGCCTGCGCAACCGCTTTGGGCGTGCCACAAATGAGGTGCTGATCCTGGCCGGACTCGATCCAGAAATGCGGAGGATGGTCAGCCAAATCCGTGAGCACGGTGACATAGGGCACCCCTGGCAGGCTGCACGCGAGGCTTTCGAAGAGAGCGCGGTTGAAGTTGGGAATGAGCGACACCACCAGGTCCGGGCGTGTGCGCAACCAATGCTGCCCCAGCACCTTGAGCAAGGTGGGATGCAACAGGCGGATCAACGCCTGCAGCAGGCGCAATTCCGTGTGCAGCCCCAAGGTCAAGCCCCGCGCCAGCCGTGCGTTGTAATAGTCTTCCGGGGACAAGCCAAATTTCCGAAGGCTGCCTTGCGGGTCAAGCACCTCGGTGAGGTTCACCAGGCGTACAGTCCACCCCAACCCGCGCTCAGCGATTGCCTGTTGCAGTGCCAGCGCGGAGGCACGATGACCGCCGCCGGCGTTGAAATAGACCAGATCGACGGTGGGCACGCCGGACCTCTGCATCGCGACTGGGCTGATGTTCAGGCCGCCGCGGCTTCGGCCTCGTCCTCGCCAGGATTGTCCAGGCTAAAAACGTCGGCGTTGTCGTCGTAGGCGTAACTCTCAGCGTACCGGCCCCAGTCAATCGCAGTATCCAAGACGCGCTCGGCCTCCTCCTCGCTGAAGTGGTCCTCCAATTCTGTCCGAAAGCGCGTTCCGGGAGCGCGGTGATTATGGCGCTCGTCGAGCACGGCACGAATGCGCGCAGCCAAGGGTACGCGGTCGATGAGGTGGCGTGCAAACAGCAGCTTGCGCTCCTGCACGTCGGCCTCGACAAACGCGCGTCCAGCCGTGGTGAGTTCGATATCACCCTCCAGGACCTGGGCGAAGCCCAAAAGTTCCACCGACTCGATCAGGGGGAAAAGGTCATCGACCGAGAAGTGCATGTCTTCAGCCAACTCGGGAAGGCTGATTTGGGTGTTGGCGGTGTTCTGCTCGAGCGAGGCCAGCTCCTCCAGCAGGCCGGCGAGCTGGGTCACCGACACGTGAGGCAACCGGTGGCCGATGCTGATGGCGCCGCGCTGGGCAAGGTTGACGCTGGCGGCCGGGCGCGCGGTCATGATGCCGTAGATGTGCTCGACCAGGTCCCGAAACTCCTGGGACTCGCGCTCGCGAGGCTGCGGCAACGAGACGGGAATCTCGGCACGCACACGGCCGGGGTTAGATCCCAGCACCAGGATGCGGTCAGCCATCAGCGCGGCCTCCTCGATGTTGTGCGAAACCAGAAGAATGCCGCGTGTGGGAATTTTGCGCTCTGCCCACAAGTCCAACAGGTCGGTACGCAGCGTCTCGGAGGTGAGCACATCCAAGGCCGAGAACGGCTCGTCCATCAGGAGCACGTCCGGATTGATCACCAGCGCTCGGGCGAATCCCACACGTTGGCGCATGCCCCCCGAGAGTTCACGTGGGTAGGCCGACTCGAATCCATCGAGCCCGATCAGATCGATTGCGGCAAGGGCACGCTGCTTGCGCTCCGCGGGCGGCACCTTCAGGGCCTCAAGGCCCAGTTCAACATTCTGAAGCACGGTCAGCCAGGGGAACAACGCGAAACTCTGAAAGACCATCGCCAGCCCCGGCAGCGGCCCCGTAATCGGCCGCCCGCGGTGAAGCAACGTGCCCTCGGTCGGCGGCACGAGGCCCGCGAGCATGCGCAGGAGTGTCGACTTTCCCGAACCCGAGCGCCCCAGCAGGACAAGAATCTCGCCTTCCCGCAGGTGCATGCTCATGTCGTCGAGGATGAGCAAATCGGAGCCGTCCGGGGCCTTGAAGGCTTTGCGGACGTGTTCCGCGCGAAAGATGTCCACTCCGTCTCGAGCACCAGTCGACTGCTCCGGCTGGATGTCGCGTGTGGCGCGGTGCAGAAGTTGTGGATCGGCGACCATGTTGCGTCCTCGGAAATGCGGTGGAAGGCTCAGTCCAGGCGCACGCGGCGCGTGGCCAGTTCGTAAAGGCGGTGCCAGAACAGGCGGTTAACCAAAATGACGTAAAGAGACATCACCCCCACGCCGAGCGCGATCTGCGCGCTTTTGCCGTGGGCAGTGGCCTGACTGATGAAGGCGCCCAGGCCCGTCGCGACCAACGTCTTGTCCCCCCAGCTCACCACCTCGGCAACAATGCTGGCGTTCCACGCACCGCCAGAGGCGGTGACAGCGCCAGTGATGAAGCCGGGGAAAATGCCCGGCAAGTAAAGTCGCTTCCACAACAGCCAACCCTTGAGACCGAGACTGCGTGCAGCCTCGCGCATGTCCGTGGGAATGGCAGAGGCCGCGCCGACCACCGAGAACAGGATGTACCACATGCTGCCCAGGATCATCAGCGGGGCTGTCCACGCATTCACGCTGAGATGCCAGTGAACGATGGCCACGACGACAAGCGGGAACAACAGGTTGGCCGGGAATGCAGCCAGAAACTGGGCGAGCGGCTGGGCCGCTTGGGCCCAGCGCGGGCGCAGACCAATCCACACGCCCACGGGCACCCAGATCAAGGCCGACAGGCCCACCAGGACGAACACCTTGAATCCGGTAATCAACCCGAGCCACAGGACATGCCCGACCAGCGGCCATCCAAAGTCTCGAGGCAACACGCGCACCAGGCTGGCCAGCGCCCAGATTGCAAACGCGACCACTGCCGCGTAGAACAATCCGTCACCCCAGCGGCGGTGCGCGCTGGGTTTGGGGCGCTGCTCGCTCACACGCGGCGTCAGGCGCAGCGACAACTCCCACAGCGCTGCCGGGACCGCCGCCAGTTGACGCAGCAACTGGGTGCGTCGCAGGAAGTCGAGCACAAAAGAGCGTGGCGCCTCGCTCGCTGCGGTCATCTCAAACTTGAACTTGTCGGCCCAGGCCACGATGGGCCGAAACATCAAGGTGTCGTAGAGCAAAATGATGATGATCATCGCGCCGATGGCCCAGCCAATGGCCACGAGATCCTTCGCCGCGATCGCCTGGGCGATGTACGAGCCAATGCCGGGCACGGTCACGGTCTGGCTGGCCACGGTGATGGCTTCCGATGCCACGACGAAAAACCAGCCGCCGGACATCGACATCATGGTGTTCCACAGCAGCCCCGGCATGGCGAAAGGCAATTCCAATTTCCAAAAGCACTGCCAGGCATTGAGCCGATACAGCGTTGCGGCCTCCTGCAAGTCGCGCGGCACCGTCTTGAGGGATTGGTACAGACTAAACGTCATGTTCCACGCCTGCGACGTGAACACGGCAAAAATCACCGATAGCTGCACGCCGATCAGGCTGTTCGGAAACATGGCCATGAATCCTGTCACGGTGATCGACAGATACCCCAGGATGGGCACCGACTGCAGCACGTCCAGGACGGGAATGAGCACGCGCTCGGCGTAGCGGTTGTGCGCCGCCAGCCAGGCGTAACCGAGTGTGAACACGAACGAGACCACAAGCGCCGCCAGCATGCGCAACACCGTGTACAGCCCATACTCGGGCAAGGCCAGGGGTGACAGCGAAATGGGCATGACCTGCCCCAACCGATAGGGCACGGCCATCTGGTGTCCGGCATGGCTGACGATGAAGAACAGCGCGATAACCAGAGGCAACGCAATCAAGTCGCGCCGGTTCGGCACGGGCAGGGGCAGGCGGCGCAGATCAAGGGACATGGGTATTGCAGGTACGCACCAGTGCCGCAAGCCGCGGCGGGTCATTCCCGCAGTCTATCGGCAGCATTGTGACAATGCCGTCACATGGCAACGCGAGCATCATCAAGTGGCCATCGAGATGATCCGCGCCACAGGTCGTTTTACCATGCAGCAACGCTTGCTTACCGCCCGCTTGGCCCTGCGCCTTCAGCCCATGCACATCCGCCGTTATCTGCACGTTTCGCTCGCCGCCGCCGCGGTCGTGATTCTGCTCAAGATGCTCGCATGGAAGCTCACCGGGTCGGTGGGATTCCTGTCGGACGCCATGGAATCGCTCGTCAACGTGCTGGCTGCAGGCTTCGCCCTGCTGATGGTGAGCATCGCCGGGCGCCCTCCGGACGCTGACCACCCCTTTGGGCACACCAAAGCCGAGTACTTCTCAAGCGGCATTGAGGGGCTGTTCATTGGATTGGCGGCAGCCCTGATCCTCGTCGAGGCAGCGCAGCGCCTCATTGCGCCACACCCCGTCCATTCGGTTCCCGTCGGTGTCGCGCTCATTGCCTTGGCCACGGCGGTCAATGGACTTGTGGCGGCATGGATGCTCAAAGGCGCGGTGCGCTTGCGCTCAATCGTTCTCGAGGCCGACGCACGCCACCTGCTGGCCGATGTGTGGACAAGTGTCGGCGTCATGGGTGGCGTTGTCCTGGTCCCGCTGACCGGCTGGCTGTGGCTCGATCCGGTGGTGGGCATCCTGGTTGCCCTGCACATCCTGCGTGAGGCTTACCAGCTCGTTGCACGCTCGGTTGATGGGTTGATGGACAAGTCCCTGCCTGACGTTGACCTTCTTGCGGTGCAGCAGCTTCTCGAGCCCTATCGGAGTGCCGACATACAGTTTGACCACGTGCGCACGCGCCGTGCCGGCACGCGCCGATTCGTGGGCATGCATATGCACATGCCTGCGCACTGGACGCTGGGCCAAGCGGCGCGCTGCCGCCTGGCCGTGGAAAAAACCCTCATGGACGCAATGCCTGGCATCGGACTCACGATCGAAACGCTGCCTCAGGGCGAGGAAAGCCACCAGGAGGAGCCGACGCCCTAGGAGGCGAGCGTGAAGCGTGAGATCATTGCCGTGCGCGACACGCAAGCGTGGACTGGGGTAAATTGAAACCCAGCGCGGGTTTGCACCATGTGCCTGCGCCACTTTGTCGCCACACGCCCCCCCCCCCTCCACACACACGCCAAGACACCGGAGCCCGCCATGCGTCTCAGCAGCCGTTCTTTCCAGGATCAGCACGCCCTTGCGCCGCAATATGCATTCTGCAAGCCCGCAACGGTCGGGCACGTCGCGCTTTCGGATAACCGCAATCCGCACCTCGCCTGGAGCGAGGTTCCGCCGCAGACGCGAAGCCTCGCGCTGATCTGCCATGACCCCGACGTGCCGAGCGCGGCCGATGATGTCAATCGTGAGGGCCATACGGTGCCGGCTTCTCTGCCCCGGGTGGATTTTTTCCATTGGGTTGTCGTCGACATCCCTGCCGATTGGCGTGAAATCGCCGAAGGCGCCATGAGCGCCGGGGTTACCGCGCGTGGCAAGGGCTCGCTCGCAGGCCCTGCGCCGCGTCACGGCATCAACGACTACACGGCGTGGTTCAAGGGCGACCAGGACATGGAGGGCTTGTATTACGGCTACGACGGTCCCTGCCCGCCGTGGAACGATGCGCTACTCCACCACTACACGTTCACGCTGTTCGCGCTGGATATCCCGCACTGTCCCGTGGACGGCGCCTTCACGGGGCACCAGGTACGCGACGCCATCGCCGGCCATGTGTTGGCACAGGCGGCGATCACCGGCACGTACACCCTCAATCCAAGCCTGGCCAAAGGAGGCTGAGCCACGCAGGGGTGCCGGGCCAGCGGTCTGGCTGGCGCCCCAAATGCGGAAGGAACCCAGCAGCCATCTACACTGCGCGCATCGTCGCGCCAGCACTCAAAACCATGTCCAAGGATGTCACAAGCAAAAAGCCGCTCAATGTGCAACTCCAGGGCCTCATCGGCATCCTTGTGGGCATGCTTGCGCTTGTCATCATCCTCGGGCTGCTTCGTTGGCGGCGCGATGGCTTGTCGGTGGACCCCGCCGAGCTGCAGATGAGCGCCTCCACCCCCTGCATGGTGCAGGCCATCAACGCCGCCACCGCCGGGGGCAAGCCCATTACCTACGGCCAGCTCGACAAGCTCAAGGCCCGGTGCGGGCAATGAGCCTGTGCTGAACTTGCGACGGCCCTACTTCTTGGCCTTGATGCCGTCGATGTAGTCGGCGATGACGGCGACCTGCTCCTCAGGGATCGGCGCCTTGAACACGTTCTTCATCTTGTTGACCTCCACCAGCCATGCGGCCTTGCCCAGGTCGGGCTGGGTCATCACCATCCCCACCGAGTGACACATCAGGCAGTAACTGTTGGCGGCCTTGGCACCGGCCGAGTCGCCCGGGAAGACGCGCGTGCTTTCGGGCAGCTTGACGCTGGTGCTTTTGAGGGTGGCAGCTTCGGCCGCGCTGCCCAGGAGCGAGGCCATCGTGGCGGATGCGGCGAGCGCCAGGCTGAGGGCTGCGATGCGTTGTGCGTTGTTCATGCGTGTCTCCTCGTTCAAACGGCCATCACGGTGGTGCTCTCCACCACGTTGCGCATGAAGCCGCCGGGGTTCCAGTTCGGCGTCATGGGCTGCTGCAGGCCATCGCTGTTGGTGCAGCGGGCCATGAGCGTTTGCGCGCCCGGGCCCAACTTCACATGCGTGGTCCATTGGCGGAAGCTGTACTTTCCGTAGTCCCTGCCAAGCTGGGTCGGCATCCAGGTCTTGCCGCCGTCGATCGACAATTCCACCATCTTCACGCCGGTGTCACCACCGAAGGCTATGCCGCGCACCAGCTCGGGTCGGCCCGCCGGCACCTTGGCGCCCGTGGTGAGGTTGGTGACGAAGGAGCGTGGCACCATTTTGTTGATTGGCACGAACTTCACGTCCTTCTCGCCCGGCGTCATGTTTGCCTGCGGCCAGTTGTCGGGAATGGTGTAGGCCGGATGCATCCAGAAATTGGTGTCCTCGTGGTCAAGCACGGTGACGTGCTGCAGCATCTTGGTCCAGTAGGTGGCGTACCAGCCGGGGACGACCAGGCGGAAGGGAAAGCCGTTGAGCAGTGGCAGCGACTGGCCGTTCATTTCCCAGGCGATCATCACTTCACCGTCTCGGGCATGGTCCACATTGAGCGATTTCTTCAGGTTCGGCGCTGTGGCAATCACGGGACGCTCGGAGCCCTCAAACTGCACCTGTACGGCGCCGGGTTTGACCCCAGCTTCGTCCAGCACGTCCTTGAGCCGCACGCCGACCCAGCGGGCGTTGCCCATCGCGCCGTTGCCCCATTCACCGCCGGCAACGCGTGGCTGGAAGAACCCACGCGAATTGCCGGAGCACTGGTTCACCGCGGCCAGTTCCACGTGCTTGAACTTGCGCATGAGGTCGAATGCGGTGAACTTGAGTTCCTTGTTCACATGCCCGCTGATGGTCACGGTATGGGTCTTGGGATCCATGTGCGTGGGAATGTCGGCCCAGTGCCAGCGCACGTAAAACTCATTAACCGGCGTGAACACACCTTTGTCGTAGACCGAAAACGGCGTCTCCAGCAAGGGTGGGCGCGTGCGCTGCAAAATCATCGAGCCTTTTTGCGGAAAGGCATTGGTGAGCCGTCGCTCATCCGGCCCACCGGGCAATGGCAGCTTGATCATGTCGGCAGCCAGCGCACCACGCGCCAGCAGCGCTGAGCCCAAGCCAAGCGCGCCAGCCTGCAACAATTGCCGACGCAGAACGATGTCGATTTCAGGTTTCTTGGATGTCATGATCGAGGCCTCCTCCGGGTTTTCTCCGCCAATGCGCGGTCGAAATCCGCCAGGAATGGCGGATTTCGGTATTCCATGTTGTTTCACGGAGAAAGACAAATCACTGTTTTCGATGAAATCAATGCATTTTCCTGATGGATGAATCGCCAATCGGGTCCTGCTTGGTTCACAGTGTCCACCGCTTGCATATGCGCAATGACGCATAAACAAGCCTGTACCGGGTTCGTGGGTTGATGCCAGCATGCTGCGACGGAGAGGATCGGATTTCCCGAGATAACTGCCACCTGTATTTCTTTATATTTCTAGAAATATGACGCGGACCAAGTCGCGTTACCTTTAGACACATTTATAGCAACCGGCAATGGGAAATCTGTTCACCTCGGCAATGTCGTGTCAGCGCATTGCCCATCGCGGCGGCGGCTGGCTGGCTCCGGAAAACACCCTTGCCGGTTTTCAGGCGGGATTGCGGGCGGGGTTCAGGGCCTTTGAATGCGATGTCAAACTGAGCGCCGACGGCGTGCCCTTCCTGTTGCACGATGACTTGCTGGACCGCACCACCAAGGCCTCAGGGCGTGCCAGCTGGCAGGTTTGGGCGCGGTTGGCGCAACTTGATGCCAGCGCCGCGTGCAAGCCGCGCCTGGCTCGCCAGCCCCCGCCGGAAGAAGTCCGTTTGCACGCGACTGGGAGCCCCCACCAGCGCATTGCGTCGCTGCAAGGCCTGGCGGCGTTGCTCGCCGGGCAGGACATCTGGCTCAATCTGGAAATCAAGACCGACGCTGATGCGAGCGCCGCACGGCAAGCCGAGTGGGGCGCTCGCATCGCCCAGGCCGCGACCAGGCTCTGGGCCGATGCTGCGCAACCACCCTGTCTGTCTTCGTTCTCCATCCCGGCCTTGCAGGGTGCAATGCACACGGCGCCGCTGCTGCCCCGCGCCTGGTTGTGCGAAGCCCTGCCGCTGCACTGGCGCGAGCCCGCGCAAGCTCTGGCGCTGCACGCCTTGCACCTCGATGCCAGGGCCTGCACTCCAGAGCTCGTGCATGCCGTTCACATCGCCCGTTTGCAGCTGCGTCTGTACACCGTGAACGACGCAGCGGCGCTGGCACAATGGTGCGCGGCGGGCGTCGACGGCATCTTCACCGACGCGCTCGAGCTCGGCCCAGGGCCCCGTCCGCGGCCGGGCTCGACTCATGAGACAACGCCAACTCGCCCGATATTTTTCTTCCCGCTTGGGGGTGCCCGACCCGATGCGGCACGTCCCCCAGCACGCACAGCCATGACCGAACCCTCCCGCCTGGGCATTTTGTGTGCCATGCAGGCCGAGCAGCAGATGCTGCTGCAACAGCTCATCCCCACGCAGCCACAGCGCCTGCATGGCAAGCGCGCTTACCACCGTGGCCGGCTGCACGGGCGCGAGGTGGTGATGGCGCTGTCGGGCATCGGCAAGGTGGCAGCCGCGACCAGTGCCACGAGCCTGATCGCCGAGTTCGGCTGCGATGTCCTGCTGTTTACGGGCACAGCTGGCGGATTGGGTCAATCGGTGAACATCGGCGATATCGTTGTGGCGACAAGCTTCCTGCAGCACGACCTGGATGCCTCGCCCCTGTTCCCGCGTTTCGAGGTTCCCCTGACCGGGCGCAGCCGTTTTCCCGCCGACGACATCTGGGCAACGCGGCTGCTGGCGGCCGCGCATGCCGCCGTGGACCGTACATCGCACGGCGCTGCAGGCCGAGCGCGCCTGCAGCGGCTGAGCATTCAAACGCCGCGCGCCCACGTCGGCCTGCTGATCAGTGGCGACCGCTTCGTCGGCGGCGCTGACCAAGCCCGGGGGATACGCGCGTTGTTGCCCGACGCCATCGCGGTGGATATGGAAAGTGCCGCAGTGGCCCAAGTCTGCGCAGACTATTCCGTGCCATTCGCCGCGGTGCGCAGCATCTCCGACCGCGCTGACGCGACCGCCCACATCGACTTTGAGCGATTCACGGCGCTCGTGGCGCGGCACTACAGCGCCGCGGTGCTTAAGCTGGCTCTGCAGGCGGCGTAACCTCACCGATTCGGCGTGCAGGTCGCCCGGCGACCAGCGCGAAGGTGAAAAACCTGCCCTCAATGGGCCCGTTGTAGACGACATGCCGGCGCGTGGGCTTCAACCGCAAGGCGCGATCCGCGTGCACATCCGCCAGCAACAGCCCCGCGTGCCAACCAGCGAAGCGGCGCTTGAGCACGTCGCCCAAGCGCGGGAGAAATTCGTCGGCCTCGCTCCCCTTGGCTTCGATGCGCTCGGCATAGGGGGGATTGGTCACAATATGACCAGCCTGACCGGCAGCGAGCACTGCTGGCGGCTGGGCATCCATCACATCGGCCTGTTTGAATTCGATGGCGTCCTCGACTCCAGCCAGGCGCGCGTTGGCTTGAGCGATCGCCACCATCCGCGGGTCGATGTCCGAGGCGATGATGGGCGCGGGCGCATCACGGTGCATGGCCCGTGCTGCTTCGCGAAGCCCTTCCCAAAGCGCAGCGTCGAAGCCGGCAAGCCGCTCGAATCCGAACGTGCGGTTCAGCCCGGACGCAATGCGGCAAGCGCTTTGCGCTGCTTCGATGGCGAGCGTTCCCGCGCCGCACAGCGGGTCGAAGAACACGTCCTGCGGCGTCCAACCGGACAGCCGCACGAGACCCGCGGCCAGATTTTCCTTGAGTGGGGCTTCCCCATGCTCGGCACGCCAGCCGCGCTTGAACAGCGCCTCCCCGGACGTATCCAGGTAGAGCAAGGCGTCAGCCGCGCCAAGGTGCAGGTGAATGCGCACGTCGGGGTTCTGGCGGTCCACACTGGGCCGCTCTTGCCCCAAGCGGCGAAAGTGGTCGCACACACCGTCCTTGACGCGCAACGCTGCGAACAGGAGGCTATCGGGAAAGTTCGCGGATTGGGCGGATTCGACGCTGCTTCGCCAGACCGGGCGCGCCGCCGCGCCTTGCGGCGGCAGCGTCGAGCCGCGCTCGGCGGTCACGTCCACGCGCAAGGTCTGTTGGGGGGTAAACCAGCGCTCCCACGGCAACGCAAGCGCCAGACGGTACACGTCGTCCGCATGCGCCGCTGCGGCTCGACCCATGCGGAGCAGAACACGCGACGCAATGCGACTATGCAAATTGAGAAGCATCACATCAGCGAGCGTTCCGCGCGCCGGCACGCCACTGGCCACCGGTTCGCGCACCTGCAGGGTGGGGCTGGCGAGTTGCTCCATCTCGGCCACGAGCGACGCCTCCAGCCCGCGCGGGCAGGGCAGAAACAAGGAATGCTGATCGGACATGGCGTGCTCGCGGGAAAAGTTCGCAGCTTAGCGCCACCACCCGAGCGGCGGGTGCCGTGCTTGCCTTCGCTGTGGAGTGCGAAGGGACGTACGCGCGCTGGCGCCCGGACATGACGCGCGACTTCGGATCGTCGAGCGTTGCGTTGAGGCTCGACCGGTTCCACCGCTTGTGCGCATCAACGGCATTGGTACAAGCTATAGGACCTGGCGCGCCAGCGCACAGGTAAGCTGACGTGAAATCGGGCCACCCCTGGAGCACGCACATGCACCGGCGCTGCCGGCCCTGTCGCAATCGTTGCCTCTCTTGCACTTCGCACCATGAACCTACGCATTCGATTTCTCTCACCCGTCGTCTTTGCAGCGCTCCTCGGTCTGGGATGCGCCGCCCACGCAACGCCCCTCCATGCGCCCTCAAACTGGGTGCTTGGAATCCAGAACGGCTTGGTCCAGGAAAACGCCGTCGCCGTTGGCAACACCTCGCAGGCCCTGGCCGACTTCATCGGCAATGCAACCGGCCATCGGGTGATCTGGGAGGACCACTTCACGGCCCAGTCGGTGGGTGCAGCACCGCAGGGGCAGGGGTACGACTTTGCCTTCGTCAAGCCACCCAACCTGACCGCGTTGTTGCTGTCCAAAGGCTGGCGCCTGGTGGCTGTCGCGCAGTCGCCGGTCGAGTTCGGCACGGACCTCATCGCCCAACCGTGCCCCGACAAGCCAGGGCAGGTGCTACTGGGCGGGCCGACTCTTGCGCTCCTGGGCCTTCAGCAAAACATTCCGCAGACCTGTGTGCCGCCGAGCGCTGTCTGGTCGTCGCCGGCAGCCTTCATCCTGGCTCCAGCCAAGGGAAGCCTGGTTGACGAGGTGGCTCAGAAAATGTGGCGCGAGCATGCGGCAGTCATACCCGGGCATGACGTCTACGCGAAGTATCAGAATGCGGTCACAGGCTTCATGCAAACCACGCATGTTGCCGTCATCGGTGCGGTCACACCCATCCTGTCCCGAGCCTGGAAAGCCCATGGCGGCGTGGTCCTGGCACACCAGCCCATGCCATTCTGGGCACTGTTGGCCGCGCCCAAGGTGCCTTCCGCCAGCGTCGTCAATGTGCGCACCGCATTGCTTGGCGCCGAATCCGAAAGTGTGAACAAGGCATTGCACATAACGGGCTGGGAGGCCGGCAGCCCCAAGCCCTATGCGGCGTTCATGCAATGGCTTCGCGCAAAGTCATGACGGTTTGAGCGCGGATGATTCCGGCTGGCAGTCCCTGCAAAAGCACTGGCCTTGATCGCCGAGTCTGTGCAGGAGGCCACGTGCGTGCGCCGCTGGCGTGCCGCGCACCTCCACTGCTTTACCGTCACGGATCGTCCGGCAACGGCTCGGACTGATCCTCCGCAAGCTCCGTTCTTCGGGCCGGCCGCTCTTGCTTACCCGATCGCGGCTTGCACGGCGTCGATGAACCGCGCTGCCACGTCATAGCCCGTTTGCTGAGTGATCTCCACGAAGCACGTCGGACTGGTGACGTTGATCTCGGTCAACCGCTCGCCAATGATGTCGAGACCCACCAGGAGCAGTCCGCGAGCGGCAAGCACCGGGCCGAGTGTGTCCGCGATGGAGCGGTCCGCCGCTGTCAGCGGCTGCGCGACGCCCAAACCGCCGGCAGCCAGATTGCCGCGCGTCTCGCCACCTTGCGGAATGCGCGCCAATGCGAATGGCACAGGTTCGCCGCCGATGACCAAGACACGCTTGTCGCCCTTTGCGATTTCGGGGATAAAGCGCTGCGCCATGATCGTACGCCGCCCCCAATCGGTAAGGGTTTCGAGCGCGACGCTCAGGTTGACGTCAGGGCTGCCGTCGGCGGCAGCGCGCAGGCGGAAGATCCCGCTTCCGCCCATCCCATCCAAGGGCTTGATGATGATGTCGCGTTCCGATGCCGCAAATGCGCGCAATTGCGCAAGGTCGCGGCTGACCAGGGTGTGCGGAATGAACTGAGGCCACTCCAGGATGGCTAGCTTCTCCGGATGATCGCGTAGCGCGCGTGGGCGGTTGAAGACGCGCGCACCCTCGCGCTCAGCCTGTTCAAGCAGGTGCGTCGCGTAAAAGTACTCATTATCAAAAGGTGGATCCTTGCGCATGATCACACCGGCGAAGCTGTGGAGCGCGCGATCCACGTGCTCGACTTCGCCGAACCAGGGCTTCGCGCCCTCGAGAACCTGGACATGACGGCAGTTCGCCCGCACCCACGCGCCCTCGGCCGGAGCACCGCCACTGCTCCAATGCAGGTTGCGCGGCTCACAGGCCCATACCGCGAATCCGCGCCGCTGGGCCTCCCGCATCATGGCAAGAGTCGAGTCCTTCTTGGGGTTGAAGATCTCCAGCGGATCGGCGACGAACAACAAGTGCATGGGGTTCTCCGGCACGTCGGCTTCAGACCGTCTCGGCTTCGGGGTCGGTCCTCTCGAGCTCGTAGCTCGCCGCGACGAGCGCCAGGCGCGCGATCACCCCATACATGTAAAAGCGGTTAGGTCCGTTGGTGCCGGGCTTGGCCTCGGGGTGCGTCACGTTGAACTGTTCGTCGAAGGCCAGTGGCACAAAGTGCATGCCAGGCGAATTGAGATTCTCACTGGGGCCTCGGTCAGCATGCACGCGATAGAACCCGCCAACCACGTACCGGTCCATCATGTACACGACAGGCTCACACACCGCCTCCTGAAGACGCTCGATGCTGGGGATACCTTCCTGGATGATGACGTCGCGCACCTCCATGCCTTCTTTGACAACACTCATCTTGTTGCGCGTTTTGCGGTTGAGGTCTTTGACCTCGGCAGCATCGTGCACCATCATCACACCCATTCCGTAGGTTCCGGCGTCGGCCTTCACCGCGACAAAGGGCTTTGCGTGAATGCCGTATTCCTTGTATTTTTTCCGCACCTTCGCCAACACCGTGTCCACGGCGTCGGCAAGGCAGTCCTCGCCCTGGCGCTCCTGGAAATCGATGTTGGTGCACTGAGCAAAATACGGGTTGAGCATCCACGGGTCCACACCAATGAGCTTGGCGAAGCGCTTGACCACGTCGTCATAGCTCTTGAAATGGGTCGTCTTTCGGCGCGTGGTCCACCCCGCGTGCAGCGGAGGCAGCACATACTGCTCATACAACCCCTCAAGGCTGGACGGCACCCCCGAAGACAGATCATTGTTGAGCAGGATGGTGCAGGGGTCAAAGTCCTTGGTTCCGAGGCGGCGCTTGCTGCGCACCAACGGCTCCAGCACCAGGGGTTCGCCGCTGGGCAGGTGCACGGTCTTGACGTCCGTGATGGTTTCATCCACCGTGCCCACATGCACGTTCAACCCGGCCTGATGGAAGATTTGCGTCAGGCGCCCGAGATTTTCCAGGTAGAACGTGTTGCGCGTATGCTTTTCCGGGATGAGCAACAACCCCTTGGCCTCGGGACAAATCTTCTCGATCGCCGCCATGGCCGCCTGCACGGCGAGAGGAATCATCTCGTCCGACAGATTGTTCCAGCCGCCCGGAAAAAGATTGGTGTCCACCGGCGCGAGCTTGAAGCCGCCGTTGCGCAAGTCCACGGAGGCGTAAAACGGCGGCGCATGCTCCATCCATTCCAGCCGGAACCACCGTTCAATCGATGGCTGAGCTTCGAGGATGCGCTGCTCGAGTTCGAGCACCGGGCCGCTTTCGTTGGAGACGAGATGGGGAATCATGCGTAATCGGATTTCAGTTCGGAGTGGCCCTAGCGCACGCATTGCCGCTGTGGGTGGGATCCATCAATTGTGACAGAGCCCCGTGATTCCTGCCAACGGATGCCCGCCCGCTCCTGATCAAAGACGGCAAAGACAGCGGGCGCGGCCAGTCGGCGCACCCAAAAAAAAGCCCGGCAAGGCGCCGGGCAGAAGATTCCGCTGGAGATGCGGCCGGGGCAAGTACGCAGCCCCGGGTAAACCACCTTGCAATCAGACTTGCATCACAAGACCTGCTCGCCGTGCAGGCTGATGTCGAGGCCTTCGCGCTCCTGTTCTTCGGTCACACGCAGGCCCAGCGTCATGTCCACAAGCTTCAGAATGATGAAGGTGACAACGGCGTCGTAGACGATCGTGACCGCCACGCCCTTGGCTTGGATCAGCATTTGCGCGGCATTGCCTTCGAGAAGCCCCGCGGTGCCGCCAATGGCCTTGACCGCAAAGACGCCGGTCAGCAGAGCACCCAGGATACCCCCGATGGCGTGCACGCCGAAGGCGTCGAGCGAGTCGTCGTATCCAATCATCTCCTTCATGTACACCGCAGTCCAGAAACACACGACGCCAGCCGCGATCCCGATGGCAAGCGCCCCGCTCGGGCCCACAAAGCCGGAGGCTGGGGTAATGGCGACGAGGCCGGCCACTGCACCCGAACAGATTCCAAGAATCGTGGGCTTGCCGCGCGTCATCCACTCGGCAAACATCCATCCCAATGCCGCGGCGGCCGTTGCGATTTGCGTGGCGGCCATGGCCATGCCCGCACGGTCGCTTGCAGCCACGGCGGAGCCGGCGTTGAAACCAAACCAACCGACCCACAGAAGCGACGCACCAATCATGGTCAGCACCAGGTTGTGGGGAGGCATCGGCTCCTTGCCATAACCCACGCGCTTGCCCATGACGAGGGCCGCCACGAGACCTGCCACACCGGCGTTGATATGCACGACCGTGCCGCCCGCATAGTCAAGCACGCCGTCACCGCCCAGCCACCCGCCTGGGCCCCAGACCATGTGGGCAATTGGCGCATACACCGCAAGCAGCCACAACCCCATGAACCACAGCAGTGCCGAGAACTTCATGCGGTCTGCGAACGAACCCACGATGAGCGCCGGCGTGATGATGGCGAAGGTCATCTGGAACGTCATGTACGTGGTTTCGGGGATGGTGGGTGCCAGTGCATTGGCGCTATCCAGTCCCATGCCCGAGAGAAAGAACCGGCTCAGCCCGCCGATGAAACCCGATCCCTGGGTGAAGGCCAGGCTATAGCCGACAATCATCCATAGCACCGTGACCAGAGCTGTAATCGCGAAGCTCTGCATGAGCGTGGCAAGCACATTCTTCTTGCGCACCATGCCGCCATAGAAGAGCGCGAGTCCCGGGATGGTCATCATCAGCACCAGCGCGGTGGACGTCAGCATCCACGCGTTATCGCCAGAATTGATGAATGCTGCCGGGTTCGGCGCGGCAGCCGCCGGAGCGGCCACTGGGGCCGGCGCAGCGGGTGCGGCTGCCGCGGCCGGTGCAGGCGCGGCCGGAGCCGCGGAGGCAGGGGCGCTGGCAGTCTGCGCCCATGCCGGGGCTGTGCTGGCCAACGTCACCAGGCTCAGCGCGATCATTGCGAGAAACTTTTTCATGTCCTTGACCTTTCTTGGAGGGCTGGGATCAGAGCGCATCGCCACCGGTCTCGCCGGTACGGATACGCACGACCTGTTCAATGGCCGAGACGAAGATCTTGCCGTCGCCGATCTTGCCGGTGCGAGCCGAGGTTTCAATCGCCTCGATGGTGCGCTCAACGAGCGTATCGGGGACGGCAGCCTCAATCTTCACCTTGGGCAGGAAATCGACCACGTATTCCGCGCCTCGATACAGCTCGGTATGGCCCTTTTGCCGTCCAAAGCCTTTGACTTCAGTGACGGTGATACCCGTCACCCCGATACCGGACAAGGCTTCGCGGACCTCGTCGAGCTTGAACGGCTTGATGATTGCCATGATCATTTTCATGGGTTGCTCCTTCCTGATGAGGGTGGGGGTGTGCTCAGAATGAATAGACCGCTTGCAGCGCGAGCGAGGTCTGGTTGTTGACCGCGACGCCGTCTTTCGAGAAATATGGCTGGTCGGACCGATCCTGACGCACCTCGCCCGAGAGCTTCAGGTTCTTCACTGGCATATAGTTGGCGGCCAGTGTCAGCTCCTTGAGCTTGTTGCCGGCGATGGCGGTAATCAGTCCATCCTTGTCATCCACATACTCGCCACGCGCGGAGAGCATCCATTGATCGGTGAGCGTGTAGTTGGCGTACAGCGCCAGGCCATTGGCCTTGCCCTTGCCGCCGCCGGCCGCGGCTCCGTCCTTGGACAGAATGTCCACGTTGCCGACGAAGCTCAACGCATCGGTCGCATTGATCGTGCCGACCAGGTCAAGGAGCTGCAGCGTGCCCGTCGGCAACCCACCATACAGTGGCGACTGGCCGGAGTAGAAAGCGGCCGAATACGAGAACATCTTGCTGGGTGTTCCCGATGCGCCCAGCTCCAGCGTCTTCGAGGTGCTGGATGGAGAGCTCGTGAAGTTCCAGCCATTGTTGACTCCGGCGACCAAGGTCACCGCAGGGTCCACGGCGTAGCTGGCCCGCAAGCCGGTATGGGTACCGGGCTCCATGTTCCAGAACAGCAGCGAGCGCGAGATCTCGTTGTCGTTCGCCGGATCCGTGACTTCCGCCCCGGCCAGCGTGGAGAATTTTCCGGCCATGACCGTCACCGGACCCGTCGCATACTGGACGAACGCATTATTCAAATCGAACTGACTGGCGGTCGAATTGAAAGGCCATGTTTCGCCCTGGCGCAGGATCTTGGCATCCGATCCGCCAATGACCGTCACTTGCGCCCCTGCCCCAGAACTGGGCAGATACGCCAGCGTGGCTGCAGCTTGATTCACCTTGAACCCGTTTTGACTGGTGTCGAAGGCACGCAGCGCCGGGACGGTATCAAAGTGGGTGTAGGTCGATGCGACGTACCCCGTAATGCTCAAACCCGGCGTGGCAGCAAGCACTGCGCCCAAGCTTGGGGCCGCAGGAGCTGCCGGAGCCGTTTGGGCGCAGACAAATCCGGCGTAGCCGTACGCAGCAGCGAGGCAAGCAGCAAGGACGATCTTCTTCATCAAGGTTCTCCCGAAACGTTGCAATTGAAATGTTGGTCGGCAGGGCGCTGGTTTGCCCTGACCTTGCTCTGCAGCTTTCGTGCCAGGTGCGCCTTGATCGTCTCGATGGTGTTTCGGCCGCCTAATTCCACCATCGGCGCTCACTGTCGGTGCAAAATGCTCGTTTGCGGTGCATTGAATCGGCGCCCATGCTCCGTGATGGTGTGCTTGCAGCCCTGGGCGCCGCTGTTGTGCACGCAAGGCGGCCCCGGACGGTAGACTCGACGCCCCATCCGGGGGCAGAAGCCGCCGCCGGCATCGCCGGGGTTTTCGCTGCAGTGCGTCAATCGTCTTGCAGGAAAAGCGCCTGCTCCGGCGAGCGCCGCGCCGATTGCAGCCACAATAGGGGCCTCGGCATTCGCCTCCCGGACACACACGATGAAAACGCCCACCCCGAATTCGCCCAAGGCCTTCCTGCGCCGCGCCGCCGAGGCGCTGGAACAATCCCCGCTGAAAGATGTGCAACGCAACGCGCGGGCGCTGGCGCTGTCAGCGGCAGGCAAGCTGGACTTGGTCACACGCGAGGAATTCGACGCGCTGCAGGCCATGCTCGCTGCATCAAGCCAGCGCATCGCGCAACTGGAAGCTCAGGTCGCTGCCCTGGAGGCACAGTTGGCCACCACCCCGGACAAAACGCCTGCCAACTGACCGGGACGCATGACCCGATCGCGACAAGCCACGTCCTTGAGGGCGTGCAAGGATGGCGCGGCTGCCGCAGGCCTCCTTGAGGGGCTTGCGGTGTGTCCTCTGTTTGTTGTCTATTTGGCGGGACTGAAGGTTGGGACAGGCCCGGATCGCCTGTGAAGCACTTGGTGTAGCGCTGCCGGCCGCGGCACGGGCCCGCCGAAGCGACCCGTCCCGGCTCGATGCCACAACGTGCTTCAGGACGGCGGGCTCAGAAGCGTGCTCGCTTGAGCTGGCTTGGGTTAACGCCTGGCGCACACACGGCCGCGTGTGCAACGGCCCTATGCGGATCTGGCGCGACGGTTGTGCCCGAATGCACCGCTGCTTGCGCAGACCCCTTCGAACCTCATGCGCGACCTTTGCCCGACCACAAAGAAAAAGCGCCGGGAATGCCTCCTCGAGCGCGGATCAGGCCGCGCGCGCATGGGTTTGAGCAGACACAGCCCAACCGATTGCGTGCGGGCGAGACTCCGCGCATTGCATGGCCCACGGCCTCAGGGCAAGGGATTCAGGCCCCCATCGGCGCCAAACTGCACGCGCTGGCCCACGGGAGGCTCGACGCCCACGGTCGTGGTGCGAACCTGGCCATCATCCATGCGGACCTGCACCTGGTATACGGTCTTGGCGTTCACGCGTTTTTGCACCTCGTTGCCCGCCAAGCCGCCGCCGACGGCGCCAATCACCGTGGCGGCGGTGCGCCCGTTGCCACCTCCGACCTGGTTACCGAGCAAGCCGCCGACCAAGCCGCCCACCACCGCGCCTACACCGTTGGCTTGACCCGGTTGCTGCACCGGGGCCACCGCCACCACCGTGCCACAGGTACTGCAAACTTGCGGCTGCTGCACCGGCGCCTGCTGGGGCGAAAATGTCTGCGGTGCATATGCGCCATTGGTGCTGCCTGTGCTTGCGACGGGTCGCTCAGCGCGCTCGTCGCCCGACGACCGGCCCGTCACCGAAGCTGTACGACCACTCGCCGGCCTTGGCTCCTGCCCCGCTTGCGTGGTGGACGGTCGCAATGCGGGGAATTGCGCCGAACCGGGTGCTGCAGGATTCGCATTCGTGACGGCAACTGCCGATTGTGGATTGTTGCCTGCGCCAAGCGTCTGGCCTGGCGGCGCCGGCATCGAGGCCGGGGCCGGCCCCGGAAGTGCACTGGTTGGTGCAGCAGGCGCACTCAGCTTATAAAGCACGGCCGCCAGCAGAACCACGATAAGCGTCCCGATCGTACCGGCGGCGATCCAGGCCGCTTTGGGGATCGATGAGCCGGTTGTCGACTGGGGTGGAATGGGGTTTTGCGTCATAGGTCGAGTTGGAAAAGGAATGTCGAAATGTCGAAGCCGGGCGCGCAGCGCGCCCGGCGCGTTTTGGTCAAATTGTGCACTGCCTTTAACGCACCAGCGCCTCTGGCGCTGACAATCGGCGCTTTGGCGCTTAACGCCAAAGCGATCGCCGTCCCGATTCAGGCCGCCGCCAGCGCGCGATCCAAATCGGCGATCAGGTCGTCGGCATGCTCGATGCCGATGGAGAGGCGCACCATATCCGGCGTGACCCCGGCAGCCACCAGCTCCTGCTCATTCAATTGGCGATGGGTGGTCGTGGCCGGGTGGCAGGCGAGCGATTTGCAATCACCAATATTCACCAGCCGCGTGAAGAGTTCCAGGGCGTCCTGGAAGCGTGCCCCGGCCTCTCTGCCTCCCTTCACGCCGAAGCCAAGGATACCGGAGGCTCGACCGTGCATCAGGCGCTGGCATACATCATGGTCTGGATGATCGGGCAGGCCCGCATAGCCGACCCAGGCCACCTTGGGATGCTTGCGCAAGTGCTCGGCAATACGCAGCGCGTTGTGGCAGATCCGATCCATGCGCAGCGGGAGTGTTTCGATGCCCTGCAGAATCAGAAAGGCGTTGAGAGGCGACAGCGCCGCTCCCATATTGCGCAACGGCACGACGCGAGCCCGGGCGATGAAGGCGGCTGCCCCAAAATGCTGCGCATAAGCCACGCCGTGGTAGCTCGCGTCCGGCTGCACCAACAGCTTGAATCGCTCAGCGTGCCTGGACCAATCGAACTTGCCCGAATCGACGATGGCCCCCCCCACGCTGTTGCCATGCCCGCCCAGGTACTTGGTGAGCGAATGCACCACGATGTCAGCGCCATGCTCAATGGGACGGCACAGATACGGCGAAGGTACGGTGTTATCGACGATCAGAGGAACGCCTGCAGCACGGGCCACTGTCGCCAGCGCGCCAATATCGGTGACGTTGCCAAGTGGGTTGCCGATCGTTTCGCAGTACAAAGCCTTGGTGCGGGCATCGATCAGTCGGGCAAAGCTTGCCGGGTCGGCCGGATCGGCAAAGCGCACCTCGATGCCTTGGCGAGGAAAGGTGTGCGCAAACAGGTTGTAGGTGCCACCATACAGCCGGCTGCTGGAGACGATGTTGTCCCCGGCCTCCGCGATCGTCTGCACGGCTGCCGTGATGGCCGCCATGCCCGAGGCAAGTGTGAGTGCAGCCAACCCGCCTTCCAGTGCAGCCACGCGCTCTTCCAGCACGGCGTTGGTCGGGTTCATGATGCGCGTGTAGATGTTGCCCGGCACCTTCAAATCGAACAGGTCCGCGCCGTGCTGCGTATTGTCAAACGCATAGGACACGGTCTGGTAGATGGGCGTGGCCACCGCGCGGGTGGTGGGATCGGGCTTGTAGCCCGCATGAATCACTTGGGTTTCGAATCGCATGGAAGTCTCCTCGTATCGCCGCGGTCAACGCTGACCCGCGTTGACCGCGGCGGGTTGCGCCCCTAGCCCTGAGCGTAATCCGGCTTGGCGCACTTTCCAAAGACTTTGCGGGAATGAGCTTATTCTGCGGGCCGAATCGGATCGGCTTGGCTGTCCCGGCGCCCGGCACGCTCTGCGTCGGCGGCCCGGGTTTGGAAATAGGCTGCCGGCGTACTGCCCAGCGCCTCGCGAAAAACCTTGATGAAGGCACTGACGCTGCTGTAGCCCAATGAGAGCGAAACGCTCTTGACGGCCTGCCCTTCGGCCAGCCACTCGAGCGACTGGATGAGCCTGGCCCATTGCCGCCATCGCGCGAAGGTCATCCCGGTCTCCTGGACAAACTTGCGGCTCAGGCTGCGCGGGCTCATTTCGGCAAACCGTGCCCACTGCTGGAGCCGCCGCGGGCTGGCCGGATTTGCGAGGAGTGCGCGTGCCACTGCGAGCAGGCGTTCATCCTCAGGCCATGGCAGTTGCAGGGGCTGCGCGG